>JAIQFL010000109.1 GCA_020073365.1 Terriglobia bacterium | reverse complement strand
GAATACGGCGCATCCGGAAACTATCCACCCAGTCGATCCTACCAAATCCAAGTCCCGGATCACGGCGCATCCCGAATGTTGGCGGGCTTTAGCGCGGGTCTGCCCGCACGCCATCGCCTCCACCGCCGCCCGCCTCTTGTGACGGTCTTCGTGCGGGAATGATGGCGTACTTTCCGATAACCTCCCGACAAGTGGGCATATCGGAAAGTGGGCCACCGATGGCGGATCAGCCGGTCCAGTCTACGATAAGGCGGTTTTTCGTCCGCAATGCCGTTCGCACGCGCCGCGACGTTCGTCTCCGTCATCATGTAGTCCGCATAGAACGTTGGCGCCCTGATACATCAGGGTCACTGAAACCGGGACGGGGATTCGACAACATAGTGCTCGCGCTTTATGGCGCCAGTGGCCTGGTTTCCACGGCGTCCTTTTCCGGCCGCCGCGTGGCAAGCAGGTAGGCTAGTATTCCCACCAGGTTGGTGAAGAACACCAACAGGGCCCATAGGGCGGCGTTCTCGCGGCGCGCGCGGGCATCGAGGAACACCCATCCCACCAGGCCAATCCAGTAGATGCCCAGCCCAGCGGCTGCAGTCAGGAGCAGTGGGGTGAAGCCGCTCGATTCCGGGTTCACCAGGTAGCAGAGGGCGACGAAGGCCGCGTCCGTTCCGCGGGGCGTGCTAACCTCGCGCAGGAAGGGTTTGAAAACGTCGTTGTGATCGCCGTCGCGTTGCTGGGCGGCCATAGCCAGCAGCTGCGTGCGCTGGGACGTGGTAAGCGCGGCGTCCGGCGCGCCGCGCAGCACGGCGGCGAAATCGTCCGGGGCCAGATCATGGACCGAATCGCCCTCGCGGCCCGGGCTGTTGCGGGTAAGCAGAATGCGGCCGCTGGGGTCAACCAGCCAGAGCCGCGTGACGTAGGGCTGTTGCGCCAGTTGCACTGCAGCGGTGCGGAGCCGCGGATCAGCGGCCGATTCCACGGTCGCGGGCAGCAGCTGGGCGGCGGACTCTTCCACCGCGCGGCGCGTTTGGCCGGTTTCCTTCAGCCACTCGTCGCGCTTGCCGCTGCCGGCGACCAGCGCGAGGGTGGTAATCAAGAGGGCGGCCACCGAAGCGGCCAGCAGCGGTGTCACTTTAGATCGCATTTTGAAATCTCCTTCGCCAAACCAGCGCCAGGGCGGCCACAGGGCTGAGGGCCAGATTGCCAGCGGCCACCACGATGGCGAAGCCCCGCACCTGTGCCGGAACCGCACCCCAGAACGCCGCGGTGATCGCCAGCGCCAGGCAGGCCGCGGCCGGCAGCAGCGCCCAGAGCACGCCGTTAGCCGGGCCCGGGCGAGCAGGGAGGCTCGCGAGAATCTCCCCGGTCTGCGCCGCGGTGAGCGGGCGGTCCGGCCCGGCCATCGCCTGTCGGAGCAAATCACGCAGCTCGGTTTCTTCGTCAGTGCGCTGCAGTCTGTCATCCATGCTTGTACTCCTTTCTGAAGCGTTCGAAAAACGCCTGGCGCGCCCGCGAGAGAACCGACTCGGCGGCCTTGTAGGACCGGCCCAGGAGGGCGGCCACGCGCTCCACGCTTTCGTCATCGAAGTAGCGGGCCAGCAGGGCGGCGCGGTAGTCCGGAGCCAAACTCCACAGCGCTTCCACCACATCCGCGTTCCGCTCAGCGGCGAGCGCGCCCGCTTCGGGCGAGGGGCCCGTGGCGGGCGCATCGGCAGCTTCATCCAGTGCGACATGGCGGCGGCGCAGCCGGTGCGCATCCGACGCTTTATGCCGCGCGATGCCGCTGAGCCACGCGAACAGCGGAACCTCGCCGCGGTAGCCCGCGATTCCAGCGATGGCCGCGAGAAACGCCTCTTGGCGGAGGTCTTCGGCAGCGGCCGCATCTGCTCCCGCCAGCCAGTAACAGTAGCGGTAAAGCGGCGCGCTGAAATCATCGCAGACGTGGCGCCAGGCGCATTCGTCTCCGGCCTGGAGCAGTGCGGCGATCGCTTCGTCCGTCATCGGTCCTAACCAGTATGTCGAACGTGGCGGCGAAATCCTTCGTGGGCCAGCAGACTCACGGTTGCTCGAGAGCAAGGCACGCGGGAGAGCCACGCTGATCGAGAACGAGTCCGGCCTTCCGGGCGCGCCCGCATGCCCCACCAAAATGGCTGTTTCTCAATCTCGTAGCGTCGTGCCATGAAAGTGGCTTTCTTTCCATTGGGCCGCCGACCGTGGGTCGGGCCGGTCCACTTTCCGGGATGGCGGTTTTTCTGCCCTTGGGCACAGTTTCCGAGATGGAAGTGCCTCCGTCAGACCGACCGGGGGGTCTTACATCGGTAAACACATCGCGACTCCTCGTGACTGAGCGGTCGAGGGCCGCGACGGGACTGGAATCGCGTTCCCAATATCCGGCTACATCGGCTGGCGACCCTCTCGACACTCAAAAGGGTGCGTCCTGGGGGGACAGCAAACTTCATGCGGGTCCGCCTGCAATCTGCATTTAGATCACTTGCCTGGCGAGTCATATAATCAGGGATAGCGCTCATGCTCAGCTTGGTTCACGTTGATGCCACGGCGAGCTCCGGCGGGGGCAACCGTTATTGCTGCGCGAGATTGTGCTTAACGCATCGATGGCCGAGGTGATGGTGGTTGGGTTATTCCTGCTTGGGGCTGCGATACTGCCTCGCCAGGTCAGGAAGCACCTGTGCCTTGCATTCGCACAACTGTCGAGGCGGCATCGCGTAGCGAGCGTGTGCGGAATTGGTGCGCTGTTAATCGCAGTGCGGCTCTGTTGTTTGCCAATCCTCCCCCGGCCTACTCCTCTCATACCGGACGAACACAGCTATCTGTTTCTCGGTCGCACTCTTGCGGCGGGAAGGTTCGCGAATCCGGTACATCCCATGTGGCGTCATTTCGAGACGCTCTTTATTCTCCAGCAACCTGCGTACGCGTCAGTCTACCCGCCCGCTCAGGGAGTGATCCTTGCCATCGGCTTGATACTCTTCGGCGAGCCCTGGGCCGGAGTGCTGGCGAGCATGGCTGGCCTGTCTATGGCCGTGGTCTGGATGCTCCGTGCGTATGAAACCCGAGCGTGGGCGCTATACGGCGGGTTGCTCTCCGTCGCAGGGTACGGAATTCTCAGCTACTGGACCAACAGTTACTGGGGTGGCGCCGCAGCTGCGATCGGCGGCGCACTGGCGCTCGGGGCCTTGCCAAGGATACTCTCAAACAACCGGCGGCGAGATGCGGCAATTCTAGGGTTGGGGTTGTTGGTCCTCGCGACGAGCCGGCCCTATGAGGGTTTTCTGACGGCACTCCCGATCGCCTTCTATGTGGTGCGGCACTTCAGCCGGGCAGCGATAAGGGACAGGGCAGTGCTGCGAAAGCAAGCTCCCGTCCTTGCATGTGTCATTCTAGCGGGTGGAATACTCACATGCTGGTACAACTGGCGCGTGACCGGGAGTCCCCTCCGGCTGCCCCACGCTGCATATATCCAGCAGTACGCAGCGGTGCCGGCATTCATTTGGCAGCGCGCGCAGCGGGCTCCCGAATACCGCGATCGAGTTCTGCGTGAGGCTCACCTGTCGTTCGGGATCGATTACGCCGAGTATTCGACTTTCACCGGCGCTGCCGGAAAGACCCTCAAGAAGATCGCGCGAATCGCCATTTTCTACTGGGGCCCCCTATGGGTCCTTGTGGTTTTGACTTTTCCGGAGTTCGTCAGAGAACGCCGGTTTCGGGTCGCGGTTCTATCCTTGGCTCTCTGCATAACGGGAATCCTGCTCACGGTCGGCTTCCAGGTGCACTACGCCGCACCGTGCACTTCCATCTTTATCCTCATGTTGGTATATGCCTCTCGGTGTTTCTGCACGCACTTGAGGCGTGCGGGGGCTGTGGTGGTGATCGCTACGCCACTGGCATGGGTTGGTTCGCAGGCGTTGGCCAGGCAGATGCCGTTGCTGCCGAATTCAATGTGGATGCGCCCTTCCGTTGAGACCAGGATAGCCGGAGAGCGCGGCCGCCATTTAGTACTCGTTCACTACGGTCCCTTGCACCCGTTGGGTGAAGAATGGGTTTACAACGAGCCCGACGTCGACCACTCCCGAGTCATCTGGGCGAGGGACCTGGGGCCGCAAGCAAACCAGGAACTGTTCCGGTACTATCCGGAAAGAGCATTCTGGCTTGTGGAACCGGACCACCCCCGTCCTCTGGTTGCCCGTTGCACACCGGAGTGCACCGTGCCGGAAGATAAGCCAGCTTCGCCAACGGGTTCCGCGGCCGGGCACTCTCTTCCCCTTGGCCGCTGATCTCCGGACTTGGCTCCGCTGCCCTCATGCCCCCAAAGCCCCTTGAATTTGTGCGAGTGTCAGCGTAGACTCGACGTGTGGAACAGAGTTTAAGGCATGAAACTCTCAAGTGGTATTGGAGGCCGCCCGTGATGTTCAGCGCTCAAAGAATCGCAATCGGCGTGCCGTTGTTGGTCATCTCCGGCATCGCCGCCCAGGCAATCTTCAGCTCTAAGACGACCGGGGACATGGTATCTGCCCATTGGGACTCGGGCCAGGTTGGGAACATTGATGTGATTCCAGCAGATAATCCTGACGCCAAAGCGTATTCCGTGTTCTGGCGAGGATGCACCCTGAACCCTGATTTCGATCATCGATATTGCGCGTTTGCAGGGGGCTTGACGCCGAGATCGGCTGTCAAGACACAGCGGGTTGACACGCTTGGTCTCGCCCTTGACACATCGATGCTCTCGGTAGTTTTCTTCACCGGGGGAGAAGACTGCAGGTCAGGAACCTGCACGCAATTTGTTCCAGCCTCCGTCCCGCTAAACGGCACGTTCACCATTTACGCGGGGGCGGGCTCCTATGTGGAACAATCCAACGGAAACACTCGCCGGGACGACATTCTCCCGTTTGGCGGCATGACTGCATCGCAGGCGTTTTCCGGAGCGCGGGTTCGATACTCCGCAAATTTCATGGGTGTTGTCGGACCCCTCACAGTCGCTCCTGTACCAAATGGATCCAATGCGACTCTGATCATCATGAAGGGCCAGCAGTCGTTCCAGACGGTCTATCCACCGACGCCGTAACGAAACGAACTATGCGTCCGGCTGCTCGACAGCCTGTGAAGTGGCCATACTCTTCCTGCAGGCAGCGACGGGCCTGTGGCGAAACCGGCCGCACTACTCCTGCCGCAGTGTTTATCAGTTCGAGGTTCACTTGACCGAAAGTGGGCTTTCTTTCCATTGGGCCGCTGGTGGCGGCTGCGCTGGGCCAGTCTTGAGAAAGCCGGTTTTTCTGCCCCGATCTTGCAGGCACGCGCCCCGCAGCCTCCGTGGGTAAACGCTGGGCGACAAGGCAGGTCTTCGAACAGTATTGGCGAACTCCTTTCGCCTGCTCACGTCCCGGGTGGGAGCCTGGATACGGCCGACCTTCGTGAGATCCGCACGGCGGTGCCCTCTTTCGAGTCGTACGGAGCGAACGAGGGACTCGCCGACAAAATCAGGCTGGCGGCTCTGTGCAGCAGGTTCAAGCAGGCCGGCGACGGCCGCCGTGCGGAGGATTGCTAGGCACGTGCATCAAGGACGTAACGATCTGAATATCATTGACGTTGCCGTGTGCCGGTGATATTCTGATCACGGATCAAAGCGATCCTGGAGACGGGGCCGGAAAAACCCTCCTGCTGCGAACTCCTCCTTCGGCGCACCCGGCAGCGTCTACCTGAGGCAAGGTGCCGTGCCAGCCAAGCTGCTTCCATCCTTGAGTTTCATCGCTTGCAGCGTTCTCCTGTCTTGGGCGGACGATCGCCCACCGGGGGCAGATCGGGTTATCGCAACCGTCAACGGCGAGGACATTACGTCTGCCCAGCTCGATGCTGTTGTGCGAACGCAGTTGGAAGATATGGAGAAGCGCGCCCGCCAATTGCGTCAGACGGCTTTGAACAAGCTGATTGACAACTTGCTGCTGGAGCAGGCAGCCCGGAAGGCGGGAACGGACACCGACGGCTACCTGCGCCGGAACGTGGAATCAGTTGAAGTTTCCTCCGCGGAAGTAGACCAGGCATATGTACAGAGCCAGAAGCAGTTTCCTGGAGTGCTGCCCGCTGAGGCCAAGTATCGGATCCGGCGGACACTCGAAGATAATCGGCGTGCGGCCGCGCTGAACTCTTTGTTGGAGGGCTTGCGCCGGCAGGCCCAGATCAGCAACCAGCTGGTGGATGACCGTCTGGCCGCGCTGGACTTTGCCGCCCAGGAGGGGCCGTCACTGGGAGATCCGGGCGCAAGCGTGACCATCATCGAGTTCGCGGATTTCGAGTGTCCCTACTGCCAGGCAGCACAGCCGCACCTGAAGCGCATTCTGGATCGCTGGCCGGGGCGCGTGCGGCTGGTGTTTCGCCATTTCCCGCTGGAGCGCCACGCGAGCGCCTTGCCCGCCGCGCGCGCTGCGGTGTGCGCCGACTTCCAAGGCCGCTTCTGGCCGGTGCACGACCGGATTTTCGCTGCCGCGCCGCCTCTGGGCGATGCGGCTTTACGTGTCGCCGCATCCGATAGCGGTTTGAACACAACAGAGTTCGAAATGTGCATCAAGGGCGAGCAGTCGCTGGAGCGCGTCCGTAAAGACATTGTCTTAGGTCGCACCGTGGGTGTTTCAGGAACGCCTGCTTTCTATGTCAACCGGCAACCGGTTGCGAGCGCTGCCGAGTTGGAATCGGCGGTCGAACGAATGCTAGGCGGTAACAGATGAAGTGGGAACATGGCATTGGCATGGTATTGGCAGTCGCGTGGATGGCGGCTGAAGGACAGGCACAGACGTGCGCATTTTCCATTGGCGGGCTCAACCGCGAGCGAACCGTGATCGGCGCGGTCCATTCGGAATGCCCGGGCGGCATTCACAGCGCGCCTTTTGGCAACTGGGGCGCGAGTTCGCCGTTCGGCTCCAAACGCAACGGACACCAGTTCGACGGCTGGTGCCAGAATCGCTGGGTATGCGACAACTACGGCAATTGGAAATATGACTGCAGAGACGGCTGGTACGAGTGGAACAGCTGCACCGATGTGGCACAGTACCGGCCTCCGAACTGCTCTCTCTACAACTCGCCGACTTGCTCGGAACAGCAGAGCGCAACCGACGTGAATGTGCTGGGGACCTACTACGGTGAAGTGGCTGCGACATGCCCGTACGACAGCGACGGTGACGGCTACTGTGACACCGGTGGATGCACCGATTTCCAGGGCATCTGGCTAGGCTCGAGTTATATGACGCTCTACGAACTGGACCCGATCTGTTGTGACGACCTGGTCCAGACCGTCTACTTCCCCGCAACCTGGATTCCGCTGAACTGTACGCCGTGGTATTGCCCGGCGGCGGGCAGTGAATGGGTCAGCCCCAATCTTTACGACAGCCCATCATGGCCGCCGAAGGTGAATGCACAATTCGCCATGGCATCCAACTATGGCATTTTTCTGGATCGGTACGACACCTGCGCCTGGCATGCGCAGATAGATCCGAAATACAGCTGCCAATGAAGGCGAAGGTGAAGTCATGAAGCTATTATTCGTTGCGCTCTGCGCGGCTGCGACCGTTTGCGCTCAGACCAGCGCTCGCATCACGGGCCGAATCGCCAGTGGGCGAGCGCCGTTGCGCGGCGAGGTGATTGCGGTGGTAAAGGATGGGCCTGTCCGAATCAGCCCCGTCCCCACCGACCCACAAGGCCAGTTCACCATAGACATCGCCGCTGGACGTGTGTTGCTGGTGGCCAAGGCTGATGGGTATGTCTCCGAGGAGCGTGAACTCGTGGTGCGCCCCGGGACGGGGAACCCGGTGGTCCAGTTTCTGCTCGCGCCCGCGGGTTCGGTGTCGGGCCATGTGTTCAATGAAAACGGCGTCCCCGTCAGGGGTGCCCGGGTGTGGGTGGACTACAGGGGAGAGGCGCGGCGTTGGCGGCTTGCGGAGGAGTCTGGAGGCGATGCCGCGGGCAATATCGGGGACTTCACGATCCCGGCGGTAGCGCAAGGCCGGCCTTTCGTGCTGCATGCGGAATATGAAGGGTGGCTCATGTCGTCGTCGGGAACGCTAAACCTGCACGGTTCCGAATTGACAGGTGTGGTGCTGATCCTGAGCCGGCACGGCACGAACGTCCGGGGACGAGTTGTCGATACCACCGGCAACCCTGTGGGCGGAGCCGAAGTACGGCTGCGTTCCCTTGCCGCTCAGGATGAGTTTACGGCAGAACAGCGCGCCTCGTTTGCCTTCGCGCGGAGCACAAACAAGAGTAGGACATCTGCCGCGGATGGATCCTTCGTTTTCGCCGGTGTGCCCACCGGCCGGGTGGTGGTGACGGTCAATATGGGCGGCCGCCGCGCGGCCGGCGAGACCACAACCGCCGTGGGTCGTGAAACGGATATCACTTTAACGGTACGGTGACGCGAATGCATCTGACGGAGGTGCTTGGAACGCCATGAATGGTTTTGGGGTGCTCGCTATCGACCAGCGCTTCGACTCTGCAATCGACAGACAGTGTCGTCGGCCCTCACCCTGTTCACCCTCAGGTCAGCTGCACTTTCAGTCTCTGTTTCTTTCGGGGACGTCCGTCCGGAAAGCGGTTGATTCTCTTGACGCCTGTGCTTGGACTGATTCCGGAACGTGCTCCGATCCGTGAGCACTTGCGCACGAATCGGTGAGCGAGGATTGCCATGAAAGCTGTAGTTTGCTCGATACTTCTGTCAGTCCCGCTCCTCGCAACAGGAACGGGCTTGCCGGTCTCCTTCGAACCGAACGTAGGACAAGTGGACGCGCGTGTACAATACCTGGCGCGCGGCAAAGCATACACGCTGTTTCTGACCGCGGGCGAGGCGGTTCTCTCCCCCGACGGACAAAAGCCGCTGCGCATGGTCCTGGCCGGGGCGAACCCGGTCCTGGCCCCACGCGGTCTTATCCAGTTACCCGGGACGGCGAACTACTTCCTCGGCAACGATCCGGCACGCTGGCGCACGGGCGTGCCCACGTACGCGAAGGTGGCCTATGACCGCGTATACCCTGGCATAGATCTCGTCTACTACGGGCACTCGGCCGGCCTCGAGTTCGACTTCATCGTCGCGCCCGGCTCGGACGCCCGACGCATTGCCCTCCGCTTCGACGGGGCTGATGCCCTGGAGATCGGAACGGCGGGAGAACTCGTCGTGCGCGCCGGCGCCGGAGCGGTGCGATGGCGCAAGCCGCTCCTTTATCAAATCGTTGAGGGGCGCAGGCGGGCGATCAACGGCTCATACGAGATTCGAGGCGCGAAACTTGCCGGCTTCCGCGTCGGGCCTTACGAACGGACGCGTCCCCTCGTGATCGACCCCGTCCTCATGTACTCAACCTATCTCGGCGGCAGCAGCGCGGAGAACTCTACCGGGGTGAGCTCGGACGACCGCAAATCCGCCATGACTGTGGACGCGGTCGGCAATGCCTATGTCACAGGCAACACCGAGTCTGCCGCCTTTCCCGTTGTGGGCGGAGTGCAGGCCGTCAACCGCGGCGGTGCCGACGCCTTCATCGTCAAACTGAACGCCGCCGGAACTGCCGTTGTCTACTCGACGTATCTGGGTGGCTCGGGCACCGATCGAGCCTACGGGATCGCCGTGGACGCCTCGGGCTCGGTCTACCTGACCGGCCGCACGCAATCGGCCGACTTCCCCGTCACCAACGCGCTGCAAACGGACCTCCGCGGCGGCGAGGATGCATTCGTCACCAAGCTAGCGCCGAGCGGCACTTCCCTGGTCTACTCGACATATCTTGGGGGAAGTGCTCAGGACGACGGCCACGCCATAGCCGTTGATGCCGGCGCGAACGCCTTGGTCACGGGCGGCACCGAGTCGAACGACTTTCCTGTTCTATCCGCCTTTCAGACGACCCACCGCGTAGGCCAGGTCGATGCCTTTCTGGCGAAGCTGAACCCGCAAGGAGGCGCGCTTGTCTTCTCTACGTATCTCGGCGGCACCAACTTCGACCACCCCGAGGGAGTTGCGGTTGACTCCGCAGGCAACGCTTGGGTGGCCGGTTACACCGGTTCCGCTGACTTTCCCACGGTCGGTGCTCTACAGTCCGCGCTCCGCGGAATTGCCGACGGCTTTGTCACCAAGTTCGACCCGCGGGGTGGGGTATCATTTTCAACCTATCTCGGCGGCACCGGCCCCGACGTAATTTACGGCGTCGCCGTCGACGGGGCGGGGAACGGCTATGTCGCCGGCACGACGACATCAACCGACTTCCCGACGACTCGGGGAGCGTTCCAGGAGCGACACGCCGGCGGCTTGGACGGATTCGTGGCCAAACTCGGCCCGGCCGGCTCGTCACTGTCGTATGCCACATACCTTGGGGCCGCAACCGAGGCGCAGGAGGACATGGCATTAGCCATCGCCGTGGACTCCTCCGGTTCAGCTTTCGTGACCGGCACCACCACATCGTCCGGCTTCCCCGTCGTGGATGCTTTTCAGCGTCTATTCGGAGGCGTCCGGGACGCATTCGTCACCGGCCTGGCGCCGGATGGCTCGGCCGTCGTGTACTCCAGTTTTTTCGGCGGCTCCGGAGTCGACTACGGCTACGGCATCGCCATTGACGGAGCGGGGAACGTCTTCATCACCGGCCGCACTTTCTCGGAAGACCTTCCGGTGCCGGGCGCCATCCAGCCTGACTTCGGCGGCCAAGGAGACGCCTTTGTCGCGAAGATCGCCGCCCGCGCTCCAGCGGGACTGCTGCGAGCCGTTCCCGCCGCCAGCTTCCGGCCGGGCGGCGCGCTGTCAGCTGAGTCGATTGCCAGCGCGTTCGGGACTGACCTCGCTCAGTCAGTGGAAGCTGCCCAATTGACGCCTCTGCCGACCACCCTCGGCGGCACCCAGTCGCGGGTTAGGGACAGCACGGGGACTGAGCGCCTCGCTCCTTTATTCTTCGTCGCGCCCACGCAGGTGAACTTCCTGGTTCCGTCAGGGACCGCCCCCGGACCGGCGACGTTAACGGTGCTTCGTGGCGGCCAAGCGGTCGCAACTGCCGAGATGCGCATCCAGGCCGTGGCGCCCGGCTTGTTCACGGCCAATGCCGACGGCCACGGTGCACCGGCGGCCATCGCGATCCGGATCGCACCCGACGGCACGCAGTCTCACCAGCTGGTGTTCCAGTGCGGTGCAGCTGCGGGCACCTGTCAACCGGTACCGATCGATCTTGGCGGCCCGGGTGACCAGGTTGTGCTGACCTTGTTCGGAACCGGCATCAGGGGGAGGAGTTCGCTGCAGGCCGTCCAGGCAAGCATCATCGGACCCCCACTCGAGGTGCTGTATGCCGGCCCGCAAGGCGAATTCGTCGGGCTGGATCAGGTCAACGTCCGGCTGCCCGCACAGCCCATTGTCCGGGACGTGCAGGAATTGCGACTGGTGATCGATGGCCGACTGGCGAACCCAGTTTTGATTCACCTTAAGTGAGGAGGCGAAGATGAGACACTCCATGATTTGCATTTTGTGCGGAACGCTCTACTGGCTCCCCGCTTCGGCACAGGTGAGCCGCCCGATCCTCAATTACTCAACGCTGCTTGGCGGGGACGGAGAGGACCGCGCCGTAGATGTCGTCGTGGACTCGACCGGCAGCGCCTACGTAACCGGCACAACCACGCCCGCGCGAAGCACTTTTCCGGACATCTTCGTCGCCAAAGTGAACCCGGCCGGTACCGCATTGGTCTACTATCGAACCATCGGCGGCAGCAGCGACGATGCGGCCGTCGGGATCGCCTTGGGCTCTGCCGGCCAGGTCTACGTCACCGGCACCACCGTGTCAAAGGACTTTCCCACCACGCCGGGCGCCTTCCGTCGGGCTGCAGGTGCATCCGGACGCGACGTATTTGTCCTCAAGTTGTCCGCGGACGGCAACTCAGTCCTCTATTCCACGTACCTCGGTCCTGCCATCGCCGGCGGCATCGCCGTAGATTCGGCCGGTAGCGCTTACGTCAGCGGGTGGACCTACGATCCCGCATTTCCCCTGACCCCTGGGGCGGCACAGACGGCGATTAAGGGCGGGCAGGATGCTTTCGTGACGAAGCTGAGTCCCGATGGTGGCGCGCTCGTCTACTCGACTTTGCTGGGATCGAGCGGCAACGACGAGGCCAGTCGCATTGCCGTGGATTCCTTCGGAAATGCCTTCGTGACGGGCGGCACCCGTGCGGCGGACTTCCCCACCACGCCGGGCACCTTCCAACGCGCCAAGGCCGGCTCGGGTGAAGACGCCTTCGTTTCGAAACTGAACCCATCGGGTAGCGCGCTGGTGTATTCCACCTACCTGGGCGGAACGTCGCCGGACGGTGGCTTCGGCATCGCAGTGGATGCGTCCGGAGCGGCATACGTCACGGGCATCACGATGTCGGGCGATTTTCCGGTCACTCCAGCGGCTTTTCGAACTGCGCTTCAAGGAAGCAGCGACGCGTTCGTTACCAAGATCGCCCCGGACGGCAGTCGCCTGGCGTACTCGACTCTCCTTGGCGGCGACCAGGCGACCGCCATCGCGGTGGATGCCCTCGGCCTCGCGTATGTTGTCGGACCGGCCAGTTCCGGTGGCTTCCCCATAACCGGCGGTTCCCTGTGTGACCGGGCAGACGTCTTTTTAGCCCGGCTCGACGCCGCCGGAAGCGGGCTCCGCTTTGCCACCTATCTCAGCACCGCCTGGGGAGCGGGCGCTGAGGGGGTGGCGGTCGATTCTCAAGGAGGAGTCTATGTCGTCGGCCACGCGCTGTCGCCTTTCCCCGTCACGCCGGGTGCAGCCCAGACCGTTCCGAACGCCGGTGATCCGAATGCGATCAACGTGCCGGATGCCTTTGTAATGAAAATCTCCGAAGGCGTGCTTCCGTCCGACGCCGTCGTGTCCGTGCCCGGGGCTAGTTTCCTTCGATACGCGCCGGTGTCCCCCGCTTCGATGGTCAGTGCGTTTGGCACGAACCTCGCGCCAAGACTCGAACTGGCGTCGACTATTCCGCTTCCCACGGTGCTCGCTGGCACGGAAGTCAGGGTCCGCGACGGTGCCGGAGTCGAGCGCCTGGCGCCCCTGATTGCGGTGTCATCGGGTCAGGTGAATTACCTGCTACCCGAGGGGACCGGGGCCGGCCCCGCGACGGTAACGGTCACGAACGCCGGTCGTGTCGCCGGGTCTGGGACCGTCCAGGTGGACTCGGTTGCCCCCGGCATCTTCACCGCCAACGCCAACGGGAGCGGCGCACCGGCGGCAGTCGTCGTCCGCGTCGCCCCGGACGGCTCCCAAACTCAGCAGTTCGCTTTCGACTGCTCCGCCGGTGCGGGCAAGTGCTTGCCGGCGGCTATTGACCTCGGCTCGCCGGGCGACCAGGTTTTCCTCCTCTTGTTCGGTACGGGCATCCGCGGTCGGAGCGGTCTCGGCGGCGTCAAGACCGTACCCTTCTTCGAACAATTGTTCGATGTGCTTTACGCCGGTCCACAGAGCGAGTACCCGGGTCTCGACCAGGTCAACCTGCGAATCAAGGCCAAGCCGGGCATGCCGGGGGATCTCCCCCTCCAGCTGTTCATCGACGGCCGCACCACCAACGAAGTGACGCTCCGGTTCAAATGACGTCCAGAGCGGCGAGACCTGTGGCACATTCCCTCCCTCCCCAGCAGCCGTCCACCCGTGGCTCTCGAGCGAGGAGAGTTGTCCGGCTCGGGCTGTTCGCAATTGAGCCCCCCAAAGCAGATCCATCGACTTACAGAAGACCACTTTCGAGAAGCGCCTCAAGCCCGACTTCCGCCCACTAATCCGCAAGCTAAAACACTACGGGGTTCGTGAATCCTACTGAGACGCAGGCCGCGCCACGCCGTGTGGCCGCAAGAATACGCCTCCTGTTCCGACATCGAGCGACCCGACAAGCGTCAAACGGGCTTCCAGGCGTTCCGGCGGGCCAAATACTCCTCATCGACCTTCATAGATCGCGACTGACGCCGTAACGTTTACGCACCCACTTTGGCTCGTTTGTCGCCTTCGCGTGGAAATGCCGCCGGACGGGCCGCATGTGGGGTCCATTCGAGACCTCGGCGAGTCTGCTAACCCGACGCGCGACCCATCTCGAATCGACCCGCGATGGGCGCGCCCGTAATCCGCGAGTCGCCGACGTCAAACGCGCTCTCGGTGCCGTGAGCGCCCGTAACTGGAGCGCGTCGCACCGAAACCGCGACTGCCGGCCGGCCTTCCTCCGATCCCAACGCGGCTCCCTGGGAATGGCGCAAGCAGGGAGCAGCAGCGCATTCAACCGGAAACAGGGTGTTTAGGGCCGGTATCCCCCCACGAGGCGGGAAAACGCGCTCAGATGAGCCGCAAGACGCCAAGGAGGAGGAGTCGAGACTCCTTCACACGTCGTCTTTCGGTAGCCTCCTAGCCTTCCTAGCCGCCGCCGTGGGAAGGTCGGCCTTCTTCGCCGGGACGCTCGCGGGTGCCCGGTAGATCATACTGGACGTGCCGGCGGCCGCGCCCACGCCAGCTCCGATTCCGCCGAAGAACAGGCCGGCGACCCCCGCCATGCCGAGCCGGTCCTTGATGGTCGGGTTGTTCTTGTCGACAATGTAACCGGCCTTGGCGGCCATTATCGGAGCCGTGATTGCGGTCCCCGCAATGGCGCCCCACAGGGCCCCTTTGAGACGCGACTTCCTAGTCACCTTCGCGATCTCAGCCCTCTTTACCTGCCTCACGGCGCTGCCTTGAATCAAGGTCAGTCCGTCGCTGCCGGTTTCCTGGATCTTTCCCTTCAGGGTCTTTCCGTCCTGAAGGTGGATCGTCACCGATTGGGTCTTGGGAGTTTGGCCGATCCGATCCCAGCCCTTGGCGGCGCCATCGGCGGCGGCCGCTGGAATCGAAAGCGCCAGAAGCAACGCCCAAACGCTCGAATGCATAGGGAGATTCCTTTCTCAGAAGAAATAGCCGATGCTGACCGTAGCCCGCGCCAGATCGCCGATGCGGAACTCCGGAGAAACGAAAACGCGTTTGCCGGCGCGGACCCGAACGCCCACGCCCGCATTCCAGATCCAGTCTTCCCGTTCGTAATGTATCCGGGTATCGAGTTCGCGGAAATAACCGGCTCCACCGATCAGGTAGGCGACCGCCCGCTTGCGCCGGTCGCTCAAGTCCACGACGAGGTTGGGAATGACGGTCCATTGCCGGTAAACCGAACCGGCCGCAGCGAACTCCGGCTCGAGGCTGAAGCGTCCGTGAAGGGGGATGCGGACGGACGCTCCGAGCACCCGGACCCAGGGTTCGTCCAGGTATTGGAGGGCCATGCCGGCGGTGAACCGCGCCGACAAGCCCTCCGGACGGCCGGCGGTCTGCGCAACGGCGGCCCCGGCGGTGATCAGGAGAACAGTGAGTTTGGCTATCATCGGCTTCCAGCAAGAAGCATACGGCCGGACGGGATGCCGGATGTCACGCCGCAGCGCCGCGGATGCAAAATCGCTGCATGCAGATTGTCTGGAAAATGTAACGCGGGGGGCGCGCGCTCCGTCCCCGGACTGAGGTCGATGCTTGGGTACCCGGCTTCTCATCAATGAATTTCGCATTTAAGATGAACGCAGGTGAAATTACGATCGATCCAGGACTCAAAGGAAAGGTCGCGTTAATCACCGGCGCAAACCACGGCATCGGTGCGGCGACGGCACGGGCTTTGGCGGCCCAGGGCGCTCGCGTGTTTGCGGCCTACTTTCGCCCGTCTTGCCCCGCGGGCCAAGAGGAACTCTCGAAAGCGAGCCGGGCGGGAATCGGGGGGCCGCTGCCTCAGAGCGCCGCAAACCGCAGCCGAGCAAGAGCGAAACTATTGCCGCATCGCGCTTTCCTCGTAGAGTGATACGATCAAAGCCCGACAGGAGCCTCTCGCCCTCCTGGGCAGTAAGCCAATTCCCGACTCGCCTACCGAGTTGCGGGACCCCCTTCACCCGCCGGATGCCCGCGACCCACTCGGAATTCAACAGTCCGGTGTCCGCTGCCTCGTAAGCCAGTCGGCGAATCGCAGCGAGCCGTACGTTGATGGTCGCCGGCGCAAGCAACTGCGTTTCTAACTGCATCCGATATCGAAGCACCACGCCGCGGTTGAGTGTGAGGCGGGGTTCCGAACAATACCAGTCGATGAATTCATCCATGGCATGCTGATACGATCGGCGCGACTGAAGGGATGCGAGACTGTTGAGAACGGATCTCTTAGTTTGGTCGAGTTCGGGCAGTGTGGGGCGGTCCGTGCGCCTGGATTTCTTGCGATTGAGACGCTTCATGGGGGGCGGCCTCCTGCGCCGCCTCCCTTGATGTTGACGTTCCCGCCCGCCGCGTCCGCTGGCTGGTAGGGCTGTTCTCGCGAGTTACCGTCCAGATCGTTAACGAAACGACACGCGCAGTGCACTGCCTTGGAGATTTGCTCCCGCCTGTGCCGATTGTTCATCCAGATCCACGAGGCCCCGTTGCGCCTTTTGCCGCCTTTTGGCTGTCGCGAGAATTCCACGTTTTGCCTGCCCTCATGTGCGATTATCCGGGGGCCTGATCGGGACCACGAAACGACTACAACACGTCACGCGTCCAGGTGTCCGCTGACAACTTTTCCATCTGACGCAGCATCCTTTCGTGCGCGATTGATATCCTTCCCAATGCTCCTCGACCACAAGCCGTGGCACCGTTAGCGGCCACCGTGTCAAGGGTTACTGCCACGCCCGCAGCGGTCGTGAACACGAAGCCCGCGAAGTCTTGCAGCAACTGGAACGAACTGCCACTCCGTCGCCGGGTCTCCAAATCGCTGTCGTTCACCTTGGTCTGGGCGATGTGGATGCGACCCTGAATTGGCTGCAGAAGGCGTGCGCGGAAAGAAGTACGGGCGTCCACTGGCCGAAGGTCGAGCCGATCTGGGACCCGCTGCGGAACGATCCGCGCTTTACCGCCGTGTTGAGGGAGATGCGCCTCGGTGATTAGCCGGTTAGACCGAGGCGCCGAGGCTCCCACGCTCTTTGGGCCACGGAAGCGCAGGGTGTGTATTCACAAAATCCACTTGGCTGGTTTGTCGACTCGTAGAAGTGCCGCCGCGATCTATCCCGGATTCCCCGATTGTGGTCGCCCCACCTTGACCCACAGGGGTGCGGTGAGCGTGTCTGCGAGCTCGGGGCCGTGAAATCGGCATCTCGGAAAGTGGACCGGCCCAGCCCAATGGAAGAGAAGCCCACTCTTGGCCAGGTGGGCGGGAGCTGGTAAACACTACGGCGTCAGGCAGGACCTATATGGTTCAAATACCATCCGCTAGGCATTCCGGGCAGTAACCTTATGGCGCCGCTGCCTTCCCCATCACGATCCGCGCATATTCATTGACGTTGGTGAGTTTGATGCCGTACGTTTCGACGACCGGCGCCATGTTCATTGCGTCCCCATGCAGGTATCCGAGCATCAACGCGCCAAAGCTCTTCTGCAGCGAATCCGTGGCCCCTTCAAATTGTGCGAGCAGCGCCTGCTCAGGGACATGCTCCAGGCGGAACGGCCTGCCGCCGATTTTTTCGAAGCGGGCCACTACCTCAAGCGGGCTGAGCGCTTCCGGTCCGCCAAATTCGATAGTTTTCCGCCCGGCCGCCGGATGTCGAAGCGCGACCGCGCACATCTCGGCGACGTCGCGGAAAGAAACCCAACTGATTGGGCTCGTTCCCGGCCCATAAATGCGGGCCGCTGCGTTCGCATAATCAAATCCAAGCGCCGGGCTCAGCCACACTTCCATAAACCAACTCGCTTGAATGACAGTAAAGTTCAGACTGGTGAGGGCATTCTCAACCTCCGCCTTTGCATCGCCCAGGGGGAACGATATGTCTGGTGTCCTGCGAAACGAGACGAACAGAAAGCGCTCCACGTTGGCGTCCTTCGCTGCGTCCACTAGACTCAGTTGTCCGGCTGCATCAACAGATTGAATAGAATCTCCAGGCTGCCTTGTCAAGGTCGAGGAAGCAGTCGAGATCACCGCGTTCACGCCCCGGCAAGCAGCAACAATCGACTGAGGGTCCTTCAGGTCGCCAACAAACAATTCGACACCCGAAGACCGCAATGCTTCAACCTTCTCTTTCGCACTCGTCGCCCGAACGAGCGCTCTTACCCGTTCGCCTCGCCCCATCAGCCTCTGGCAAACCTCGCTTCCAACCAAGCCCGTAGCACCGGCAACCAGGATCATCCGCGTCCTCCTGAAGACCGATCTTACACCTGAGTCGATACTGCATGGGTAACAGGTAGTCGCCCAGCGTTTACCAACGCGGGCCAGCGGGGCCTGCCAGTGGGATTGGGGCAGAAAACCGCCTTCCCGTAAAATGGACCGGCCGGTCCGCCATCGCAGGCCCAAGGGAAGAGAAGCCCACTTTTTGTCCAGCGGCCGAGGATTCCTAAAGACTGGGGCGTCACGGGAGATCTATTCCGCCGCGTCCAAGCAAATGTCAGCAACGGGCTTGCCTCACACGAGCGCCGCGCTTCGTGGGAGCCCCTATAATTCGTAACGGATGTCGATTCGTGGCTCGGCGCCCGGGTCTCCGGTGGTTGCTGATCGCACCTTAGCAATCTGGTGATAAACCAACTGCTTTCCATCAGGGTTGATCGGCGCTAGTGAGACACACCCTTGACCAACTCGTACAGGAACGTCTGACCTTCATGGAAGGATTGGATGCTCATGCGCTCGTCGCGTCCGTGAAAGCGTATGTCATCCCGGTCGAAGAAGAAGCCCTGGACGCCGTAGGTGGGATACCGATCGCCCGAAGATAGAGGCCGTCGGTGGCTCCCATCACCATGATCGGGACGGCCGGCACGCCGGGCCACAGCGTGTCCGTAAGGCGGCTGACCGCTTTGAACAGATCCTCGCGCAGGGGTGACGGCGGGCCCTGGCTCACCTCTCCCGAGATGGCTAGGCTCACCTGGTCATCGGCCAATACCTTCTTCAGGACGTCGGTGACGTACTCGACCGAGTCCTCAGGGAGCACCCGACAGTTCACATTGGCCGCGGCCAGTTGCGGCAAGGCGTTCTTGGCGTGCCCGCCTTCGATTTGCGTGGCCACGCAGGTAGTGCGCAGCGTGGCGTTCCAGGCAGCGGAAGCACGGGCGACCCGCTCCATGGCGTCCCGCGAACCCTCGGTCACCTTGGCCAGATCGCTTTTCAGCGGGCCGGCTTCAATCTTCGCCATCGCTTGGAAATAACCGCGCGTTACTTCATTGGTCTTCAGTGGAAAGCTGAACTTCGCCAGCCGGTCGAGAGCGCCCGCCAAGTGATAGATGGCATTGTCATCGACCGGCATCGAGCTGTGCCCGCCCTTGTTGCGGACCTCCAGCCGGAAGTTGACCACGTATTTCTCGCTCACCTGGACGTCGTTGGAGATCCTCCGCCCGCCGGACATCTCGCCCCAACCGCCTTCGTTGAGGCAGAACTCGGCGTCGATCAAATCCCGCTTGTTCTTGATGAGCCACTGGACCCCGTTGTAGGGGCCGCCGCCTTCTTCGTCGGCGGTGAGTGCCACGATCAGGTCGCGGTCCGACCGAAAGCCTTCCTGTTTGTAGCGGATGAGGTTGGCAATCCAGACGGCGGCCTGGGCCTTGTCGTCGCCGGTGCCGCGGCCGTAGAAATAGCCATCGCGCTCGATGAACTGAAAGGGATCCATGCTCCAGTCCTCCCGTTTGGCCTCCACCACATCGGTGTGCGCCAGCAGCAGGATCGGTCTCTTGGAACCAGTGCCGTGATACCGGACCACCACGTTCGCCTTGGCCGGGATGGCGCCGCCCACGAAGATGTCGGTTTCGGGAAAACCCGCGGCTCTCAGCCGGGCGGCCACCGCTTCTGCCACCGGAGTGGTGGCGCCGGTGGTGTAACCCGACTTGATCTCGATCAGTTCTTTGTAGATGTCGCGCGCCAATTGTCTTTCCCTCTCGGGCGGCATAGTCTGTCCGATGAGACAGCCCAGCAGCAGCGAGGGCAGGAGAAGGAATCTGAGCATGTCACATTATATGAACATCTCTGCGCAGTCTTGGCGTGGCCCTCCTCGCAGACGAGTAGCGTCACGGCGTATCGTGGCTTGATTCCCTTGGCCGGTCGAGGCACCTGCCCTATTCCGGATCGGCTATCGATATCAGGTCAACTTGCTGTCTTCACAAACGGCGGGAGGCGGCGCGGGCCGCGGGAACCGAATGTCGTGTGATGGAGTCTCTCCGCGCTGCGGGCTCTATCGAACGCCTTGGCGGATGTGATCAGCTCGTCCCGTTCCGTCATCCTGTCGTCGGCTGTGTCGCCGTCCTTCAGAAGGCGTCAGCTCCTCGCGGAGCGTTAAGGCGTGGTATCGGCAGCGTTCCACGCGCAGGTTGACAGCCGGGGCAGTGGGCTCCTGAAACGAGTTCAGAAGCCGGGTGAGCGATGTCCGGGTCACTTTCCGAGATGCCCACTTTCGGTCAAGTGGACCGGACGCTGGTAAACACTACGGCGTTAGCGATGGGTATCATTCGACAGGCCACTTCTCGTCGTCGGGCGTTTTGCGACCAGTGCCGATTGAACAAACGCTATCCCGCTGCTTAGGTTAGCCGAAGAGCCATCCACCTGAAGCGCGACGAGACACGCCAAAGAACGTGCGTCTCCGGTTACACCACAACAACAATCCGGCCCCGTCGCACCGGATGTTCTGACCGCGAAACGCCCGTAGCGCCCCGCAGGGCTCGCCACGGCCGCAGAACCGGACGGCGGGCCACACTGAGGATGGGACTGCAGCAATCTGGTCGTTGATCCTTCGAGGAACTGCTGGAGCGCGGGGCGCGGCACCGGGAGACGGCCAGGTGATGGAAATGGCATCGGTTTCTGCGCGGAGGAGCACTAGGCGGCCGCCGCAGGACCCGGCGAGCCCCACCATCCTCCCCGGCGAACGGAGCACCCCCGGGGCCCGCCGCATGCACCAGGACGGCACCCGCCCGAATGAGCGGAGGCGCCGGCCACCGCCGGCGTGGCGTCCGCGATCCATGGTGCGCTTGCCGGGCGTAATGGCACCAGGCCGCGAGCTGCTTCTCGGCGTTAATGGAGACGCTGCGTGACACGCACTGTGAACCGTGGTCGGCACTCGTCGACGACAGGCTCCTCGCCTCTGACGCCTGGATTCCGTGATCACCGTGTCGGTGGCTTCCTGGGCACTGGTGCCATAGCCGCCTGCAGGGCCGCCACTGCCACGCCGACCGGTTCCGAGGCCTCCGGGCTCGTCGGGAGGCCGGACTCTGTCGGAGCGCGCTTGGGGCGCCCGCCTGCGCCTGCTTGTGCGTGGGAACCCGGGACGCAGTGCATCGAGAATCTTGGTTGCAGTCGCCAAAGAACGGGCGTATCACGGGAGTGATCCGCGGTGGACAGACCGGCACTTCGGCGGAATGGGCGTTTTGCGTCAAGTTGACCGCCTCTGCCCAACTTCCGGTCATGCGCGTTAGTCGTTCCCTTGGCGCCGCCGAAGCACTAGTTGGTGAGGTGGTGCGTCAGCGGAAGTTTTCGAGCAACATGATGTTGCTCGTCACCTGGTCCCAAACCCAGTAAACGATGGTGTGACCGTCGGGCGATACCGTGAATCCCGGCCGATACGTCACGGGAGCTTTTGGCATTGTGGCAAACGTGGTGGCGGCGCGGGTAGGCGTCTCGAACAGCTTGAGCGGCCAAACGGCCAACTGCCCGGTTGCGTCCAGGTCGTCGAGGTAGACGATACCGCGATCCGTGATAGTCCACCACGACCAGGAGTTAATCGGCGCACTCCTCTCCAGAACCCGCGTTTCCGGGCCGCCGCCGGTGGGGGTTCGCCACAGGCCGGCAGGTTTGCGATCGTTGAAATAATACAGATACTTCCCGTCTGGGGACTCCATGGGTGCGAAGCCGCCCTGACGCGTGACCTGCACGGCATCTCCGCCCGAGCGGGGAACCTTCCAGATCTGTCTGTCGCGCCAGCCGGCAGGAGGGACGTAGTCGGAGGCAAGGTAGATGAAGCGGCCTTCCCGCGAGAAGCTCGGCGTCCAGTGTGAACCCGGAGCCGAAGCGATGACGCGGCGCGGCGCACCGCCCTGCGCGTCCACCACGAAAACATCAACTCTGTCTTGAGGTCCCGCGTGAAAGACGATTTCGCGGCCGTCGGGCGCCCAACGGGGCGCGCCGGGCGGCACGGTCATGCTCCCGATCGACGTCACCTGCATAAGGTTGCCCCCGTCGGCGTCCGAGGTCCAGACTTCTGGCCAACCGGTGCGGTCGGAGATAAAAGCCAGCCTCTTCCCGTCCGGCGAGAACTGAGCGTCCGCTTGTCTGCGGACGGTGGCCGCCAATTTGCGCGGCGGACCTAGCCGGTCCAGATCCATCCGCCAGATATTCTGTGTTTTTGTCCAGTGTGTGAAGGCCATCCGGTTGCCTGAGTGCGCGATGGCCGGTTCACCCAGATCGTAACCGGCCGCGGTCACCCGCTGCGCCGGCCCCCCCGCCGCGGCAATCCGCCACAGGGCTGTGAAGCCGTCCGGATTTGCGGTATAGACGATCTCGCGACTGTCCGGGGTCCAGGCAAAGTCGCGCGCCCGCTCCTCGAGTTTGGTGAGCCGGCGTGGATCACCGCCGCTGGTGGGCATCAGGTAGATGGCAGGTCCGCCGAACTCAATACTGACAAATCCCAATGTCTTGCCATCGGGAGAAACACGAGGGCACCGGCCCGCGTGGGGTAGGTCACGAAGCTCTCCAGTCTCGATCGAGAGTTCGGAAAGGGTCTCGGACGATCTTTTCACATTGGCATCGAACACAGCAAGATGTTTCCCGTCGGAGAACCAGTCCATGCGGCGCGTCTCCGGGAACTGGAACCAGCCGATGCGAGCAGGAGGGCCGAGTACCGAGCCGGCGAGCCTGCGTTCGGAGCCTCCCAAGGCGGGAATCAGATAAAAGCCGGGCGGTGAACCCTGAAAGGCGATGTAACGGCCGTCAGGCGACCAAGTGGGAGAACCGAGTGGTTTCCCGCCGGTAAGCCGCAGGGGTTCCCCTCCGCCGATCAGCTTCACGAAGAGGCTCGGCGTCTCCTCGCCTTCACGCCACCACAAGAAGGCCACCTGGCGCCCGTCGGGAGAGAACGTCGGCATCATTTCCTGCCCCAGCGCGGCGGTCAGGACTGCCAGACGGGGGTGCGGCGCTCCTGTTCTTAGCCCGTACCGCCACGCCCATCCACCAACCGCAACCAGAATCACTGCGGGGATTACCGGCCAGGCGGCACGAAGACGCATATGCCAGCAGGCAGGATGAGCCTCGAGCGGAACAGCCGGCGCTTGCAGCGCACCCGAATCCGAGGTTGCCTCCACCGACGCCCTGGACCGGTAGCCCCGTAGCGGCAGCTTCGCGATGAAACGAGGCGTACCTGCCGAGTCGCCAATAGCGTCCCACAGCCGGTTCAGGCTTCGGACTGCCCTTGCTGTCCAACTATCGTCGAGGGGTTGCTCCGTCAGACCGTTGCTGCGGATCACGTTTTGCTCGTCGGCGTCCAAGTTCGCCAACGGCAGGACGGTGACGGACGGCGGAACCGACGCAGGATCTGGGGGTGGCTCCCGCAGGTTTCGGCGCTGGTCCCACCAGGCATCCAGCTCCGAACGGTAGGCAAACACCGAGCTCAAGGCGGCATGCTTGTGCCGTCGCGCCGGCAATTGCTCCGTCTTCTCCCAGCGCTCCGCGGTTCGCACCGAAACTCCCAGGTGCGCGGCGATTTCTTTCCAGGAGTTAAGCCGCTCGGATTCGGAATCTTCCATCCGAAACCGATTATAGACCCGCCGCACCAAGCAGGAACCACAGAAGTGACAAGGTGCGTCATCCCGCTTTTGGCAGACATTGTCGCTTGCCGGACTGATGGGTTGGCCATACACTGTGCCCGGAGACTCATAATGAAATTGCGGATGACACTGGTTTTGCTCGTACTCGCTTTGTTACCGGCGGGTTACGTGATCGGACAGGCGATTTTCTGGCCGTTCGAGGCGACAGAGGAGGGCTATGGTCCCCCGGACATGAGTGCGGCGACGTTCAACTGCCCTGGGGGCCAGCCAGACCCCACCTGGTCTACGGGTTCGCCATGCACGCCCGGAAGCAGGGTACATATCCGAGGTGCGAAGTTTCCGTATTTCGTCACAGCAACCGACGCCCGCATCACAGGAGTGGCGTACGTGACGATGAACGGCAATTTTGACGGCTGGATTCCACAACTCATGAGCCCCGGGTCTGGACAGATGTGGGGTGCGTTGCAGCTCGTAGTCGGGGTCAAGAATCAAGACGGGACCTTTACAGCGACAGGTGGGGTCTGGGAGGGATCTTGGACGGGTACCCGGACGGTCACCCGGACGAACGACGGGAAATACGTGGTACAGTCCTCCATCAGCAATGTTGCGTTCGGTACCGTGGGACGCATCACCGGACTGAAGGCCATGTGGGATACCACCTTGGATCCACAATCGGGCCTAGGCGTAGACAGGGGACGGATCCTGGACCCGGGCGGCAAATAGCGCGATAACGTCGCAGAGTTCGGGGCGCCCGATTTCGTCCGCCGCTGCGAGGCAACACTGGGGGTGCAAGATCCGCAGCCGCGAAGACTTCTTCGGGTCATTTGCGATATTACTGTGCTCATGCAGATCGGACGTTGGCTTCGCGTCCAACGTGTCCCGTCAGAAAGGAGTCACGGTTGGGGTCTTAGAAGTCCCGATCGCGACTCCCATCTCGATGCGACTCCCGCTGTCGTGTCTACCCTTCTGGTCCACGTGGTCTTGTGGTCCCGTGGACCCGCCGCCGGAAACGGCGTGTGGAAAGCCTGTGATCCACCCTGTCCGGATGGTCATCCGGAAGCAATCCACGTGAGCGAGAAGTCGACTCGTCGAAGTGCCGCGATTTGGCCACCGCTGGATTCCCCGCGTGTGGTCGCCCGACCGTTTACCTGCAGGGGTGCGGAGCGCGTGCCTGCACGCTCGGGGCCGTGAAACCGGGTTCTCGGAAAGTGGCCGCACGTGGGCCCGAGATCGTTGGTGGGGAATTGACGCCAAGCGAGACCCCCGGGTGGATCACGGACCACTCCGAAAGTATGGCGCTGGGATGCCGAATGCCTTCTTGGCTCGGAGAAGCTACCGATATGTTGACATAACGCTCCCTTGCTTTCCGTGTTTCACCATGTCTCCGCTGACAATTCCGACGACGTCGGCGCGAGCTTTACGCCTCCACCCTGAGGGCGGTCCCCGAACGCTGCCCTGCTTTGTACGAGTGGCCGACAAGCCACCCGGAATTTGTCGGGAGTGTATGCACCAGTTACTTCCAGCCGCGCAGCGCTGTTCTAGCAAAGGGTGACGCTCGAACGCGATGACACTTCCTTACGACCGCAGCGTAGCGGCGACGCAGGCCTTTCCTCCCGAAGTGTCGGGGGAAACACCAGATGTGGTCTAATCCCCTTGAGGAGACACGCCGGATGCTCCGGATACTTAGACTGGTACTGCCGATCGTCCTGATCCTCTGGGTGTTCCGGCAGGTTCGGAAGCCCAGCGGCCCACTCGGCAGGCGTGTCGTGCAGGCGATGAATCTGGGTCACGCCACGATGACCGACTGGGGACTGCAGCAGGTGATGGTGCCGAAGAACGCCGTGATCCTGGACGTCGGCTGCGGGGGCGGGAGGACAGTGCGGAGACTCGCAGCCTTGGCACCGGAGGGCAAGATCGTTGGGCTGGACTACTCGGCAGCCAGCGTCGCAGTCTCGCGAGAGACGAATGTTCAGGACATCGAGAATGGGCGAGTCCGGATCGAGCAGGGTTCGGTGGCCGCATTGCCGTTCCCGGATCGCACGTTCGACATTGTTACGGCCGTGGAGACGCACTACTACTGGCCCGACCTGCCGGCGAACGTGCGAGAGATTCTGAGAGTCCTCAAACCCGGGGGAACATTCGCCTTGATCGCCGAAACGTATCGCGGCGGGCCGTTCCGCCTGGTCTACGGCATCGTTATGCCGCTGATCCGCGCCGCCTTCCTTAGCGACGCGGAGCACCGGGATCTTCTGACTCAGGCGGGATTTACCGAGGTCGCTACTAAGCATGTGTCCGGAAAAAACTGGATCTGCGCCACGGGCCGCAGGCCGTCATAGCTGTACCTGAGCCGGCTTCCGAGGGGTTGCCCAGAAGGGCGAGTCAAGCGCCTTGCGAGTCCAGGCGGTTGCCCTCCACCCGCCTACGACGGCGCAATCGAAGACGAGAATCACTCTTCTGAGTGGTTGACGCGCTACTCGTACGGAGCGACGGGGAAGTACAGTCGGTGGTGCGCCGCTTGCCATTGAGAGGCGTTGCTCTCCCGGAATCCAGCCGCCATAACCTTCGCACCCAGCACTGGTGTAGAATTCTTCCATGAAGTCTGTCTGGTTCCGCGCGGCTGCCGTCGGCGTCGCCGCCTTCCTGTTGACCGCCGCATATAAGCGCGCCGAGCCCTCTTCGGTTATGGCCGACGCGGCCAATGCGTTTCTGAATTCACTCTGGCCCGACCAGAAGGCAAAGGTGTCCTACGCCTTTGACGACGACGAACGCCTTAGCTGGCACTTTGTGCCGACCGGAGCGAACTATAAGCCGGGCGACCGCGAACTGCGCAAGGGCATGCCCGTAGGTGCGATGCAGCCCTTTCAGCGTGAACTGGCGACCGCTCTGCTTGCTGCCGGCCTGAGCCAGCAGGGTGTGATCAAAGCTCAATCGATTATGAGCCTCGAACAGGTTTTGCTGATCCTCGAAGGCGCCAAGCCAGTCAATCGCCGCGACCCCGATAATTACTTCATCACAGTCTTCGGCACCCCTTCCGCGAGAGGCACGTGGGGCTACCGCATCGAAGGCCATCACCTAGCACAGAACTACACGATCGTTGATGGAAAGGTGTCCGACTCGCCGTCGTTCTTCGGTTCCAACCCGGCCGAAGTCCGCATCGGACCCCGTAAGGGACTCCGCGTCCTAGCGCTGGAAGACGACTACGGCTATGACATGATTGAATCGCTCGACAAGACCCAGCAAGACGTGGCTGTGGTGGACAGGACAGCGCTGAAGGACATCATCACCGGCGCCTCCCGCAAGGCTGCTCTCAATGGCGCCCCGAACGGCCTCTCCGCTGCCAAGATGACCCCCGCGCAGTACGACAAGCTGATGACCATCATCGAGCTATACGCTTCGAACGTGCCGCAGGCGATGGCGGAAAAGCGCCTGGAACTGGCGCGGAAGCAGCTGAAGGACGCAACCTTCTTCGCTTGGACCGGCGCAGTGGAACGCGGTGGCCTGCACTATTACCGCATACAGACGCCCGGCTTCCTGATTGAGATGGATTGCACGCAGGATCAAGGAAATCATATCCACTCGGTGTGGCGTGATTACGAAAACGATTTCGGTATTGACCTGCTCAAGGCCCATTACAGCGCGAGCCATTAAGGAACAAAGCCTGCCGGTGAGGATGTTGGCCACGAGGCCTGCCATACCTTCATTGCCTTCGCGCCTGCGTAGCCACATCATGTGGCTGTCATTGCTCCTGCTCCACGCGATCTCGCTTAAGAATACGTCGGATGCCCGCGCGTAGAGCGGCCAAGTCACGACGGCGCTCTACCAGGGTGGCGCGATGCCCTTCACTCTGGCGTAGGGCGATCAGGACGAAACGAGAGCCTGGCCGAAACTGCTGCTCGGGCGATGGGGCTGAGTGTTCGAGAGCTTCGAGCAGAGTTGCAGCAGCGGGCGGCGGGAACCAGCCTACGACCGTAGCTTCCGATATTAACGCGCCCCCGTCTTTTCACCATCGTCAATTGGAATGGCTCGACAGCGTGGCGTCTGCGGTAGCGGAAGGATTTCAGGTTCGTCATCCTCCATTCGAGCCTCGCCCCACACTGCTAACTGCCGGTTTTGGGATCATGAAAGCGGTCCGCAGATTGATCCGTCGGCTCAGCGCTCGGTTCGTGAGTTGAATCGCTCTCATTGGATCGCGGCCGCAACTTTGGGAAAACCCTCGCTGTTGGTGGGCCGGCCAGTCGCGTCTTGTGTGGCCGGGCGATCACCGCCGGGCTCGAGCCGGATCGCCGGGCGCCGGTTTGGTGAAGACCGTAGCCGCTTCGGCTGGCTCGCTTACTCTGATGACGACTTCGGCTCGCGAGACGGCGGCGGTCCGCAGCGTCACATGCGTGTCGCCCGGAGTGGACTCGATTTGCGCGGCGGCGCGTGAGCCGTTCAGCTCGCTGCCGATCAGCGTCGCGCCTGACGCGAATGCCGGCGAAATCGTCACCTGAAGCGGATCCCCCGATATCGTAAGGGAGACTCGAATCTCTCCTCTGTCGCGCGTGATCGCGCCCGAGATGGTCGAGTGACCCACGCGATAGTGGTCGAAGTCCACGGTCCAGTTCTGTGGGATGTGCGGCACAATGGCCAGGGTTCGATGGACCGCATCGCCGTCGAAACCGAGCATCCCGCTGATCATGGGGTTGATGACGGCCGAGGCGGAAAAGAGTTGATGCGGCACGGCAGACGGAAGCGCCTGGGCGCGCTCGCCGCTCATGTATTCGGGAATGAGGCCCGCCCCGGCGAGGCCGGTCATCGCGGCTGTGCCATATAGGTGACGTAAGCCCCCGGCTGGCTGGTGATTTCGAAATTCGGCGAGCACGGCAAAGCCCGTGACGAACGGCCACACGCTGCCATCGTTGTAGCTGAGGGGATCGTAATTCGGGCTATCGGTGGCGAACAAGCGTGCGCCCCAGTTGGTGCTCAACTCCGACCGGCTAAGATGCGCCGCACCTCTTGCGGCCTTCGCTGGGTCAAGCCCTCCGAATGCGAGCGCCAAGCCTTGCCACGCCGACTGCGCCTCGTACATCCCGCCGTCGGTCAGCAGTGCAAATGCAAGGGTCGCCTTCGGCTCGATGAACCACTGGTTCAACGCCTGCCGCGCCCGATCGCGCCGCACCGCAGCATCCGCGGGCGACTTGGCCGCCAGATCCGCCAACCTGACGAAGGCGTCCAGGGCGGCCAGCCAGGCGCCCTGCAGGTAGATGTCGTTTGCGACTCTGCCGCTCAATGCGCCTGTTTCGACCGCGCCGGCGCCGGCCTTACGGTTCGAGAGCAGGCCATCGTCATCCAGCGCGCTCACGCAATACCGGTAAGCCTTCTCGATCGACGGCCAGGACGCGCGCAAGAAGTCGAGATCGCCCGATTGCACGACGTACCGTCCCACGGAGAAGATGTACAGGGGTGTTGTGTCCGCATGGTAGTAGCCGTAAGGATACTTGCTCCAATCGACCAGTGCCGCGCTCTGCGTCAGCTCGTGCCCCAGTTTCCCATCGGCACGCTGATGGTCCCGCAGAAATTCGAGGATCGCGCGGGCCCGCTCGAAGTCGCCATAGTCGATCACGCTCCAGGAGTTCATGAGTGCATCGCCACCGAAATACCAGGCAAAACCGGGGCGCTGGCTTTCGCCGGATGGCCCGTAGCCAGCGACCAGGCCGCAGCCGACACCCTCGTTGCACGCCCAACCTTTTTCGATCGCGTACTTCGCCCATTGCGCGGCCTCGTTCAGAGTCGGATCGGGAGTGCGTACACGCAGCGTCCGCTCATCAAACGCGCGGTAGTACGCGTCGGACTCGCGGATGAAACGCGCGAGGTTCGTCAACGCGGCCCGATAGCTCTGGCGCGACCCGGCTAGCACGATGGGCACGATATGATCGCGGCAGATCTCCGGCGTCAGTTCCATTTCGGCCAGAATTCGCCGCCCCGGAAGTTGATGACCGACCTGCTCGCTGTGACCGGAAAACAGGGGAGACCCGATCACGAGCGAATAGCTGGTACCGACGCCTTTGTGTCCACGACCCTGGAGATCAATCTGCTGTCGGTAGCCGCGCAACGGGCGGTTGTGGATCTCAGTAGGATGTGGCGGGAAGGACGGCTTGTCGATAACTATCCGGGCCTGATTGCTTCCCTCCGGAGTCGTTATTCGACGGGGTTCGTCCAGAGGCTTCTGGCAGGCCTGGAACAAGGCAAGACGGGCGTGTTCAGTGCGCATCCGTGTGATAAGGATCGAATGGCCCTTGCCCGGGCCGAGAACGCCCGTGGTGTACTGACCCCTGGCCTGCCGGCGAGAACACTTTTCGCGGACTACGAATCCCTATGTCACGACGTGACCCTTGAGTTTTACGATCAAGAACTTCACCTCGAGCGAGAAGGCTGCGATCTGGTTCCCCTCCAGAACGTCCTGGAAGAACGGGGATCCGGGCCTTAGGGAATGTGGCGCTGGCGGGTCACGAAGGAGATTGGCGGCGCCGACACTACCGTGCCAACCGCTATTCCGCGGCGGATCAGCCAGGCGTATAACAAAGATGAGGAGGCACCACGATGCCCACGCAAAAGTTGAAGGAGTTCCTCGACAGCCAACAGGTCAAATACGTGACTATAAGCCACTCGGCGGCTTTCACGGCCCAGGAGATTGCGTCGCTTGCCCACATCCGGGGAAGAGAGCTGGCGAAGACCGTAATAGTGAAAGTGGATGGGAAGATGGCGATGGCCGTCCTTCCCGCGTCGCACAAAGTCGACACCGCCCTGCTGAAGACTGTTGCTGGTGCCGCAGCCGTCGGAATCGCCTCCGAATTGGAATTCAAGTCGCTGTTTCCCGATTGCGAAGCGGGCGCGATGCCGCCATTCGGCAATCTCTATGGCCTACAGGTATTTGTCGAGGAAAGCCTGGCCAAGGATGAAGAGATTGCCTTCAATGCCGGCTCCCACAGCGAACTGGTGCGGCTGTCCTACAAGGATTTCGAGCGACTGGTACTTCCAACGGCGGCGAAGTTCTCATTGCGGCCGTAAGCGATTGGGATACTCGAAACCCCCGGTCGCCACCACAACGGGTCACACCGACGCCTGGACGCTGGCATCGATCCATTGCCGCATCCGGCGGAAGTGTCCGCCTTTCCAGTAAGCGCGGCCGCAATCCGGGCAGCGCAGGAACTCATCGTGCAGTAGGGCAACCTGGGCAGGAAGTTGATGGCGGACCTGTTCTTTGGCTGCCTGCGCCAGCAGCGTGTTGCATCGCAGACAACGCGAGAAGGGCTTTGCCAGGCGCCCTAAATCAAAACGCCTGACCACTTCCGCGAGTTGCTGCCGCGGTTGGGTTGCCCGGAGGTAGTATCCGTGCGTCACGGATCCGCGTTTGAGCAGACCCACGTCGCGGGTCAACAGAATCCGATGTTCCTGGCGCGAGACCTCCGCCAGGTACTCGTCCTCGCAGCGATTCTGATACAGCGCGTCAAATCCCAACATCCGCAGGTATGCGGCCAGACGGCCGAGATGCACATCCAGCACGAACCGTGCATCACGCAGCGGTTCCGGCCGCAATCGGGTCAGTCCGGCGATGTCGAACGCCTCGAAGACCGGGTAAACACTGATCCGGTCGCCGGCCTGAACCCGGCAGGCGAAATCCACCGATTGGCCGTTGACCAGGATGAGATCGACCTCCGTGTGGGGCACGCCGAATGACTCGATGCGGTCCTTGACGGTTGCGACATCCAAGAAGCCATACGCGAACTCCGTGAAACGACGTTCCGGCAGTAGAAAGTCGTTGAGTTCTGCGTAGAAGCGGAAGTTCGCAACAGGCATGACATTGGCCAAGGCCCGATTTGGGCGTACCGACCAGTACGAGTGTATACCCAGCGGCTTCCGGCTTCCGGCCGCTGGCACAGGGCTCCTGCTATGTCTTTTCAGCTTTACTCCATATCCCTGGATGGCGAGTTTCCTAGATGCGTGAGAGTTTGGCTTTCAATACGGCTAGCGAAAGTGGCAACCTAAATTGCTTCGAGTGATCGCGCCTGCCGGACCATCTCCGTCAACTCGCCTCGGGCGGCATCACTATTTCTTACTTCTCGCAAAA
>JAIQFL010000548.1 GCA_020073365.1 Terriglobia bacterium | reverse complement strand
GTCTCGCGGGTCTCCGGGGGGCGTCTGATTGCCGCCAAGATCAATGGGAAATACTGGATGTACTGGGGCGAGGGCGAAATTCACCTGGCGACATCCAGCGACCTGATCGATTGGCGCCCGCTGGAGGATGCCAAGGGGGATCCTATCGCCGTATTGGGCAAACGAGCGGGTCACTTCGACAGTAGTTTCCCCGAAGTCGGACCGCCGCCGGTGCTGACCCGCGACGGCATCGTGGTGCTCTACAACGGCAAGAATGCCGCCGAGGCCGGAGATCCGAATCTGCCCGCCGGGACCTATGCCGCAGGTGAAGCGTTGTTTGCGGCGAACCATCCGGCAAAGTTGATTTCGAGAACGGAAGGACCGGTGTTCAAGCCCGAACTACCTTTTGAAAGAAGCGGCCAGTATGCCGCGGGCACCACTTTCACGGAAGGGTTGGTGCTCTTCAAGGGCAAATACTTTCTTTACTACGGGTGCGCCGATTCTCTCGTGGGGGCTGCGGTGTCGACCGCGCGACGTAGGTAAAAAGTGCCGGGGTCGACACCAAGGATAGACCCGTGCCAAACTGGAGCCTCCTCACCCTACTACTTCGTCGTAGCGGTGCCGCCAGGCGACTGCGCCGGCAGAGTGGAATACGTTCAACGCTTGTTCATACAGATCGTGAGGGATGTCGATACTCCCCTCCCAACATCCCAGGTCCTGGTAGCGCTGGATAGCGGCGGTCAACAGTTCAGGCGCGACGTGAGGGAAAAAAGAGGCTTGAGCGGCGGCGACTTCTTCGGCGGGAGCGGTCCGAACCCACTCTCGGGCGCGTTTGTATGCGGAGACAAACGATCTGTACGTCTCGGTCTTCTGGTATGAGCGCGCGCAGCAGAGGCTGCTGAACGCTACTGCGGGCATCGACGCCCCCACCGAAACGACGGCTACGCCGGCGGTAAACGGAGCTTGGAGGTGCACGTAGTCCGCGGTCCCGGCGCTGAAGGCGGCTTCCATCTGTCCGGGCGCTCCGGCGTCAACCACCTTGATCTTGTCCCAGTCGGCGCCGTTATGCCGAACCGCGTATTTCAACATCACCAGCGGCTGGAGCCCGTGGTCCGCAAGCAAGGTCTTGCCCTCGAGTTTTTTCCAATTGAACACGGAGTCCGGCTGGCGGGCGACCAGGAAGAAACCGTCGCGCTGGTTGATCTGCGCGAAATGGACCGGGAGCGGTTCCACTCCGCGCTCCATCGGTTTCCAATTGGAGGACACCGCCGATTGCATGATATTAACCTCACCATCGCGGATCAGAGCATAACTGCGCTGATCGGGCCGGAGCACATCGTAGGTCACTTCGCGGCCTCCGTCCCTGAGGAACCCGATACAGCAGAGCAGCGGGCTGTAGAACGCAGAGTGGCGCGAGGCCATGATTCGAATCGGCATGCCCACTATTCATATCGTAGAATCCATCGCGGGGTCTACCCTCGCGGCCACTCTTCGCCAGCCGCCATCCGCCTCTGTGCCACAATATCTCATGGCAAATATGAGCAAGCTGAGTGTTCGACTCCTGCGCACGCTGGCTGCATTCGCCGTGGCGAGCACGACGACTTCGGCGGCTGGGGATAAAGATCCGAAGTGGAAGGACCGGTACACCGATGTTAATGGCGTGCGGCTACACTATGTCGCCGCCGGCAAAGGGCCTCTGATCGTCTTCCTGCATGGGTTTCCGGAGTTCTGGTACGAATGGAAAAACCAGCTCACGGAGTTCGGCAGGGACCATCTGGCGATCGCACCCGATATGCGCGGCTACAATCTCTCGGGTAAACCTCCGGGCATCGAGCCGTACGAGATGAAGTACCTGGTGGAAGACGTACGGGCGCTCGCGGAGCATTTGGGTCACAAGAGATTCGTTCTGGTGGGCCATGACTGGGGCGGCGTGGTGGCCTGGTCATTCGCCCTCTCGCATCCCGATCGCCTGGAGAAGCTGATCATCATCAACGCGCCGCATCCGGGGATTTTTGGGCGCCTGTTGCGCGATGACCCAGCCCAACAGAAGGCCAGCCAGTATATGCTGATGTTCCGCAGCGATCGGGCGGAAGAGACGCTGTCGGCGAACCACTACGCGGCATTGGTGAACGCTGTCCTGGGGGCGGGACTAAAAACGGGCGTGTTCACCGAACAGGATCGGGAAGCTTACATCCAGGCGTGGTCGCAGCCGGGCGCTCTCACCGGCGGTCTCAACTATTATCGCGCCGCGCGCATCGGCCCGCCCACTCCGGGAGCCGACGTGTCCGGCGGCAACTCCACCACTGCCATTGACGCCCGGCTCGTGGTGAAAGTACCGACGCTGGTAATCTGGGGAGAAAAAGACACCGCCCTACTGACCGGCAATCTCTCAGGACTCGATCAATTTGTTCCGCAACTCACGGTCAAGCGAATTCCGGAAGGCTCACACTGGGTCATTCATGAGCGGCCGGCAGAAGTGAACGGTTACATTCGAGACTTTCTTCGAAAGTGATGGTCGTTCGAACCTGGTCGAGACGCGGCCGCCAACAACTTGTTAGACAAGTGCTCTGACCGCTTGGTTTCGTGTCCCTTCCCCCTATCAGATATCCAGATTCTTCACATCCAGCGCGTTGTCTTCGATGAACTTGCGGCGGCTTTCCACGTCTTCGCCCATCAGGGTCGAGAAAATCTCCTCGCTCTCCACCAGGTCCTCCAGCCGCACCGAAAGCAGCGTGCGCTTCTCCGGGTTCATGGTGGTCTCGGCCAACTGTTCGGCGTTCATTTCGCCCAGTCCCTTGTAGCGCTGCACCGACGCGTCCTTCTTGCCTTCGTTCTTGACGTAATTCAGCAGGTCGATCCAGTTCGCCTGGGTCTCCCGATGCTCGTTCTTCACCACCACAAACGGCGGATCGTTGTGCCGCGACAGCGCACGGGCCAGCGCCCGGAAGCGCCGGTACTCCGGTTGCGCCGCTAATGCCAGGCCCACGGAACGCTCCGCATTGGTGGAATCGTGGAACACCACCGCGTGGGCGGAATGCTCTTCGTCCCGTCGCATCTCCGGCTTGAGCCCCAGTTGCATCACCGCGTCGAACACCGGCTTCAGGTTGGCCTCTTCCTGGAACTCCAGCTTGTTGTCGAGGTGCAGGTCGATATTGGCAAGAATCTCCACCACGCGCGGGTCGCGCAAGCGCCGTTCCACTTTATGGAACATCTGCTCGTACTCGTCCAGGTTCAGCAGGAAAGTACGTAGCTCCGTGCCTTCCAGGCTGGACTTCGACCCCGACCCATTCCCGGCCGAGTGGATCTCCAGGCGCAGGTTCTCGGTGGCCCGGCGCATGATCTCCTTGGTGAACTCCTTCTCGTCCTTGATGTATTTTTCGCTCTTGCCCTTCTTGATGCGGTAGAGCGGTGGCTGCGCGATGAATACTCTCTCCCGCAGGATCAGCTCGTTCATGTGCCGGAAGAAGAAGGTGAGCAGCAGCGTGCGGATGTGCGAGCCATCCACGTCCGCGTCGGTCATGATAATGATCTTGCCGTAACGGATCTTGGTGGCGTCGAAATCGTCCTTGCCGATACCCGTGCCCAGCGCCGTGATCATGGCGCGGATTTCCTCGTGGCCGAGCATCTTGTCGTAGCGCGCCTTCTCTACGTTGAGGATCTTGCCTTTGAGGGTGCTCGCGGCCGAGTTGCTGTTCCGCGAGCGGGATAGCGCGCAGATAGAGAGCCTCGGCCTCGGACGGCCGACCGGTGTCCTGGCAGAGACCCGCCAGTTGCGCCAAGCTCTGCGCCAGGCCCAGATCCCGTCTGCCTGCGTCCTCCGCGGCTTTGATCTATGCCCGGAGCTCGGCTTCCTGCGCGGACAGTGGAATGTGGGCAGCCATCCACAGACTGGCGAGAACCCAGAGCATCCCGCGACCGAGCGGCAGCCGCTGAAATGGCAACTGGTTTTCGAAAGGATTTAGGTGTGGCTATTTTGGAACGACGCACAACTATATATAAAATCAGTATTTTAGGGCCATTCGGCCCGTTTGCGACGATGACTTAAACCGGGGATATCGGAATAACCCCGGTTTTTGCGTCAATTTTGGCGCTTGGACTCTGCCAGTTTGGCCTGGTGACGCAGGATATTTTTGGAGAGTTTTTCGAGGCGGTTGAGCAGGGTTTTCAACTTGCGATATTGCTGGGCTGCCGCCCTATACAGGGGAGCTGCTTCTGGCGAAAGCTTCACATTGACCGTCTTGCCATTGGCCTTATAGGTAAGCTCGAAGTAGGGCCCGTGACGTTTAGTGGGGTCGGAGGCACAGGCACAGCGGGCTTTGCCGCACTTCATCATCCGCTTCAGAAACGTACCTTTGCAGAAATACTTGATCTGTTCGAGCCCTCGTCTAAGTTCCCGGAAGCGTTGCGCGTAGCGTTCCAGAGAAGCATTCCCCTCGACAGAGCGGGTTCCGCTTTTGGAAACAGAAATGCGTGACATTGTTCTTACTGCAATAGTACCGTAAGAACATGACAATTGCAATTTCTTTCTCGGCTGACACTTCCCCGGCGTATATCGAGTTTTCTCAGCTCGAGTCCTGGTTGGCTTCCTCCAGTGCCCTCCAACTCCCGCTCCACCAGATCGAGTCGCAGCAGCAGGCCAAAGGCCGCGAGGTCCAACGCCTACTTCTCCAAGCCCACTTGCAACACCGCGGCAACGGAGATGTGGGATCAGCCTTGCAACTTCATCAGCAAGACGGTGAAGTACTCTACTCTCATCGTCGGCTGGGCGCTCGCTCCCTGACCACCGTCTTTGGAACCGTGGAACTGGTTCGGATGGGCTACTCCCGCCCGGGAGCCCCGAGCATCTTTCCGCTCGACAAGGCGATGGCCTTGCCCGCGCGCTCGTTCTCCTACGAACTCCAGCGGCGCCTGGTCAAAGCCGCCGTGCAGAACCCCTTTCTGGAATCGGTTCAAACCATTGCGGAGTTGAGGGGCGTTGCCGTCCCAAAACGCAGCCTGGAAGAGATCCTTCCGGATGCCGCTCAGGATTTTGACGCCTTCTATCAACAGCGCTCGGTTGCCACTCCCGTCGGCTCCATCCTGGTGGCCGCCGTCGATGGTAAGGGTATTCCCATGGTCAAACCTTGCGCCGACCTCCCCAGACCGCGGTTGACCAAAGGGCAGAAAGCCAACAAGAAACGAATGGCCACGGTCGCTACTGTTTTCACCCGAACGCCGTGGGTGCGGACCCCACAACAAGTCATCCAATCCCTTTTCCCCACCTCCCGCCCGGCATCGCGTGACGCACCTCCTCCCCCCAACCGGAGAACAAGCGCGTGTGGGCGAGTCTGCTCAAGGGGAAGACCGCCGTTATCCAGGAAGTAGCTGAAGAAATTGGACCGCCGCGCCCCGTTGCGATCACTGACGCGCCTGGCCTTGACTGACGGGGAGCGCGCTCTCCAGATTCGAGTTGAGCAAAAACTCAAAGTCACCTTAATCCTCGATCTGATGCACGCCCTGGAGAAACTCTGGAAGGCCGCCTACGCCTTCCATGCAGAGGGAAGCCTGGAGGCCGACCTTTGGGTCCTGGACCGAACCCTGCAGATTCTGTTCGGCGAGGTTGGCCAGGTCGTCAAGGGCATCCGTCAGAGTATCACCAAACGCCGCCTAACCGGCCCCAAACGCAAAACGCTGAACGCGGTGGCCAACTACCTCTACCGCAACCGCACCCGGATGCGCTAC
>JAIQFL010000108.1 GCA_020073365.1 Terriglobia bacterium | reverse complement strand
GGGCGGTGGAGGCCGTTGCCGACGCACTGGCCAGGAAAAAACGTTTGCAGTACGCCGACATGGTTGCCGCGATCAAGCAACAAGTCGAGCCCCGATGAATGAGGGCCGGCCGTACTACTGCCCGGACGGCATCCGCGGCCCCACTCCCGTCATATCGATCTGGTGAAACCCCATCTTCAGCGCGGGCGACTCGGGCCGTAGCCGGAAATCGAAGTTGCTCGCGTTCACAAACAGAGGGTCTGCGATGATCGATTCCGTATCCCGCCCGGCAGCCTTCCACTCCGCAAACGACTTGCCCGCGAACCGAATGCCGTTGCCGCGCGTATCGAAGTAGATGTTGCCCTTCATCACATACTTGTCGTCGCTCCAGTTGCTGCCCAGCAACCGGCCCTGGTCGAAGTACACGATATTGCTCTCGAAGGTGAACGAAACGTGCGGCTCCGCCCGCGTGCGCATCAACTGGTTCTCGCGGTTAAATGCCCAAATATTGTTGCGCACCATGTTTTCACGCCCGTAGTGCTGATGAAAGCCGGCGCTCTTGCAGTTGTAGACGATGTTGTTTTCGATCAGCATTTCCGAAGAGCCTTCATCCGGGTAGATGCCCCAGCCCCCATACGTAAACGAAGCGATGCCGTGGATCAGGTTATTGCGGATTCGCGTCCCGGTCTGCACGCCGAGCGTGTAGATGCCACCCATATCGCTCAGCATTTCCCTGCCGACATCGTGAATGTGGTTGTACTCGATCACATTGCCCTTGGACTGGTTCGGCCCATAACCCCAGGTCCACCCCACGGAAATCGCGGTGTAGAACAGGTCGTGAATGCGGTTGTGAACGATCTGGTTGCGCCCGCTCTCGAGAACCCACACGCCGACCGCGGGCGCATACACCAGTCCAAGATCGTGGATGTGGTTGTCGGCCACTACGTTCTCATAGTTCTGCTCGGGATCATTCGCGAACGGTCGTGCTTCGCCGAGCTTGATGCCGCCCCCGCCCAGGTCGAACAATTCCGACGCCAGCACCTGGGTCCGCTTCGATCCGCGTCCGAAAAAAATCCCGTATCCGCCCGAGTGCGCCACCGTGCATTTCTCGATCTTCGTGTCGAGGGCGCCGATTCCCTCGATCGCCGCCGCGGCCGGTATGGCAGCCTGCGTGTCGGCATAGCCCTTCTCGTCCATGGTCCAATCGGCATGCTCGAAGTTCAGACCGCGAAAGGTCACATTGCGGACGAACTCCTGCTGCTCGGGCATGCCCTCCAGGCGCACGAGCTCGACCAGGGCCGGCGCGATCACCTGCTCGGCCTGGAGGTTCTCGCCCGGCATGGGCCAATACGAGACGGTATGGGTGCTCCGGTCCAGGTACCACTCGCCGGCGGAATCGAGCCCATCGGGCGCATTCTCGATGTAGTAGCGCGCATCGCTTTCCTTGTTCGAGGGGCGCGGGTCGAGTGTCAGCGACGCCGAGCGCGTGCTCTCGTCCACGCTGACGATAGGCATCCGGAAATCGGCCCACGCCAGCAATCCGATCACTTCGGCCCCGCTGCCCGCCCACTGCGGCTTGATATCGTTTCCGCGGTAATGCAGACGAATAGGCTTGTCGCTGGGGCTCGGGCCGTCGATGCGATAGAAACCGACGTTGGGGGTTCGCGCCCGCTGCGCCCGGCGCCCGCTGACAAACAGTTGGCGGAAGTAGGGTTGGCCCGCGTCGGCCGTCCAGATGAGGCCTGAGCCTTTCTTCCAACCCGAAATCACACGCCCGCCGCTGATGGCCGGCCGCGCGCCCGGAGCGGCTTCCCAAACGGTGTGGGAGTCCTCCGGCGTCAGGACGAGCGTTTCCCTCAGGAAGTACACGCCGTCGCGGATCTGGATGGGGATGCTTCCGGTCGCCCCTGCGCGCCGCTGGCCGCGAGCGGCATCACGCGCCTCGACGAGAGTCTTGACCGGGCCGCCAGGCGAAACGACAATTGTCTGCGCGCCCAGAGCCGATGCAACGAGAAGAAAAAGCTCCAGCAGTTTCATCAGGGCCTCCAAACTGTGCATCGTAACAACCAGCCGTGCGCGTTGTCGGCCCCGTCGACCGTTCGGGCGCCATTGTCACCTGCCGCAAGTTCCGACGCTTCCTCTCCTTCGATCTCAGCTTTCACCAGAGCCAGAAGTGATCTCGGATCCGCGTTCAGCCCAGGCTCCCTTTGCACTATCGAGGGCTTTCCCGCCCGGGACAATGTCACCATAATCGGCTCCGCCGCGGACGCCCGGCGCGACGGGCACGCGGAGGACTATTGCCACTTTAGCGGGCCCAATCTCGACGTGCTACAACTGCAGGGGTCGGTACGGCGCCAGTGGGCGTCGTGAAGCAAATGTTCGTGGACGGCAAGCCGTTTATCATGCTCGCCGGAGAACTTCACAACTCGAGCGCATCCGGGCTCGAGTATATGAAGCCGGTTTGAGAAAAACTCGAGGTGCTCCCTGGTATGCGTGAACGAAATGTCCAAGCACCCCTTGATGCGCGATCGGCGTCGCCCCGCCGTCACGAGAAAGGGCCGGGCGTTTTCCGTCAACTTAACGTCGTAGAACAACCCAACTTCCGGGTGGCGTCATCCGACCGGGCCCCTTTGCTGTACCCTTGTTAAGGAGATCGATTATGGTAAGAACAACCATTCTTAGGTCGAGCAACAGCAGCTTCCTCGCCGCCGTTCTGTGCTGCGGGCTAGCGCCCGCCCAGAGTTCTTCGAGCGTCATTTCCAAGATAGTGGCCAGCGCAAACGGCTTCCTGAGTTTGCTCGATGAGGGACAGCGGTCGAAGGTGATGTTCGAGTTCAACGACGCGGCGCAACGGGTGAAGTGGTCGAACCTGCCCACGACCATGGTGCCGCGCGCAGGCCTGAAGATGGGCGATCTGAGTGGGCCGCAACGGAAAGCGGCGATGGAACTGCTGGCCGCCACGCTGAGCAAGCGCGGTTATGAGAAGGTGCTCGCGATCGTCGAAGGCGATGAGGCTCTAAGAGTCGCCAGCGGCGGGCGCGGGTCGATGTTCGGGCGCGACTTGTTCTACATTTCAATCCTTGGCAAGCCTTCCGTGAAGGACCCTTGGATGCTGCAGTTCGGCGGCCATCATCTGGCGCTGAATATTACCATGGTGGGTCTCGATGGGATTCTCACGCCAAGCCTCACGGCGGCACAGCCCGCGAAGTATACGGTGGACGGCAAGACCGTGCGCCCGCTCGGAGCCGAGAACGACAAGGCCTTCGCGCTGATCAATGCGCTGGACGAAGGGCAGCGAAAGCAGGCGATTCTCAATTACAAGGTGGCCGACCTGGTCCTGGGGCCGGGGCAGGACGGAAAGACGATCCAGCCAGAGGGCATCCAGTGTTCCGCGATGAACGCGAGCCAGCAGGCGATGCTGCTGGAACTGGTGGGTGAATGGGCGGGGATTGTCAACGAACAGGCAGCGGCGGCGCGCATGGCGGAGATCAAGGCGAATCTGTCCGGAACGTGGTTCGCGTGGAGCGGACCGACCACCAACGGGAAGCCGGCGTATTATCGGATTCAGGGACCGACAGTGGTAATCGAGTACGCGCCCCAGCCGCTTGGGGGCGACCCGACGATGCACATCCATACGATTTACCGGGATCCAACGAACGATTACGGGAAGAAGTCAATAGGCCATTGAGTAAAGTCACGATGAGGCGAATGGGAGTGAGCGCTCTGCTCGCGCTGAGTCTGGTTCGAGGCGCGGCCGCACACCGGCTGGACGAGTATCTGCAGGCCACCCTGATCGGAGTGACTCGGGACGGTATTGACGTGGAGATCCACTTGACGCCGGGCGTTCGAATGCTGCCGGTATTGATGGCTGTGATCGACCAGGATCGCGACGGACGGATTTCCTCGGAAGAGGAGCGCACCTATGTGGGCCGTGTGGCACGGGAGGTGGAGTTGCGAGTGGATGGCGTACCGGCGCCGTTGTGGTTGATCGAGAGCAACTTTCCGACTCTCGAAGCCATGCGGGAGGGATTGGGCACGATCGGGATAAAGCTGCGCACCGTGCGCAGCGGGCACGAGTTGCGTTTCGAAAATCGGCATCTACCCCAAGTCAGCGCGTACCTGGTGAATTGCCTTGCGGCTCCCTTGGACGGGCTTGTGGTGAGGCGGCAGGAGCGGGACGAGGCGCAGAGGTCGATTGAGATCGAGTATTCTTTTGGCGCTGGCGCAGTACCGGGACCGCGAGCGGCGTGGATCGCGCAGGGGCCATTCTGGCCGGCCGCGATAGGGATACTGCTGGTGGCCCGGTTGGCGGTACTTATCTACAGAACGAAACACGACAAGAGAGCATCCAAATCCTCACGAGTTGAATCCCTGCGGGCTTAGCTGGTTCGTCCGACTCCCGTATGGTCGGCATAACTGCCGGTCTTAGTTAATAGTTGGGATAGTTAGATCATGAACGCTTCCGGCAGATTGATTCGTCGGCTCAGCGCTCGGTTCGTGAATTGAATCGCTCTCATTGGATCGCGGCCGCAACTCGACCGGCTTGCCATGGGGTGTGTGGCGGTAGGCGTCGGCCCAAGCCTCTTTGCGTGCCAGCAGGGTTGGTTGATCGGCCAAACCCTTCGCGGTGACCAGCCGCTCCACGGCTGCCAGCCAATAGTGATAGTAGTGTGTGCCGTCATCCGGCTCACCACGATCGGTGGCTGCCTTGATTTCACTGGCGAGCGCGGCTGCCCACTCCTTCCAGGTGAAATGCCCCTGCTCAGAGAGCTTTACGGCGAGCGCGAAGGCCTGTGCCTCCCAAGGTTCGGCGAACACCACACCGCCGTCGTAGCCCGGCAATGCCCGGAGATCGGTCTGAGGGTCAGGCTGGCTCAAGGTAATCATCCCACAGGTCGAGATAAACTGCGTCGTGCGGCGATGCTTCTTCGCCCCACAGTTCCCGTGCGGCAAAGCGCACCGAGTAGACGTGCTGCGCGCTCTGGACCGGCGCCGGGAGGTGCGTGTCCGGGAAGACCTGGACGCCGCGGTCGTGCTCGATCACGCCGGCCCTGCCGCGAGCGTAGCGAGGCAGACGGGTGTGACCAACGCGATTGATGTTGCGCGCGCGCACGCGCTCGCCTGCCTTGAAGCGCGGCGCAACTTCCACTTTCAACATGGCGCCGGAGACGCGCAACGACAAAGTCGAGGCGTCGGCTGGCTTGAGCGCGGCGGTTGCTTTGACCGACCCCTTTGCAGGCTTGCCACTCTCGATCTCAGCGCGCGTGACCAGCCCGCTCGCCACCAACTGTTCGATCAGCGCCGTGAACCACCGTTCGTAGTAGCTCATGCGCAGATAAGCGGCCGCCGGGATGCTCTCGATTGCCTCCCGTAGGCCGAGAGTGATTTTTCCACCAGCCGCCACCGCCCGCCTCATGGCGATAACCCGGCTCTCCCAGCGCGCATGAAACACCGGCTCGTTTTTCTCAACCTGGATCGGGCCCAGGCCGTGCATGCCACCCATATCATGGATGCCGTTCATGCGACTCCTCCCCGTTGCGGAGGCGCGACCTTGGCGACACCGATCATCGCATCGCGCGTGATCAGAGCGGCGAGCGCCTCCTCCGTTAGGTTTTCGGTGCCCTCGGGCCGCTCCGGCAGAACCAGGTAACGCTCCTCCGCTGTGCTGTCCCAGACGCGCACCTCGACTTCCTCCGCCAGTTCCGTGCCGAACTCGCGCAAGACACCTCGCGGATCAATCACGGTGCGCGATCGATACGGAGCCGATTTGTACCATACGGGCGGCAACCCGAGCAGCGGCCACGGATAGCAGGAGCACAAGGTGCAAACAATTACGTTGTGGATTTTGGGTGTATTCTCGACGACCCTGATATCAGCGCCCTGCTCACCCGCGTATCCGAGTTCTGCGATCGCGGCCGTACCATTGGCCAGCAGCCGTTCCTTGAAGGCGGGATCGGTCCAGGCTCGTGCCACCACTCGCGCTCCATTGCGCGGGCCGACCTTGTGCTCATAGGTGTCGATCAGCGCATCGAGCGCCGCCCGGTCCACCAGACCCTTCTCGACCAGAAGCGACTCGAGTGCCTTGACCCGAAGAGTAGGGTCGGACGGAACCACCTGGTGGTCATGTGTGTGACCGTCCTTGAGATCTTCCGGGTGAGCCATATCCTGCCCCGCCACTGCACCTGCTGCCGCTAAGAACCCACGCCGAGTGGTGCTCATCGGATGCTCCTCTCCCAAACGCCAGAGGTTTCTTGTGGTTCATCATAACATGACAAAAGGTGGGTGTTTGCCGCGCCGTCAGCACCGTTGTAAAACGGAACCAGAATCGCCGGAATCAGCGGGACCAGGGAGCCAGTCTAAGCACGTACTTAGCGCGCGGAGGATTGGGGAATCCTCCAGCCGCAAGAGCAGTTCCCAGGAGACCTCACCGGCGCGGGCGATGCGTTGCGCGTCGGCATCCATTTCTTTCCGCATTCGCACAGGTAAACCATAGTCGAATGGTTAGATCCGTTAGTTGTCAGCTTGTTGGGGCGAAGCTCGCTGGGGGCCCGAGGCATTGGGCGGTTCTCCCTTCTGCCACACGCTCAGGCAACCGCTTGGGCGAATGCGGGAAGCCGGTCGCGACGGTCTTTCCAATGTAGCCATGCCAAACTCACAATGCGGATGACCTCGGTCTGATCAAATGGTTTGGCAAGCACATCGTAGGCTCCCAGGTTCAGAGCTTCTGCCCAAAGCCTTTCATCCGCCGTTCGGGAAGTCACAATCAGGAATGGCGGATCGGACAGAAGCGCGAAAACCTCCAGCATCTGCTTCCAGGTATTGGGCTTGTGATCGCACCCACAGAGCAGGATGGGAATCTGAGTGTGGCGAATTATCGTAAGCGCCGATTCCGGTGAGGGGCTGGTGGCCAGCGTCCATTTCAGATTCGGACAGAGGGTCCATTCGGAATGGTTGAATATCTTTTTCAGAGTGACGTGGTCCTGTGCAATCGGATCCACAGATAGCACTGTGACTGTGGCAACGGCGCCCTCCGCTTCGATAGGTGGCCTCTGAGGCATGCGAGAACCCTCTTTTTCGCCGGCTGCTACCTCGCCAGTCCTGCGGCCGGCGGGAGTTACGATACAGGTCAAAGCCCAGCACGGTTGTTAGAAGCGCTTCCTTCGACGGGATCCACGCGTTCTACTCTATTGATTTCGAGTCAGCCGACTCCGAAACACAGACCGGCACAAGGAATACTAAACGGTGTATTCAGGATAGCGCTCAGATTTGAATCAAGTCAATATCCATTCCGATAAATTCTGAGATTTCTCAGATATTCCCACCCGGAAAACCACTGTCGGAATTTCCGGCATTAGATATTCAGCTCTATTTAGCTCTGTAGCTTGTGGTGGCGGGTGACGAAAGTAACATCTGAGCGGGAGTCACCTACCAGGCGGCGAGATATTGTAAGCATCCGCACACTGGAAGACCCTGGGTGGCAGGGTTGAGAGGCCACGCTGGTGCGGAGCTTCTCGCCACCACCCTCGGGATAGTGGTGCGCTGTCGACGCTACTGGTGGCCGGTCTGCTCGATGGCTTGGCCCCTGGCCTCCGGCGCCTGTTTGGATATCCTGTGATCAGTGCGCCCGGTTCTTCTTTTGACATCCGTGCTTTTGGCAGGCTGCGCGCCTGCGCCCGTGCAACCGCCCAAACCCGATCCGACCACGGAGGCCTGGTACGGCGAGACCGCGGACCAACTGGCGGTCCTGGACCGCCAGGCAGAGAGCCTGCTTCGAAGCGGCAAGTCCGATCGCGCGGCGGCGATCATTACCCAAGGGCAGCCCCTGATGGGCCGCCTCCTCTCGGCTCCGCGGCCGACCTTGGCCGCGATGGAGGCGGTCTCGGACCTCGACGATCTATACGGCCGGATGCTCCTTGCCAACCGGCGGTACGGCTGGGCGCGACTCCTCTTCCAAAAGAACGCCGCCCGGTGGAGCCACTGGAGGCCCCAGACTCCGGACACGGCACGCCGCAGGAAGCTGGCTGAGTCCGCCATCGCAGAATGCGATCGCCGCCTGGCGCAGTGAGTGGGCGGCCGTTAGGCTCCTCCCGATCCTTCGGTACCAACCCGTAGTAAATCACCCACTGGGCCTGCAGTTCGAACTCGTTTCTGATCCCTGAAACCGCTTACCGATACCAGTCAATGTACAGTTCTCCACAATTTGAAGATAATCACACCTTTTTCTCTTGAATTCTTTCCAGGTTCCGTGTGATACTTTCACAAATCCCAAATTTCCAATGTTGCGCTCCTCCGAGGGCAGCGTTGAGGGATTTTGAAGACCCGGGTTCCCCATCGAATGGGAGGGGCCTAGGCGTGAAGACCCAGTTATCGGCAGTGCCTTCGTGGTGGTGGCTGGCCCTGCTCTTCCCCTCCCACTCGTCTCGATTCCACACCAGCCCAAACGAATCATAAGGAGTAGCCCCGTGTCTAACCTGCGCTTCCTACGTACGCTGTTATTCGGCATCGGGTGCGTCCTGATGCTTGCCGCCGTTTTCGTGCCGGCCTCCGCACAAATCGTTGTCAAGAACGAGGACGTGACCTTCAAATTCGGTATCCAGGGCCAACTCTGGGCCGATTGGACCCAGGATTCCTCCGGCACCCAAGGCTATCAACAGAACTTCTACCTGCGGCGCGCGCGCATCATCTTCGCCGGCGACGTGGGCAAGAACATCAGCTTTTTCTTCGAAACTGACGATCCCAAACTCGGCATCACCCCCAAGAACCTGGCTTCCGGATTCATCATCCAGGACGCCCTGATGGAATGGAAGCCGAGCGACCATTTCCAGGTGGATGGCGGTCTGTTCATCATCCCGTTCAGCCGCAACGGGCTGCAGTCCACGTTAAGCTACATGACGTTGGACGTGAGCCCCATCTCCACCGTGACCAACTCCACCACGCAATCGTCCGCGTTGCGCGACATGGGCTTTCAGTTCAAGGGATTCTTCGCCAACGACCGTCTGCAGTATCGCCTCGGCGCCTTCGACGGTGAGCGCGACGCCAACGGCCACAATTCCCTGCGCACGGCCGGCTACCTCCAGTACGATTTCTTCGACCGTGAGAAGGGATACCTCTTCACCGGCACGGGACTCGGCAAACTGAAGATCCTCGCGGTGGACGCCGGTGTCGACAAGCAAGGTTCGTACCGCGGATACTCGGCCAATGCCGCCGCCGCTATCCCCATCAACAAGGGCGACGAGGTAGCGGGCCAATTCCAGTACATTCACTACGACGGCCGGACCAAATTCACCGCCATCCCCGATCAGAACGACTTCCTGCTGGAAGCGGCGTATTATGTCCACCAGGCCAAAATCCAGCCGTTCCTGAAATATGAAACCCAAGCCTTTGTCGCCGCGGCGAATGCCTCCAAGGACATTAACCGCTTCGGCCTGGGCGCCACTTACTACATCCGCGGACAGAACCTGAAGTGGACCTGCCAATACCTGCGAGCCATCCCGCAGAACGGCTCGCCCCTCAAATCTGCCAACGAGTTCACCGTGCAATTGCAATTGATGTACTTCTGACGAAGGGCACGCAACCGAAACCGCAAGCAAAAACAGCAGGAGAGATTCAGCTATGATAAGCAGCCAAAAGCAAGTGGAATTGCAACTGATCCAACCACCCGGCATCAGCCGCTGGTGGCGCGTAGTGGGCGGGCTCTCGATGAACCTGGCCCTGGGCAGTCTTTACGCGTGGAGCGTGTTCGTAGCCCCGCTGGAAAAGCAATTTGGGTGGAAGCGCGCGGACACCTCGATGGTGTTTACCATCGCGGTGGCGGTGTTCGCCCTCACCTTTGTCTTAGCCGGACGCATTCAGGACAAAATCGGCCCGTTCTACTGTTCGCTGACGGGCGGCATCCTGGTCAGCCTGGGATTCTTCCTGTGTTCCTATACGCACAGCCTGACGTACCTGTGGGTGTGCTTCGGTGTGATTGGGGGGCTGGGCAATGGCTTCGGCTACGCCACGCCGATCCCGGTGATGGCCAAGTGGTTCCCTGACAAGCGCGGACTGGCGGTCGGTCTGGCGGTCGGTGGTTATGGCGCGGGCTCGGCGATCTTCGGACCGCTCGCGCAATTGAAATTGATCCCCGCTTACGGCCTCCCGGCGACCTTCCAGATCCTGGGCGGGATGTTTTTAGTGATGACGATGATCGGCGCCATGCTCCTCAAGAACCCGCCTACGGGCTACAAACCCGCCGGGTGGGAGCCGGCAGCTACTTCCAAGTCCGCTGCCACCACGCACGAATTCAGTCCCGGCGAAACGCTGCGCACGCCCACCTTCTACCTGATGTGGGTGGCCTACGCGCTGGGTTGCTCGGCGGGGCTAATGGTAATCAGTCAACTGGTGCCGTTCGCCAGGAGTGTGGGCCTGGCGGCCGCTGCCTTGTCCACCATGACCTTGATCGTGGGCGCCTTCGGCAATGCGTCGGGCCGCATTCTGTCGGGCTGGATGTCCGATAAGCTCGGCCGCATCAACGTGCTGCGCGTGATGATTGGCGTTTCCATGATCGCCATGCCGGCGCTCTACGCGGCCGGAGGCCGGGTCCTCATGCTCTATTTGGCTGTGTTCGTAGTCTACTGGTGCTACGGCACGCAGCTTTCGGTGAACGGCGCAGCCACGTCGGATTTCTGGGGAACGAAAAATGCCGGCATCAACTACGGTATGCTGTTCACCGCTTGGGGCGTGGCCGGCATCATCGGTCCGCGCATCGGCGGGGTGTTGTATGACAAGTATCACAACTACCAGGCAGCGTTTTACACGGCGGCCGTGCTGGCCGCGGTTGCGTTGCTATGCGAACTGCTGGCCAAGCGGCCAACCGTTCCAGTCGACACAAGAGCCCCAGCCGTCACTGGCGCGCCGGGCCCGAGTCATCAGCTTGCTACAGCTTATGCAAAGGAGAGTAAATGATATGAGTACCGCCATTCTTGACACTACTGACACCGTTGAAACCCAACGCGGGGAGGTAGCCGCTACAGAGGCGCAGATTGCCGTCCACTGGAAGGAGGAAGAGTACTTCCATGCTTCGCCGAAGTTCATCGGTCAGGCCAACCTCACAGACGCCACCGTAATGGAACGTTTTGACGAACGGAACTTCCCGGAATGCTACCGGGAATATGCCGACATGCTGGATTGGGATGAGTATTGGAAGACGACCCTGGATGCCAGCGATCCGCCGTTCTGGAAGTGGTTCGTCGGCGGAAAACTCAATGTCAGTTACAACTGCGTGGATCGTCATCTCGCCAGGTACGCGAACAAGGCTGCGCTCATTTTTGTGGGAGAACCGGAGTCCCAGGCTCCGGTGTCGATTACCTACCAAGAGCTGTTTGTGCGAGTCAATGAAATGGCGGCGTTGCTGCGCGACTTTGCCGGTTTGAAGTCCGGGGACCGGGTTACGCTGCACATGCCTATGATCCCGGAGTTGCCGATCACCATGTTGGCGTGCGCGCGGTTGGGCATTATCCACTCGGTGGTTTTCGGTGGATTCAGCGGCGAGGCCTGTGGCACGAGAATTGCCGACTCCGGCAGCCGGGTGCTCATCACGGCTGACGGCTACTATCGCAACGGGCAACTGGTCGACCATCAGTCCGCCACGTTACGGAATGCCATTGACACTGCCAAGAGCGACGGTCAGGACGTGGAGAAGGTTCTGATCTGGCAGCGTACCCCGGGGGCCAGCGCCTCCTCAGCCAGCATGGTCGAAGGCCGCGACTACATTGTGAACGATCTCCTGAAGGGCTTTGCGGGTAAACGAGTGGATCCCGTCTCCATGGACGCGGAGGCGCCTCTGTTCTTGATGTATACCAGCGGCACCACGGGAAAGCCCAAAGGCTGCCAGCACAGAACCGGCGGCTATCTGGCTTATGTGACCGGCACCTCCAAGTATATTCAGGATATCCATCCGGAAGATGTTTACTGGTGCATGGCGGACATCGGTTGGATTACGGGCCACTCCTACATCGTGTATGGTCCCTTGGCCCTGGCTGCCACCAGCGTGATCTACGAGGGCGTTCCCACCTATCCCGACGCGGGGCGCCCCTGGCGAATCGCCGAGCGCCTGGGCGTCAACATATTTCATACCTCACCAACCGCCATCCGCATGATGAGGAAGGCAGGCCCCGACGAGCCGAAGAAGTACAACTATCACTTCAAGCACATGACGACCGTCGGCGAGCCGATCGAACCCACGGTTTGGCGTTGGTATTACGATGTCGTAGGCAAGCGTGAGGCGGTGATTGTGGATACGTGGTGGCAGACTGAAAACGGTGGTTTCCTCTGCAGCACCAAGCCCGCGCTGGATGCCATGAAGCCGGGCAGCACCGGTCCGGGTGTGCCCGGCATCTACCCGGTCATTTACGACGACAGGGGCAAGGAACTCCCTGCCAGCGCCGGAGCAGCCGGAAACATCTGCATCCGGAATCCCTGGCCAGGGATCATGCAGACCATCTGGGGCAATCACGACCGATTCGTCCAGCAGTATTACGAGAAGTACTGCAAGAATTCCAAGAGTAAGGATTGGCGTGACTGGCCCTACTTTGCCAGCGACGGGGCCGTGTTGACTGCCGACGGATACTTCCGTATTCTGGGCCGGATCGACGACGTAATCAATGTTGCCGGCCACCGTCTGGGAACCAAGGAGTTGGAGTCGGTCTGCCTCACGGTTACCGAGGTGGCGGAAGCCGCAGTGGTGCCCGTCATGGACGAGATCAAAGGTCGTGTACCGGAGATCTATGTCTCTTTAAAGCCTGGGTTCGAACCTAGCCCGGAGATACAGGCCAAGGTGGTTGCTGCGATTGTGACTCAAATCGGCAAGATTGCGCGGCCGAAACATGTCTACATCGTGCAGGACATGCCGAAAACCCGCTCAGGCAAACTCATGCGCCGTGTCTTGTCCTCGATCTCCAACCGCAAGGACACGGGTGACATTACCACTCTTGCCAATCCCGGTATCGTGAACATGATTCGGGAACAGGTTCAAGGCAAAGAACCGGCGGAGGACAGTTAGCGACATGGCTCCCGAGAACCCGCCCGCCGTCCGCGCTTAGGCGTTGGGCGGGTTCTCCTACCGCGCAGCATCGTACCCCGGCCGCGCGGACACCAGCAGATTCTTCCCTTGAACCAGTTTCACCTGGATCCGGTCGCGCTCCTGGCCCGCCGGGTGAATCCCAGGATATATTGATTGCGCAGTTCCAGGCCGATTCTCTCCGACACGTCCCGAAGCCCCCTGACACTCCGTATCGCAAACTGGCGTCCCCCGGTGTCTTCGGCGAGCGCGGCGCATCCTTTCGTTGGATGTCGGACAAAGCCGGCCGCATCAACGTCCTGCGCATCATGATCGGCATCTCCATTATCGCCATGCCGGCGCTGTACGCGGCCGGAGGCAACGTCGCTATGCTGTACGTTCGTGGTCTACTGGTGCTATGGCACGCAGCTCTCCGTGAACAGCGCGGTTACCCCGGACTTCTGGGGCACCAGGAACGCCGGCATCAACTACGGCATGCTGTTCACCGCGTGGGGCGTGGCCGGCATCATCGCCCGCGCATTGGGGGAACGTTGTTCGACAAGTATCATAACTACCAGGCAGCGTTTTACACGGCGGCCGTGCTGGCCGCTGTCGCTCTGGTATGCCAGGTGTTGGCAAAGCGGTCCGCCGCGCCGCAAGCCCGGACGTTGAAAATTAGTTGGCAGGCGAAATCCGGAACGGACCCGCAAACCGGGGCGCCTGCCCCACCTTCAGAAAGGATTCTCGATGGCAACCGCCCCTGAAAAGAATATCGACTCCGTCCTCACCGAAAACCGCGTCTTCGAATGCTCCGATGACTTTCGCTCCCAGGCCCACATCCGCGGCATGGACGATTATGAGCGTCTCTACAAAGAAGCCGAAACGGACCCCGAAAAGTTCTGGGGCGGGATCGCGTCCGAACTGCACTGGTTCAAGCCTTGGGACCAGGTGCTGGAGTGGAACTGCCCCTGGGCCAAATGGTTCACCGGCGGCCAGATCAACCTCTCTTACAACTGCCTGGACCGTCATGTCGCCAGCAGCCGCCGCAACAAGGCCGCTATCATCTGGGAAGGCGAACCCGGCGAAGTCCAGACGCTCACCTACCAGCAACTGCTCATCGAGGTCTCGAAGTTCGCCAACGTTCTGAAGTCGCTGGGCATCCGCAAAGGCGACCGCATCGCCATCTACATGGGTATGTGCCCGGCCCTTCCGATCGCCATGCTGGCCTGCGCGCGCATCGGCGCTCCGCACACCGTGGTTTTCGGCGGCTTCTCGGCCAACGCATTGGTAGACCGCATCACCGACTCGCAGGCGTCCCTGGTCATCACGCAGGACGGCTCCTACCGGCGCGGCGCCGAGGTGAAGCTGAAGCCGGCCGTCGATGAAGCCGTGCTCTCCTGCCCGTCCGTGAAAAATGTGGTGGTCTACAAACGCACCGGCACGCCGCAAACCATGTTCGGCGGCCGCGACCACTGGTGGCACGAGCTGATGGCCAACGCCTCCGACGAGTGCCCCGCCGAATCGCTCGACGCCGAGCACCCGCTCTATCTGCTCTACACCTCCGGCACAACCGGCAAACCCAAGGGCATCCTGCACACCACCGGCGGCTATTCGGTGGGCACCTACATCACCGCCAAGTGGGTCTTCGACCTCAAAGACGAAGACGTCTTCTGGTGCACCGCCGACATCGGCTGGGTCACCGGCCACAGCTACATCGTCTACGGCCCGTTGCAGAACGGCGCCACTACCTTGATGTATGAAGGGGCGCCGAACTTCCCGGAACCCGACCGCTTCTGGCGCATCATCGACCGCCACAAGGTGAACGTCTTTTACACCGCTCCCACAGCCATCCGCGCCTTCATGCGGTTCGGCACGGAATGGCCGCGGAAACACGCCATGAAGAGCCTCCGGCTGCTCGGAACCGTGGGCGAACCGATCAATCCCGAAGCCTGGATGTGGTACCGCGAAAACATCGGCCGCAACCGCTGCCCCATCGTGGACACCTGGTGGCAGACCGAAACCGGCATGATCATGATCACCCCGCTCCCCGGCGCGACGCCGACTACTCCGGGCTCCGCCACGCGTCCCTTTCCGGGCGTGATCGCCGACGTCGTCACGCGCGAGGGCGAGTCCGTGCCGCCCGGCGGAGGAGGACTCCTGGTACTGAAGCACCCGTGGCCCGCCATGTTGCGCACCATCTATGGCGATCCCAAGCGCTATGAGGACCAGTATTGGTCGCAGATCCCGGGTATGTACTTCACCGGCGATGGCGCCCGCAAAGACGCCAACGGCTATTTCTGGATCATGGGCCGCATCGATGACGTCATCAACGTCTCCGGCCACCGCCTCAGCACCATGGAGGTGGAGTCCGCCCTGGTGGCTCACCACAAGGTCGCCGAGGCAGCCGTGGTGGCCCGGCTGGACGATCTCAAAGGCCAGGCAATTGCCGCCTTCGTCACGTTGAAGGCCGGCATCCCACCCAGTCAGGAACTGAAAGACGAGCTGCGCGCGTGGGTGGCCAAAGAGATCGGTTCTTTGGCGAAGCCCGACGACATCCGCTTCAGCGACGCCCTGCCCAAGACTCGCAGTGGAAAGATCATGCGGCGCCTGCTGAAGGAAATCGCCGCCGGCGGCGAGGTCAAAGGCGACACCACTACCTTGGAAGATCTCTCGGTGGTCGCCAGACTAAGCCAGCACGACGAGTAGCGCAGACAGGTGGGACAGACGATCGGTTTTTGTCGTCTGTCTTTTTGCGAGGCATGACAGACCACGAAAGGCGATGGTCTGTCCCACCTACTCCATCGTCCCGTAGTATCCGGGCCGCCACGACACCGTCAGATGGCGGCCCGCCACCACTTTCACCTGCACGTGGTGATACTTGCCATCGCGCCGGGAGTCGCTCGGCTGGTACCCCAGGATGTAATGGTTTCGCAACTCCAAACCGATTCTCCCGGCAACGTCCGGAAGATCCGCCAGGTACTCCACGGGGTAATGCCGGCCGCCGCTCGCCTCTGCCAGCGTCTCCAACAGCGCTTGCCCGGCGCCCGTCTCCTCCGGCAGTATCGCCGTGTGGTGCTCGTAGATCCCTATGGCGTAGACCCACAGATCGGATTCGCGCACCCGGTTGCGCATCGCGGTCTCGGTGTAGCGGCTGTCGTTGTCTCCGCCATCGGAAAGGATGAGCAACGCGCGCCGCGCATTCCGGGCGCTCTTCATGGAATCCATCGCCAGGCAGACCGCATCCAGCAAGGCAGTCTTGCCATAGGGCTCGGCATGCCGTAGCCGATCGCGAATGGCGCCGGCGTCAGCGGTGAAAGGCACCGTCAATCGCGCGCGGTTGCTGAACTCCACCAGGAAGAACTCGTCTTCCGGATTGGCGCCCCGGAGGAACTGGTCCACCGCTTCCCGCGATTTCTCCAGCTTGCCCTTCATGCTGCCGCTCAGGTCGAACACGATGCCCACCGAAAGCGGCACATCCTCGCGGGCGAACTGAACCACCGTCTGCTCCGTCTTGTCGTCGAAAATGCGGAATGCGTCGCGCCCCAGCCCGATGATGGGATGGTTCGTGGAGTCGGTTACACTGACCGGTACCAGCACCAGGTCGCTATTCACCCGGAAAACGGCTTGCGCGGTAGACGCCCGGGCGCGCGTTGGAATGGAAGCCCGGGGTTCATCGGCCCCCGCCGCCGCGCAGGCGAATAAGCAGATGGCTCCGATCAACATCGGCGCCCGATGTGGCATAACAGTCACAGCACCCAGTCCCCTCTGGGGTACAAGTCTAGCAGAGTTGAAGCGAGATTTGGGCCGCGCGCACAGGCAACAACAGGACCGGCAGCCCCGGCAACCTCGCTGCCGGCGATCCGGGAGTTGAGCTAATGCGATCGACACCAGGCCCACCAGGCCGCCGGTCTCCACATTTTTGCGGATCGGGTCCTGTATACTGTTATTACTAGTTCCCCCAACCGGTGCTATCCCGGAATTCGTGTATCCAAAAGGACGGGAGAGACCCATGAGCTTGAGCCAACTAGCAAGGTCCATTTGCGAGTCGCCCACCCTGAAGCTGAACGAGACCGCCGCGTTGCTGAGGGACAGGGGCGAACCAGTCATCCACCTGGGCGGCGGCGAGCCCAAAAGCAAAGCGCCCATCGACGCGATCGTGAGCTGCTCCGCCCTGCTCCAGACCGGCGACGTGAAATACACCCCGGCGGACGGCATCCCTTCGCTCAAGAAAGCCATCATCCGCTACACCGAGGAGCACTACGACCGCCTGGCGGCGCCGGAAAACGTCATCGCCTCCAGCGGCGCCAAGCAGTCGATCATGGTGATGCTGCACGCCATCCTCGATCCTAAAGAGGAAGTCATTTTCCCGGTGCCGTATTGGGTCAGCTATCCGGAGATGATCAAGCTGGCGGGTGGCGTGCCGATACCCGTGGCCGCGCGCGACGGCGGCTTCGAGCCCACCGTGGAAGAGCTGGCGGAAGCCGTTGGGCCGTACACCAAGGCCATCATCTTAAATAGCCCCAACAACCCTTCGGGTGTGGTGTACTCCGACGAGCTCATTGCCGGCGTGGTCGAGCTGTGCGAGAAGCGCAACTTGTACCTGATCATGGATGACACCTACAACCGGCTCATCTTCGACGGCCGCGTTCCCACCAACTGTTACCGTTTCACGCAGGTTCGCAGTCTCGACAGCTCCAAACTCGTGGTCATCAATTGCGTGTCGAAAATGTACGCCATGACCGGTTTTCGCATCGGCTGGGCGATCGGCGGCAAAGAGCTCATCCGCGCCATGACGAACATCCAGTCGCAGGAGACCTCCGGACCGGCAGCGCCCTCCCAGTGGGCCGCCGTGGGCGCGCTCAACGGCGTACAGTCGTCCATCGAGAGTCTGCGCCTCACGCTCGAAAACAACCGCAATGTGATGATGACGCGCCTCGCCGCCTTCGACGGCGTCAGAGTGGTGAAGCCCGGCGGCACCTTCTATTGTTTTCCGGATTTCAGCGCCTGCGAGAGGGACTCGCAGAAACTGTCCCGGCTCCTGCTCGACAAAGTCCGGGTCGTCACCGTTCCCGGCCGCGAGTTCGGCATGGAAGGGCACCTGCGGCTCAGTTTCTGCGGAACCGTCAAGGACATCACCGAAGGCATTGACCGTATCAAGTGGGCGCTCGATCCGGGCGCGCCCAACGAACTGTATTTGGGCGACCGCAAACTCGTGAGGGACTGGCGATGAACCCCTATCTCGACCTTCCGTCGCCGGCGCAGCCCGAAGCCGGCAACCTGGCGAGCATTTATGGCCTGGCGAACCACGGCCTGACCAACCTGCACCGCGTCTACTGGAATCTCCCCACTGCATCGTTGTACGAGGAGGTTGTTTTCCGGGGAGAAGCGCGCATCTCGCATCTCGGCCCGATGGTCGTGACCACCGGCAAGCATACCGCGCGCGCCGCGGCCGACAAATTCGTCGTCCACGAGCACTCGACCGAAAACCACATTTGGTGGGGCGAGTACAACCGGCCCTTCAGCGCCGAGAAGTTCAGCGGGCTGCTCACGCGGATCGCGGGTTTCCTGCAAGGCCGCGACGTGTTCGTGCAGGACTGTTACGCCGGCGCCGACCCGGACTACCGCATGCCCATCCGGATTGTCACGGAAAAGGCCTGGCACAGCCTCTTCGCGCGCAACATGTTCATGAAGATTCGCAGCACCGAGGACCTCAAGCGGCACGTGCCGGAGTTCACCGTGATCTGCGCGCCTTCCTTCCTGGCATCGCCCATCGTGGATGGCACCCGCACCGAGACCTTCATCATCATCAACTTCACCGAGCGGCTCGCCATCATCGGCGGCTCTGGCTACGGCGGCGAAATCAAGAAGACCATCTTCACCGTCCTCAATTTCCTCCTCCCGGCGGAAGGCGTGCTGCCCATGCACTGCTCCGCCAACGTTGGTCCGGATGGAGACGTGGCGCTGTTCTTCGGCCTCTCCGGCACCGGCAAGACCACGCTGTCGGCCGACCCTACGCGCAGCCTGATCGGCGACGACGAGCACGGCTGGAGCGATAGCGGCGTCTTCAACTTCGAGGATGGCTGCTATGCCAAGGTCATCCGCCTCTCGCCCGAGGCCGAGCCGCAGATCCACGCCTGCACGCGCCGCTTCGGCACAATCCTCGAGAACGTCGTGCTCGATCCGCTCTCGCGCCGGCTCGACCTTAACGACGACGCCCTCACCGAGAACACCCGCGGCGCTTATCCGCTCGATTACATCGAAAACTATCTTCCGCCGAAGATGGCGGGCCATCCGCGCAACGTCGTATTTCTGACGTGCGACGCCAACGGCGTCCTTCCGCCCATCGCGCGCCTCACTCCCGACCAAGCCATCTACCACTTCCTCTCCGGGTACACCAGCAAGATCGCCGGCACCGAGATCGGCTTGGGCGCGGAGCCGGAAATCACCTTCAGCGCCTGCTTCGGCGGTCCGTTCATGGTGCGCCATCCCTATGCCTACGGGGAAATGCTCAAAGCGCGCCTGTTGAAGCATGGCATCACCTGCTGGCTGGTCAACACCGGATGGACGGGCGGGCCGTTCGGCGTCGGCAAGCGGATCGGCATACGCCACACTCGCGCGCTCCTCGATGCCGCCCTCACGGCGAAGCTGAAAACCGTGGCGTACCGGACCGACCCGGTCTTCGGTTTCGAGGTCCCAATCGAATTCGAAGGCGTTCCACCGCAGATTCTCGACCCTGCCGGCACCTGGCCGAGCCGCGAGGATTACGACCGCAAGTACCAGGCGCTGGCGGCGCGGTTCACCGAGAATTTCAAGCTCATCAAGGATGGGTGCCCGAAAAACGTCGCCCAGGCCGGTCCCGGCGGCATAGGCAGAGGCGTCTGACCCAGTCCGGCTAAGTGCGGGATCACGATCACTGCCATCCTCTCAATCGGTACCGGACCCAAAGCGCTGCCTTGATCGGGGCCTTTCCCTCACGGTTCCGCCAGCGCCAGGCGAAGCGAGGGCCAACGTCCGTATCCGAGGGCAGCGGCTGTATTTTGTGAAAACCGATTGACAGAGCCGCCCGAATCTGTTAACCAATATAGAACCACCGATGCTTAGGTGCTCTCGCTAGTTCTAAACAAAAGGGGATACTGTTTATGCGAAATCTACTCAGCGTGGTCTTGCTTTCGCTGTTGTTAGCGACTGCTGCATTTAGTCAGACGACTTCCATCACCGGAACGGTTACCGATCCGACGGGAGCGGTGGTTCCGGGAGCCACCTTGACCCTCGTCAACCTTGAGACGGGTACCGAACGCAGTGTCGTTACCGACAAGGATGGCCGCTACTTCATGCCGCAATTGACGCCGGGCAGTTACAGGCTGACGGCCAAGTCTCCCGGCTTCGCCGACGAGGTGGTGAACCGGATCGAACTGCTGGTCAACCAACCCGCCACTTTACCGGTGGTCTTCGAGAAACTGGGCGCAACGCAGACGACGATCTCGGTCGAAGCAGCCGCGGCGCAGGTCAATACCACGGACGCTTCCCTGGGTAACGTGATCACCAATCAGGCGATCACCGAGCTTCCCATGTACGCGCGGAACATCGTGGGACTGCTGGCCGCACAGCCTGGCGTCACGGCGTTCGGTTCGCCAGGCGCGCAGAACCTGGACTACCGTAGCGGCTCGGTGAACGGGGGCAAATCCGATCAGGCCAATGTCACGCTGGACGGTGCAGATGTTAACGATCAGAACGGCCGCGCGGCCTTCACGACGGTGCTTCGGGTCACGCTCGATTCGGTCGAGGAGTTTCGCAGTACCACTACCAATGGAGACGCGGGCACGGGGCGCGGCTCGGGGGCGGACGTCGCGCTGGTGACCAAGTCGGGTACAAACGATGTCCACGGCTCGTTGTATGAATACCGGCGCGGCACCGAAACAGCGGCCAACAGTTTCTTCAGCAACCGCTCCGGCGTGCCCATCGCTCCGCTCCTCATCAACCTGTTCGGGGGCACGGTGGGCGGCCCAATCAAGAGGAACAAGGCGTTCTTTTTCCTCAATTACGAAGGCCGGCGCGACCGAAGTTCGTCTCAGGTAACGCGCACCGTGCCGACCGAAACATTGAAGCAGGGGATTGTCGTCTATCATGACGCCACCAAAGTGGTTCAGCAGATCGGTCCCACGGAGATCCGGCAGATCGATCCGGCAGGAATTGGCGTAGATCAAGCGGGGCTTAAGGTGTTGCAAAGCTTCCCGGTGGGAAACGATAGCGCGCTCGGCGACGGCCTTAACACCACGGGCTACCTCTTCAACGCTCCCGTGGCCTCCGATCAGAATACCTACATCGCCAAACTGGACTACAAGCTGGACAACGCGGGCAAGCACTCTTTGTTCTGGCGCGGCAACCTGCAGAACGACTCGGCCAACGGCACCCCGCAGTTTCCGGGCCAGCCGCCTAACTCCGTGACTCTGGCCAACAGCAAGGGTTACGCCGCGGGGTGGACGGGGGTGTTGAGTCCCAAGTTGGTCAGCACCTTCCGCTACGGTTACACCCGCGCAGGCAACCAGTCCACCGGCGTGCTGACCAGCAATTACGAATGGTTCCGCGGATACGACTCCCCGTACGGCACCAGTACGGGGACGACGCGCATCGTTCCCGTGCACTCGTTCAGTGAGGATCTTTCCTGGAGCCATGGCGCCCACGATTTCCGCTTTGGCGGGATCGTCCGTCTGGTTTCGAACAACTCAATAAGCTACGCCAACTCGTATAGCAGCGCGAGTTCCAACCCCTCGTGGCTCAACGGTTCCGGCAACGATTTGACGGGATCGCTGTCGATCGCATCGGGCGATCTGACCAGCTTCCAGTACGCGATGGGCGCCCTGCTCGGTCTCGAAGCTCAAGGCACGGGCCACTACAACTACCTGGTCGACGGAACGGTGATTCCGGCCGGTTCTCCGGTAAGCCGGGATTTCGTGAACCACGAAGGCGAGATGTACGCACAAGATACCTGGAAGGTGACGCGAAACCTGACCGTGACGGCGGGTGTCCGCTTCTCGCTCGAACCGCCTGTTTACGAGGCAAACGGCCAGGAGGCTGCGACGAGCATCCCGCTCGCGCAGTGGCTGGGCGATCGCGCCAATCTGGCGGCGCAGGGCCTTTCGGAAGCCCAAGCTCCGCTGATCACGTTCATGCCGTATACCTCGGCGGGCGGAAGACCGTTGTATCCGACGCACAGGAACTGGGCGCCGCGTGTGGGCATCGCATATTCGCCGAAAGCCGACAGCGGACTTTCCAAGTTTTTCTTCGGCGGCCCGGGCAGGACTTCGATTCGCGTCGGAGGCGGAATGTACTACGACATGATCGGCCAGCCCCTGGCGCAGACGATCAACTCCACGCAGTTCGGTCTTTCCAGCTCGCTAAGCAACCCGGCAAACATCCTGGGCACGGCGCAGGTCCCGCGGTTCACGACGTTTTACACAGTCCCCAGCGTGCTGGTACCCTCCGCGCCTCCGGGCGGACTGCCGGTGACGTATCCGGCCAGCGGCACTGGGTCATTCGCCATTACCAACAGCATCGACGACAATCTGAAGGCGCCCTACACGATGAACCTGGATTTCAGCATCGGCCGCGATTTCGGCCATGGACTCTTCGTGGAGACTTCATACGTCGGCCGGCTCTCGCGGCACTCGCTGATTAACCGCGACATGGCCATGCCAACCGATCTGGTCGATCCTAAATCCGGCCAGGACTATTTTACGGCCATGACCCAACTGGCCACTCTGCTCGATTACCAGGGCGTGACTATCGCCAACCTGCCCAAGATCCCGTTCTTCGAAAACATGTGGGCCACCGCCGCCGGCAACGGTTTTACGGCCACGCAAGCGTGGGGCCTGGACTACCGTGGCGACCCGACGAAGGGCATCAAGGCCAACAGCAATCCGGGTGATTTCACCAACACCCTGAACAACGCCGACAACGCCGCCAATTGCAGTACAGCGGGCACGAAGTATAAGGCGAGTGGCCAAGTCAGCCAGATGGCTTGCGGAATCTTTGGACCGTGGATGGTTTTCAACCCGCAGTTCTCGGCGCTCTCGGCCTATAGCTCCATCGGCAAGGGCGACTATCACGCCATGCAGTTGACCATCCGGAAGCGCTTCAGCAACGGGCTGCTGTTCGATGTGAACTACACTTTGTCGAAATCGATCGACCTGGCTTCGACGCCCGAAAATGGCGGCTCGTTCTCCGGATTCGTCATCAACACCTGGAATCCAAGTCAGATGCGGTCCGTGTCGGCCTACGACACGCTTCATTCGATCAACGCCAATTTTGTTTACGACCTTCCGTTCGGCCGCGGCAGGAGGTTCGGCAGCGGAATGAACAAGATCCTCGACGCGTTCGTCGGCGGCTGGGAGATTACCGGCCTGTACCGGCAGACGTCCGGTCTTCCCTTCACGGTCATCAATGGACAGCGCTGGCCAACCAACTGGGAAGTTGACGCCAACGCGACTCCCAACGGCCAGCCCATTCCGGCGGTCGTCAGCACCGGCAACTCGACCGGCATTGGGGGGCCGAACCTGTGGCAAAACCCGGCCGCGGCATTCGCCGGCTACAGCGAAACCATGGCCGGACAGTCCGGACTCCGCACGAATCTTCGCGGAAACGGCCTGTTCGACATCGACACCGGCGTATACAAGAACTTCACCATGCCGTGGTCGGAGCACCAAAAACTCCAATTCCGATGGGAGAGCTACAACCTGACGAACTCAGTTCGGTTCGACCCGGGCATAGGCAGCAGCAGCGTTCTGGTCGGGTCCAGCTTCGGCAAGCTGTCCTCGCAACTCGGCACGCCGCGGCAGATGCAGTTCGCGTTGAGGTTTTCGTTCTAGGCACAAAGCCGATTCGCAAGAAAGGGGGACGGCCTTCGGGCTCGTCCCCTTTGCCGTTTATGGTCTCTCTCCGCCCGAAGTAGCGGATCGAAGTTTCCAAATCTTTGCTAAACTCGAATGCCATGAAGAGCAATCGATTTGGCCGGCTCAGCCTCGTCTTGCTGTCGGCCTCTTTCCTGCTGGCCCAGAGCCCCAGCCGGCGGCCCGTAAAGGTTGACGACATGCACAGTTTCCACGATGTGCGGGACGTGCAAATCTCGCCGGACGGCAAGTGGGTGGCCTACACCGTGAGCTCAGTGGATGTTGCGGCGGATAAGAGCGACACCGATGTGTGGATGGCGAGTTGGGACGGAAAGCAGCAGTTGCGACTCACCTCCAGCCCGGAGAGCGAGAACGCGCCGCGCTGGAGTCCCGACGGCCGCTATCTGTCGTTCCTCTCCGGGCGTCCGGGCAAGGCCCGCGGCACACAGGTTTGGCTGCTGGACCGGTCCGGCGGGGAGGCGCAGCAATTTACGGATGTGAAGGGCCGGATCTCGTCCTACGACTGGTCGTCCGATAGCAAACGGCTGCTGCTGGTAATGGCCGATCGCGAACCCGGCGAGCCCGATGACGAGCGGCCCAATGCGGGCGGCGGGGCGGGCGCCGGCGGGGCGGGCGCGAAAGCACCCAAGCCGATTGTCATCGACCGCTACAAGTTCAAGCAGGACGTGGTCGGCTACCTCACCCAGCGTCCCCCGCGGCTCTATCTGTACGACGTCGCCACGAAGAAGGCGGAAGCGCTCACCGCCGAGACCCTGGAAGCGGGCTCGCCAACCTGGTCGCCCGATGGCCGGTGGATCGCGTTCATGGGCAAGGAGGGGAAGGAGGCGGAGCGCTACAACACGTGGAACGTCTACGTGACCGAAGCCCGCGCCGGCGCTACGCCGCGGCAGATCACGCATTACGACGGTGTGCACTCCTCGGCATCGCGCGGCCGGCCGGAGTGGAGTCCCGATGGCAATCGCCTGGTTTATTTGCAGACCTCCGGAGCGAAACTGGGCGCGTACAATATGAACCGCCTGGCGGTGGCGCCGGTAGCCGGAGGCGAACCGAAGATTCTGGCCGACAAGCTCGACCGCGGAGCGGCGGCGCCGCGCTTCACGCGCGATGGGGCCTCGATCCTCTTCCTGGTGGCGGATGACCGCTGGGAGTATCCCGCGACGGTTCCAGCCAACGGTGGAGCTGTGGAGAGACTGATCAAGGGACCCAGCGTGATCTCGACCATCGAGCAGCGCAAGGACGGCGGTTTCGCTGTGTTGGCTGCCAGCGACACGATGCATGGCGAAATGCAAGCGCTCGAAAACGGCGAACTGCGGCCGCTGACCCACCACAACGACGCCTTGCTGGCTGAACTGAAGCTGGGAGTCACCGAGGATTTCAGTTGTAAGGCCAAGGACGGCAATGAAGTCCACGGCCTGGTGACCAAGCCGCCCGACTACCAGGCCGGGCGGAAGTACCCGACCCTGCTGCGCATCCACGGCGGTCCCAACGGGCAGGACGCCCACTCCTTCAACTTCGAGCGCCAGATTTTCGCCGCCAACGGCTACGTGGTGGTGAATGTGAACTATCGCGGCAGCTCGGGCCGCGGCGAAAAATACCAGACCGCGATTTCCGCCGATTGGGGCAACAAGGAGGTACTGGACCTCCAAGCCGCGATGGATTACGTGGTATCCGCCGGGCTGGCCGACCCCGACCACCTGGGTGTGGGCGGATGGAGCTATGGCGGGATCCTCACCGACGCCATCATCGCCAAGGACCGCCGCTTCAAGGCCGCGACCTCGGGCGCCGGGACGGCGTTCCCCATCGCGCTCTACGGGGTGGACCAGTACATCATGCAGTACAACGAAGAGATCGGGCCTCCCTGGAAGGTGGGGCTGGAGCCGTGGCTGAAGATCTCCTACCCGTTCCTGCACGCCGACCAGATCACCACACCGACTCTGTTCCTGGGTGGGGAGAAGGATTTCAACGTACCGCTGGTGGGGGGTGAGCAGATGTACCAGGCTCTGGCCAGCCTGGGGGTGCCTACGGAGCTGGTGGTGTATCCGAATTCGAACCACGGGATCACGCGGCCGAGTTATCAGAGGGACCGGATCGAGCGGTACCTGGCCTGGTACGCGAAGTATCTGAAGCCCGCGCCGGTGGCTCCCGCCAGCGCAGCGAATCAGTAGGACAGACGATCGGTTTTGGTCGTCTGTCTTGCCGCACGGAGAACGACAGACCACCAAAACGACAGACCACAAAAAACGATGGTCTGTCCCACCGTGTGCCTAATACGCCTTGGCGATTACGGCGCGGCGGTCCACCATTTCGCCGGTAATGATGCACCGGCCGGGGCCGTCGAATTCATCGACCAGCGGGATGTTGCGCACGGTGGCCTTGAACTCCTTCAGGCGGGCGTCACAGGCGGGGTCGTCTTTGAGATGCGCCATCACGAACCGGCCGCCGCCTCGTTCCGCGCTGGCGTCCCGAAGGATGGATTCCACTTCCGCGAGTGAGTTCGCCAGCACTGTGTTGGCCTTCAGCCGCTGCTTGGCCGTGTAGGACAAGGCTGTCTGCATACCGGCCAACACCTCCGGCAGTCTGGCGGCCAGGTCTTCTTGAGCCACCGGCTCCTTTACGCCCGTGTCGCGCCGTTTGAGCACGACCTTTCCCGCAGCCAGGTCGCGCGGTCCCAGCTCCAGCACCACCGGCACCCCGCGGCGTTCCCAGTGGAAGAACTTCGCCCCCGGCGACTGCCCGTCGCGGTCGTCCACCTTGGCGCCGACATCCTTCGCAATGCGGTGAGCGGCCTCGAGCACCGCGCTTCTTTCCTGGTCCTTGCGGTAAATGGGAACCAGCACGGTCTTGGTGGGCGCGAGTCTGGGCGGCAGCACCAGTCCTTTGTCGTCGGAGTGGGTCATGATCAGACCGCCGATCAGCCGCGTGCTGACGCCCCAACTGGTCTGCCACACGTATTCGAGCTGGCCTTCTTTGCTCTGGAACTGGACATCGAAGGCCTTCCCGAAATTCTGGCCCAGGTCGTGACTGGTTCCGCCCTGCAGCGCCAGCCCGTTCTGCATCATGGCCTCGATGGAGTAACTGCGCAAAGCGCCCGCGAACTTCTCGGCCCGCGTCTTCACGCCTTTGATTACGGGCATGGCCATCACGTCTTCGGCCACTTCGGCGTAAATATCGAGAATGCGCAGCACCTCCTCGACGGCTTCCGCGTGGCTGGAGTGGGCGGTGTGGCCCTCCTGCCAGAGAAACTCGGTGGTCCGCAGGAACATGCGGGTGCGCAGCTCCCAGCGCACGATGTTGGCCCATTGATTCATGAGCAGCGGCAGGTCGCGCCAGCTATGGATCCACTTGGCGAAGAAATGGCCGATGATGGTTTCCGAGGTGGGACGAATGACGTACGGCTCTTCGAGCTCCTTGCCGCCGGCCATAGTGACCACGGCCAGCTCCGGCGAAAAGCCTTCGACGTGTTCCGCTTCCTTGCGGAGAAAACTCTGGGGTATCAGCAACGGGAAGTAGGCGTTCTGATGATTGGTGGCTTTGAAGCGATTGTCGAGTTCGCGCTGCAATAGTTCCCAGACCGCATAGCCGTTGGGTTTGATGACCATGCAGCCCTTCACGATTTCGGCGGGCTCCGCCATGTCTCCCTGGATCACGACATCTTGATACCAGGTGGCGAAATCCTCGTTGCGGGGGGTAATCGGCGATTCGGGCATAGATGAATCTTCAGGTTACAGCATTCCCGCGGAATCGCTGTGTGCAATCCGTCCGGCTGGTCCGCCGGCGGAACATTTTGCTACCCTGAGAGCTTGGATCAAGCGATCGAGAAGCAGATTCCTTTGCTGGACCTGCGCGCCCAGCACAGCCGCATTCGCGACGAAGTGCTGGCGGAAGTGATTCGCGTCATCGACTCCCAGAAATTCATCATGGGAGAGGATGTCGAGAAGCTGGAGCGGGAGATCGCAGCCTATTCGCATGCCCGGTTCGGCGTGGGGTGCGCCTCCGGGTCGGACGCGCTCTATCTCGCCTTGCTGGGTGTGGGGATCCGGCCCGGCGATGAGGTGCTGACCACGCCGTACAGCTTTTTCGCCACGGCTGGAGCCATCCATCGCGCGGGCGCGGTGCCGGTGTTTGTGGACGTCGAAGCCGGCACGTTCAACATGGATGTCAACCAGGCGGCCGCGGTTCTGGCCGCTCACCCGAAGGTCAAGGCGATCGTTCCGATTCACCTCTTTGGCGGATGCGCGGACATGGATCCTCTGTGCGGCCTGGCGCGGGACAGGGGAATCCTCATCATCGAAGACGCGGCGCAGTCGATCGGATCGGAGTACCACGGCCGCAGGGCGGGCAGCATGGGCGCGGTGGGATGCTTCAGTTTCTTCCCCACCAAGAACCTGGGCGGGTACGGAGACGGCGGCATGCTCACCACCAATGACCCGGCCCTTGGCGAGCGCCTGGCCGCGCTTCGCGTGCACGGCAGCAAGCGCAAATACTACCACGACTGGGTGGGGATCAACTCCCGCCTGGACACTCTGCAGGCGGCCGTTCTGCGGGTGAAATTCCGCCACCTGGATGGCTGGACCCGCGCCCGGCAAGAGAACGCCGCGCTCTACCGCAAACTGCTGGCGGAGATGAACCTCCCCGTGGCGCCGCCTATTCCAGCTCCCTACCAGACGCGCCACATCTACAACCAGTTCTGCATTGTATGCCCGCGCCGGGAAGAGTTACGGGCCTACCTGAACGAGAATGGCATCGGCACGGAGATTTACTACCCGCTGCCGCTGCATTTGCAGGTCTGTTTTGCGGACTTGGGCTACCAGGCCGGCGATTTTCCCGTCAGCGAGCGATTGGCCAAGGAATCCCTGGCCTTGCCGATCCACCCCGAGCTCTCCGGCGACGATATCGAGCAGATTTGCCGCGTGATGAAAGGATTCTACGCGTGACCGCGGAACCTGCGGGCCGTCCAACCAGGTATTTTGTGACGGGCGCGGCCGGTTTCATCGCCAGCAACCTCGTGGACCGGCTGCTCTCTGAGGGGCATCGGGTGGTCGGTTACGATAACTTCTCCAAGGGGCGGGAGCAGTTCCTGGAATCGGCGCTTCGCAATCCATCGTTCCAGTTGATTCGCGGCGATGTGCTGGCGTTCGATGACCTGGCGGACGCCATGCGAGGCAGTGAATTGGTATTTCATTTGGCTGCCAATGCGGATGTCCGGTTCGGCACCGAACACCCGCGCCGGGATCTGGAGCAGAACACCATCGCCACGTGGAACGTGCTGGAGGCCATGCGGCGGAACGGCATTCGCCGCATCGGGTTCTCTTCCACTGGTTCGGTCTATGGTGAGGCGCATATGATTCCGACCCCCGAGAACTGTCCCTTCCCGGTGCAGACCTCGCTCTACGGGGCGTCCAAACTGGCCGCTGAGGGCTTGATTGCGGCCTATTGCGAGGGTTTTGGCATGCAGGGCCTTATTTTCCGCTTCGTTTCGATCCTGGGCGAACGCTATTCCCACGGCCACGTTTTCGATTTCTGCAAGCAACTCCTGGAGCACCCGGACTACCTGAAGATCCTCGGCAACGGCCATCAGCGCAAATCGTATCTGTACGTGCAGGATTGTGTGGATGCGATCCTCCGGGCGGTGGACACGGTTCGGGAAAAGGTTTCGATCCTGAACCTGGGCACCAGCGAGTATTGCGAAGTCAACGATTCGGTGGGCTGGATCTCGGAGCACCTCGGCGTCCAGCCGCGATTGGAGTACACCGGCGGGGACCGAGGTTGGATCGGAGACAATCCGTTCATCTTTTTGGATTGCTCGCATATGCGGGCGCTGGGATGGGAGCCTCGGTATAGCATTCGCGACTCGGTGATCAAAACCGCCCGGTACCTCCTGGAGAATCGCTGGTTGTTCGGCAGCGCGGTCTGAGATTGCGCGCGGGGGCCGCCGCTCCCCGGCCCATAGCTGTGCCGCCATTCGCGAAACAGGCTCGGTTGCTCCGGCCGTTGCGGATCGGGCATTCTATGGAAAGGCGCATCGGGTGTATCGGGCGCTGTACCCGGCGCCGAAGCTCATCTACGAACAGATCGCCGCGCTCTGAGGAGGGTTGTGGTGCTTCATGTGACGAACGGCGCCTCGGTTTCGCTCGATCGCACCGGCCTGGGCGGTGAAATCCTGACGTGGCAGGATGTGCTGCACGAAGGTCCCGTCCCAGCGGGCTTGGGCCAGGAGGAACTCAGCCGCCTGCGTGGCATCTTCCTGGACAGTGCCTGGCCAGGGCCGTCCTCCGCTGCCGAGGTGCTGGCTCAGCGGGATCGGGCGTTGGCCCGCTTCACCGAGCACGAGGAAGTAGCGCTCTGGTTCGAGCACGATCTCTACGACCAGTTGCAGCTCATCCAGATCCTGGACTGGTTTCATGGCCGTGCCAGCGGCACGACGCGGCTGAGCTTGATCTCGATCGACGACTATCTTGGCCGTCTCACCGGCGAGCAACTCGCGACGCTGTGGACTGGCCGTCACACCATCACTCCCGCCGAGCTCGATCTGGCGGCGGAGGCGTGGCACGCGTTTCGCTCGCCCGACCCCATCGACCTCGAGAACCTGCTCGGTAGCGATACCTTGGCTCTTCCCTTCCTGGCGGGCGCGCTGCTGCGCCACCTGCAGCAGTTTCCCTCGGTGGAGAATGGCCTCGCCCGAACGGAGCGCCAGATTCTGGAGTTAGTGGACGACGGCCGGACCAGCTTCGGATCGCTGTTCCGCGCCGACCAGCAACGGGAAGAACGCATCTTCATGGGCGATGGCAGTTTCGCCCGCTACGTGCGCGGCCTTTGCGGGTGCCGGCATCCGTTGCTTGAGGACGATGACGGCGCCTACAGACTTACGCCAGCCGGCCGCGACGTCCTGGCTGCCCGCTCGGACCATGTCCACCTCAATGGCATTAACCGCTGGCTCGGCGGAGTGCACCTGGCTGGCGCGGAAGCCCTGTGGCGTTGGGATGAGCGAGCGCAGCGCCTGGTGCGGCATTAGCTGGGTACCTACACGAAAATGCCGCCACCCCCACTGGAGCTCCGTGGAGTATTCAAGACGTACCGCAACGGAGGCCAGCCGGTGGAAGTGCTGCACGATATTTCGCTCGCCGCCGGACCCGGCACCGTGACGGCGCTGGTGGGCCGCAGCGGCTGCGGGAAGACCACCCTTCTCAACCTCGCCGGCGCCATGGATTTTCCCACCAGCGGTGAGGTCCTCATCGATGGCCGTACTACCCGGTCGCTCTCCGATGCGGAGCTCACCGCCCTCCGCCGCAGGCGCGTCGGCTTCGTCTTCCAGTTCTTTCAGTTGCTGCCCACCCTGACGGTGCTGGAGAACGTCGAGCTGCCGCTCCTGCTATCCCACGCGCCGAAGCCCACTGAAACCGCGCGCGACCGTCTCGTCTGGGTGGAGATGGAAGACAAGTCCGCCAGCTTTCCCTATCAGCTTTCCGGAGGCCAGATGCAGCGTGTCGCCATGGCGCGCGCGCTGGTTACCTCACCCGGCCTGCTCATGGCCGACGAGCCGACTGGCAATCTGGACACCGCGAGCGGAGACCAGATCCTCGCGCTTCTCCGCGAAAGCGCCACGCGCTTCGGCGCCACCGTCCTGATGGCTACCCACAGCGCGGAAGCCGCGGCCATCGCCGATGTTCGGGTAAGCCTGCGGGACGGCCGCATCCAATCGATCGACCGCCCATGAAGCTCCTCCGGACCCTCATCCTGCGGCCCCTCCGCCGCGACCTTCTTCGTACCGCGCTTACGGTCCTCTCAGTGGCGCTGGGTATCGCGGTAGTGGTGGCGATCGATCTGGCGGGCGATGCCGCCACCGGCTCGTTCCGCTCCTCGATGGAGACGCTCGCGGGTAAGACGGACCTGGAGATCCTCGCTAACGGTGGGATTGACGAACGCTGGATCGGCCGGCTCGCCGCGCTGCCGTTCAACGCCCGGTTTGCGCCGGTAGTG
>JAIQFL010000107.1 GCA_020073365.1 Terriglobia bacterium | reverse complement strand
CCTTCATGCCTGTGCGGACGCGTGCGACGGCCTGCTCGAAAGCCTGCGAATTCGTCTCCACGGAGCGGCGGATGCGCGCGATCTCATCTGCCGACTTCACCATGCGCAGTTCTTCGACCCAGCCCGCCACGGGCATGAGTGAAGCTCGCATGGGCAGGCGCGATTTCAACGACTCGAAGAAGTCGCAGGTCATGCGGGCAGGCTCGTAACCGATGCGTTTCAGGCCGAGCCGGCGGATCGCCGCTAACACGTCTACCGTGAGCGCGCCTCTCGAGATCTTCACCTGGCAGGTGGTCTCCTGGGCCACCTGGATCTGGTAGCGCGGGTCGGTAAACAGGATCGACTTTCCCGGCAGCAGGAGAAGGCTGCCGTTGCTGCCGGTGAAGCCGGAAAGGTATCGCAGATTGGGGCTGAAGGATACCAGCAGGGCATCCAGCTTGCGGCCGGGAAGACCCGCGGCGACGGTTTGGCGGCGCGCCTCAAACTCGCCGGCGATTTGCGCCTGAGCAGGCCCGGGCTCCCGGTTGCGGGCCGCGACAGCGCGCTCCGGCGTTCCCGCAGTCCCGCGGGCGTTACTTGCCATCGGGCAAGTCCTTGGCGAGCGCCTGGGCCCGGTCGGCGGCCTGGTATGCCTTGCGTATGTCGCCCTGCCGTTCGGCTTGCTCGGAGAGCTTAATATACGAGAGGACTGAATCCCTCAGACTCTGTTCCTCCGGTTTCAGGCGGTGTTTGCGGAGTTGGTCGAGCCGCTGCTGGGCCGTCTTTCGAAACGTGCCAGCTTCCGTCTGCAGGCGATTCAACTCGGCCTGAGGCACAATCTCCTGAATGGGCCCCCGCTCCGTTTCGGTAGGTTGAGGCGGCTGCGCCACCGGCGTTGGGGGAGCCACAGTCTCGGTTCGCGGTTGCGGCGGCGTCTGGCTCCGCCGGTTCCCAGACGGCTTGCGCACAACCGGGGTGATGGGCGCTTCTTCGGGAGGCTCGGTACTCGCCGCGGCTTCGGCACTCAGCGGCTGGGGCGCGGGCAGTTCTACCTGCGTCTGGGGAACCGATAGCTGTGGCGGGGGAGGGGCGGGAGCGGTGGGCGCCGGCATAGGCTTGGGCGCAACCGGGGTGGTGGCGCTCACGGCCGTCGGCTTGCCGCGCAGCACGCAGCCAGCCAGCGACATCGCGATGGTGGCGGCCAGGATTGCTTCCACGCGTCTCATTCTGATGCCTCTGTCAGACCGCTATGGGCAGACGGATGGAGAAGGTCGTACCCTTCCCCGGCTCGCTCGTGAAATCGATTGTACCATCGTGCAACTGCACGATCCGAAATGTCATCGCCAGCCCGATACCGGAACCCTCCTGGCGGGTCGTAAAGTATAGACGGAAGATCTTCGCGCGCAGTTCCTCGGGAATTCCCTCCCCCGTGTCCGAAATGCGGATCTCGGCAGTCTCCTCGGTGGCAAAAGCCTGGAAACGAAGCTCGCCGCCGTCCGGCATGGCTTGCATTCCATTGACCACCACATTGAGCACGGCCTGCTTGAGCAGGTCGCGATCCACGCGCACCTCCACGCCTTCGACCTGCTGCTCCACATTCACCAGAATCCTGGCGGCTTCGGCTTGTGGGCGGGCCAGTTCCACGATCTCGCCTACCAGTTCCTGCAGGGGAACGGTAACGAGGTTCAGTTCCACCGGCCGGGTGAAATCGAGAAAGGTCTTCACCACCCGATCCAGCCGCAGGATCTCCCGCGAGATGATCTCCATCTGTGGCGCGACATCCGTGTCGCCGCGCACCAGTTTAGCTTTGGCCACCTCCACGTGGAGCAGGATGGCGTTGAGCGGGTTCTTGACTTCATGCGCTACGCCGCTGGTGACCCGGCTGATCGCGGCCAGCCGGTCCGCGGTTTGCAGCTCGCGGCCGAGTTTGCGCTGCGCCTCGGGATCGCGGAGGCGCACCAGCATGCCGGACCCCGCATGGGCGCCGCCCGGCAGTGTCTCCAACATGTCCACCGAGAGCAGAACCACCGCCAGGCCGGACACGGCATCCCCCGGCGCGGCCAAAGGCACGCGCCGCTTGCGGATGGGCCGGCCGGTCTGCGACGCCTGCGCGATCAGTAGTCCCAGGCTCGTGGCCGGTGGGAATACGTCGGAAACCGACTGGTCGCGCAGGTCGCTGCGCTCTTTGCCCAGGAACTTCTCGACGGAGCCCGAGGCAAATACCAGCCGGCGCTCGCGGTTGAAGATGAAAACGGCGTCTTCCAGATCCTGCAACAGGCGATCGATGTTGCCCCGCAGGTCGGAAACTTCATATTGGGCGCCGCGCAGCCGCTGGCCGAGCATGCTCACCTTGGAGGCGATCACTGAGAGCTCGTCGGTTGCGGGTTTCGTGCCCTCGGGCTTTTCGGGCTCGTATTCACCACGGGAGATCAGGTCAAGCTGGCGGCGAAGGCGGCCCAGCGGACGGACCGCCAAAGCGGAAAACAGGAACGTGACAATAATGGCGCCCACTAAGAACAGTACTGCAACCTTGGCGTTCTGATACATGATGGGGTTGATATCCCGTTTGATGAGCGACGGAGCGATGATGACCAGCACCGACACCAAAGTACGGTCGGGACGATCTCCTAGCGGGGTCTCGAGCTGATAGAAGCGTATGTCGCTCCCCCCCAGCACCCTCCATTTTTCGTACCAGGGTCCCTCCTTGACCAGCTTCTCGAAATCCGGATACGGTTCGGCTTTGTGTCCCAACTGATCGGGGTTGCTGTCCGCGAGGATGTCGTGGGTTGTGGGATCGGTGACGGCGATCTCGAGAATCGCATTGGTCCTCAGCAAATCGCTCAGGTCGTTGGCCAGCGCGGGATCGGCCAACGCCTTGGGGAGCGGCGTAGTGCGCTGCGAGTTCAGCGTCTTGGTTACGAATTTGCCAGCCGCTACCTCGAACGTCTTGGCCTGCGCCAGGGTAGCTTCGAATTGCTGCTGCATGTTGTTGATGAGGTCCACTACCGAGATGGAGCTCACCAGGATCACGGCCAACAGCACGTACAGCAGCGTCAGCTTGGCCTGCAGGTTCATGGGTTATGGGACGGTCAGCAGCAGCTTTCCGGCGGTCTTGCGGCCCTCCAGGTCCCGGTGAGCCGCCGCGGCCTCCGCCAGCGGGTAGGTGCGGTCGATGCGCAACTTGAGCTGGCCCGAGGCCACCCAGTTCAGCACGTCCCCGGCGCGCCAAAGCAGTTCTTCACGCGTCAGCGCATGATGCGCCAGGCTGGGCCGCGTGAGGAACAGCGATCCCTTGGTGTTCAGGATGGCGGCGTCGAATGGCGGAACGGGACCGCTGGATTGCCCGAAGAGCGCCAGCATGCCGCGCGGCCGTAGCGAACTTAGACTTTTCTCGAAGGTGGTTTTGCCCACCGAATCGTATACCACATCGACGCCGCGGCCTCCCGTGAGGCGCTTCACTTCGGTTTCGAAGTCCCGTTCGGTATAAAGAATCGCCTCATCCACGCCGTGCTCGCGCGCAATCCTGGCCTTCTCTTCCGTGGAAACGGTACCGAAAACGCGCGCCCCGAGCATCTTGGCCATCTGCACGATCAGCCCGCCCGCGCCGCCGGCCGCGGCATGCACCAGGCAGGTGTCGCCCTTCTTGAGGGGCCAGGTGGAATGCGTGAGGTAGTGGGCGGTCATGCCCTGCAGCATGGCGGCCGCCGCGGTGTGGAAGTCCACGTGATCCGGTATCCTGACCAGTTGCGCCGCTGGGACAATGGCGTACTCCGCGTAGGACCCGCGCGCCATGGCGTAGGCCACGCGATCCCCCGCGGCGACTTCGGTCACCTCGGACCCAACCGCTTCCACCGTGCCCGCGGCTTCGCTGCCGAGCGTGAGGGGAAGGTCGGCTTTGTACAGGCCGATCCGGAAATAGACGTCGATAAAGTTCACCCCGGAGGCGGCGATCCGCACCAGGGCCTGCTTGGGCCCGGGCGATGGCGTGGGGACATCCACCAGCTCCATCTTTTCGGGTCCGCCGGTTTCTTTGACCTGAATGGATTTCATGGATTAGCCTCTGCGAAGAGCCCTTCGCGCATGTACGGTCGTTGCATAGAGTAGCAGATACGCGAAAGTGAACGGGAAGGAAACGATGCGCGCCAGGGTCCGGACGGCGCCCGCGCCCGCCAGACCTGAGCGCAAGAGTACAAATTCGCGGAGCGTGGCGAGGTGCCCGCGGTCCAGCCAGAAGTAGTCGCCATTCTCGTTGATGATGAAGATCTTTGCGGGGATACGGAGAGCCAGCATCCACTTCCATTTGGTCATCAGGGGCTCACCCGAGCAGACGATCCCCACCATCGAGTAGCGATTCTGGGCGAGCTCGCGGTACAGCCTGCCGCGGCCCTCGCGTCCGCGGTAGTCGGTCACGCGGTAAATGCGGGTGTTCTCCGGCCGAAACCCCTCGGGCGGTTTGGCGTAGCAGGTGACCAGGTCGATGAAGATGTCGTCGCTCCAGGTCTCCCGGAGATTGGGGATGAGGCCTTCCAGCAGGCCCCGCGAGCCGCTCTCGACCAGCAGTATGGAACTGGGTTCAGGTATGCGGCGGCTCAGGAAATAGCGCACGGGATGTAACCATTGTGACATAGCAGGTAAACGTGGTGCGGGCACTTGGTGCCTGCGGGTGTGTAAACGAATTCGGGATGCTTCCGCTAGATGACGTTGGCAGGCGGAAGCGCCAGGCGGAAGCGCCTGCCCCACAGGTTGGGGTTATTGCCGGCCATCGGCGTAGCAATTCTTGGGAAAGCAGACGGGACAACGCTTCCATTTCAGAGGCTCGATTGGGTCAAAGGGGCAGCCGCTCCCGGGACTGTGGAAGGGGAGCGGTTTTTGGCCGGCTTCCCGGGCGGTGGGAGGGGGCGGATGGGAAGACGACGGAACGAACTGGGGGAGGGGCTAAGGGGCTCGGTTTCAGCGGGTTGCGGGGTGGGTGCGGGAGTAGGGGCGGGTTTGGGAACAGGGCTCTCGGGGGAGATCTGGGGGGAGGGAGAGGGATCGAGGTCGAGGGGGAGGGCCTGGAGGCGTTCGAGCTCGTGGAGGGCGTCACGGTAGTTGCGCTGGGTGGAATTGACTATGCGCTGGAGTCGGGTGAGGGTGCGGTCGCAGTTGTGGAAGGCGTGGCCGAGTGGGGCGTTGGGGCTGAGATTGGAGGCGCGCTCCATTTCGTAGATCCAGACCTGGGCTTCGGCGACGCCGAGACGGCGGAGGGTCCAGGTGGAGCGGACCAGGGATATCGACCTGATCGCGCTGCTCGGGGACCGCGGGGCGGTAGCGCTGGAAGTACGCTTCGGTGAGTGTGGCGAGATGGGCGGGATCTTCGCCGGGAATGATGAGTGAGTTGGAATAGATGCCGGATCTCAGGGCATTCATGCTGGAGCGGGCCTTGCCGGCGGCGGAGCGCGGGCCCGTGGAACGGTTAGGATGGGCGCAATCGGCGCCGGGTTGCGGAGGTCTCTTCATATAAGCGTTCAAATAGAAAAGGCCGGGCTCCCCGGACTAAAGATGTCGGTCAGGTGAGGCCAGGCCTATGGTAGTTTCGATATCCTACCTGACTAAATGGTGGCACACGAAAATGAGGTCACAGGCTGTTTAAGACCGTAAACTCTTGAAATGTGGGAGCAAATATTCTTTGGGCCGCGGTGACTCGTTTACCGGCCTTATGCCGAGTTCCGGATTATGCCGAGCAAAAGCCGGGCCAATCGCTTTGGAGCAACAGGGACACGGCCCTTGCAGGCTTTGTTTGCTCGACATAATTCGGCAGGGACTCAGAGCGAGAAGCACCGAGGATTTCCGCAGTTTCCGAGATGGCCAGACCCAAACTGGCGGACATTTGAGGAGTCCGCAAGAGCGCCAGGGCAGGGCGGTCGAGTTGGAGGCCGCAATTGGAGACATTCACATCGAGTTCCGTCCGGTGGATTGAGCCGAGATCGTGCCCGCCCGATACCGTCCAGTTGCGGCTGCGGTGAACTCCCTCGGTATAACCCGGAACTCGGCATAAGGCTAGTTGGACTAAACCGCTATGCGGTATCCGCGTAGCGGTACTGAGCAGAGGGTGCCATCAAGGACGCGGTTCAGGTGCCCTCCATCCCATTGATGTTGAGGTTCCGCGACGGCGGTGTGGTCCGGACGTATAAAAACTTACACTAACCTGCCATTTTCGTCCATGAATTCACTCAATTCTAGTAGATTCCCCATAACATTAGATCAACTTCGATCACTATTCGGTCGGTCGTTATGGGGATGCAAGGCAAGATTCTTCTTATCGTCGATCGTGACCATGCGGAGGGCTTGGAACTGGCCGGGCACTTGTCTCCGAATGTTCTGGAATACGTTCCATGGGAGCATCTCTCGGCGGAGGGGCTCTCGCGTTCCTCGGCGGATCTGCTGGTGTTGTTCGGGTGGCCGGCGCCGGCCCGCGCGTTGGAGCTGCTGCGCCGGCTGCGACGGAAGGCGCTGCAAAGTGCCGTGCTCGCGGTGCTGCCGAGAACCCTCGATGCGGCCGAGATCGAACTCGCGTCTTCGGCCGCGGACGACGTGGTCCTATGGCCGGAGCAGCTCGAGGTGCTGCGGCACCGCATTCTGCGCTTGCTCGCACCAACCCGGGAGGACGAGGTCGAGAGGGCGTACGAGAGCCTGGTGCGCGAGCTGGGGCAGGCCAACCTGGTGGGCCGGGATCCGGCCTTCCGGCGCATCGCGGACCGGGTTTCGGTTTGCGCCCAAACCGATTTTCCGGTTCTGATCACGGGCGAGACGGGCAGCGGCAAGGAAGTCTTCGCGCGCGCGATCCATTTTCTCAGCGGCCGGCGGAACCATCCTTTCGTTCCCGTGGACTGCGCCGGACTGCCGGAGCATCTTCTGGAAAACGAGCTCTTCGGGCACGCCCGGGGCGCGTACACCGACGCGCATGGCGAGCAGCGCGGAATGGCGGCGCTGGCGGATGGCGGCACGCTGTTCCTGGACGAAGTGGATTCCTTTTCGCTGGCGGCACAGGCCAAGCTTCTGCGCTTTTTGCAGGAGCGGCATTTCAAGCCGCTCGGCTCAGAGCGCTACCTGCAATCCAACGTGAAGATCGTGGCGGCCAGCAATCGCAATCTTGGCGAGCAGGTTGCGGGGAAGCAGTTTCGGGCGGACCTATACTATCGCCTGGCCGTGCTGCACCTCGAGTTACCGCCGTTGCGGCAGCGGCCGTTGGACATACCGCTGCTCGCGGAGCATTTTTTGAAGCTGTACCTGCCGCCCGGCGTTCGCAAATCGTTTTCGGCTGCGGCGCTGAGCCGGCTCTCGGCCCATGACTGGCCTGGGAACGTGCGCGAACTGATGAACGTGGTGCAGCGGGCGATCGTGTTTTCCCGGGGCCCGCAGATCAACCGCTGCGACGTGGTGCTTCCCGTGCCGGATGCCGGCGATGATCCGGATGGTGGAAGCGAGCAGCCCGAGGCGGAGGGGTTCCGCCAGGCGCGCGACGCAACCATCCAGAGCTTCGAACGAACCTACATCCGTGAGCTGCTCAACCGCCACGCCGGCAACATCACGCACGCGGCGCGCGAAGCCGGCAAAGAGCGGCGCGCATTCGGACGCCTGGTGAAGAAGTACGGCCTGACGAGCCGGGTTCGCGCGGCGGGCCGCTGCTGACCCGGCGGCGGCGCGCACCGGGCTCTGCGCGGCCCGGTTTGGCGGGCCCATGGTGGCACCATTCTCCGCAAGTCTTTGCCCTTCAGCGGCGCGTTATTTGGCAGGCGATTTGCCCATAGTCGACGCGCCGATCGTGAAGTAGCGGATTCAACGTGAGAGAACCCGGTGGGGTATCGCGCTCCGCGCGCGAGATTCTGGCTTATTTTCTGCGAAATCCGGCCGCGGCCGATTCGCTCGAGGGAATCACACGGTGGCGATTGTTGGAGGCGGAGATTCACAGGCAAATAGCTGAGACGCAGAAGGCGCTGGAGTGGCTGTTGAAAGAGGGTTTCCTGGTTGAAATTAGCGCACCGCATGCCGGAAGGCTGTTTCGACTGAACCTCGAGAAACAGGCGCAAGCCGAATTGCTGCTGGAGAAGCCCGGGAAGAAAACGCCAGGCAGGAGGGCGAAGGACTGATGGCAACCGTATCCGCCGTTGCCGCCACGACCGAGGCCGTGATCCGCCTGTTGCGCAGCAGTTTCAATCCCGCCGACTTCAATAACGCCTCGCTGGACTTCCAGGTGTATGTGGCCGACGACTTCCTCAAGCCCATGGATGAAGGCGTTTCACTGCTGCTCTACCGCATCTATCATGACGGGACCAACCGGTCGCCGGCCGGCAGGATGCAGCCCAACGGCCAGCGCGGCCCGACCAAACTGCCGGTGGAATTGCACTTCCTGCTCACCGCCTGGGCCAAAACCGCTTCCCTGCAACACGAGATTGCAGGTTGGATGATGCGCACGCTGGAAGACAACCCGGTGCTGTACCCGAGCCTGTTGAACGCCTACAAGGACAACGTGTTTTTTCCGGACGAAACGGTCGAAATCTCGCTGGCGCAGCTCAGCGTGGAGGACATGTTCAACATCTGGGACGTCATCATCCATCACGTCTACCAGCTTTCCGTGCCATATGTGGCGCGGGTGGTGCGAATCGAATCGTCGCTGGCGCTGCCGCCGGCTGGAACTGTGCAGGAGCGTTTGATGGATTTCCGCAGCGTCGGGTGATTTGAGGGACGCAGGCGAAACCGCCTGCGCCACGAAGGCAGATGTAGGTAAGCCGCGAAATGGGCACCACCATCAATCTCGCAACCGGTCCGGGCATCCCGCTGGAGACTTCGCGCATCTTCACGCCGCTGGGAATCCGCTTCTGGGACCTTACGCAGAACCTGCCGGTTAGCGATGGGCTGCAGGTGAACCTGCGATTGATGAATTCGCAGGCGCCGCCGTTGTACGCAGTGACGACTTCGTCGGGAGTGTACGCCTTCTTCGGATTGCCGGGGTTGCGCGCGGCGGAGTATCGGGATGGCTCGGGCCAGCTCGGCAGCCCCCCGCGGACATTCAGTTACGTGGTGACCGTGCAGGACAACCTCGGCCGCTATCTGCCGCAGGTGTTGATCTACACGCTGGACCAGAGCGGAGCCGTGCTGGTGAACGGAGTGCCGGATACGACCCGCGGAGCGAGGCTCGCCTATCTGTTCTCCGCGCCTGGCCGGCCGGCGCCCCCCGGAGTGGCGGCAGTGCGCGCCTGGCTGGTGGAGCAGAAGCCCGACGGCACTACGGCGCCCGCGGCGTGGGCGGTGATGCGCGTCCAGGTGACCGGCCAGGCGGAGATCTGGCCCGGGATTGCGGACGACAGCGGGCGCGTACTGGTCCTGGTGCCCTATCCGCTGCTGGACCGGTTGAAGCTGGGCTCGCCGCCGGGCAGCGGGCAGGGAAATATCAGCGGCGAATCGTGGCCCGTTACAGTTACGGTGCAGTACAGCCCAGCGGCGTTTAGCTTTCCGCTGGCCAACGTACAGGGGCTGTCGTGGCCGTTCACGCTCACCCCGAACCTCAAAAACATCCTGGAGGACCAGAAGGCGGCCACGATCTGGGCCGATCCGGCAACGCCGGTGACGAAGTTTTCAGCCAGTCTGAACCTCGGACGGGAATTGGTGCTGCGGTCGGCAGCCCTGAGCCCGCCCGCCCTCGTGCCGAGTTTGAACATTTCGCAGGGGACATCCCCGCCCTAAAGAAGGAGAAGTGCAATGCCCCAATACCTTGCGCCTGGCGTTTACGTAGAAGAGACGAGTTTTCGCACCAAGACGATTGAAGGTGTCGGCACCAGTACAGCGGCGTTCCTCGGACCCACGCGTACGGGTCCGATCAGCGGTTATCCCGAGTTACTGACCAGCCTGTCCGATTTCGAGGCCATCTACGGCAGTATCGATCCCATTACCTTCGAGGACAGGGGAGAGATGGTGAACTTCCTGGCCCAGGGTGTGCGCGCATTCTACGACAACGGAGGCAGCGCCCTGTACGTGATGCGAACGTACCGGCCCGGAGCCACGGCCGGTTTTGCGCAGGCCACGCTGAGCGGCGGCAGCCCGCCACACACCATCACGTGGCAGGGGCGGTATCCCGGCAGCGGCGGCAACGTGACGCTGGCGATTACGATTACCGTCGGCCAGAACGTGTTGAGCCCGGCCGGCTCAGGCAACGCGCTGCGTGGGGGCAGCCCGTTCGACCTGGTGTGGATCAGCCAGGTGACCAGCCCGCCGGGCGCGGGCGGGCAACTCTTCTGGGCCGAGAGCTATTTCAATAAGACTACGGGCCAGGACACGTTTCGTTTCCACAGCGCGTCGGGCGCGGTGCGCGAGCTCGCGGCGCTGGTGCCGGGCACGGACGAGGTCCGCATTCTGAACGCCAACGTGGTGGTCACGTACCCGGACGGCGTGCCGCGCACGGACTTCTTCCCCGGACTGACCTTCGATCCGCGTGCCGCCCAGTCGTTCAGTAACTTCTTCGGCCCGGTACTGAGTAACAGCCACCAGCAGAACACCAACCCGATTACTTTTTCGTTTTCGGACACCGCTCCGGCCGCCGGCATCGAGATCGCGCAACTGATGCTCGGACAGATCGCGCCCGTGGATGTGCCGGCGTTGATTGCCGGGCAGGTCGGCCAGTTTACCGAACAGTTGACCAACGGGTCGGATGGGAACCGGCCGGAGGCGATTGACTACCAGGGCGCGGAGGATCCATCGGATCCGCAGAAGAAGACGGGGCTGGTGGCGTTGGAAGACGTCAGCAGCGTCTCGATCGTGGCCGCCCCGGGTTCAACTTTCGCCGGCGAGAGTTACTACAAGCTCGACGCCATGCAGACCACGTTCAACCTCATCGCGCACTGCGAGAAGATGCGCTACCGGATCGCCGTCCTCGACTCGCCGGACGGGGAGAGCGTGATTCAGGCGGCTCAATGGCGGGGCCAGATCGATTCCACCTATGCCGCGTTTTATTACCCGTGGGTAAGGATTCTGGACCCGGTGACGGACGCGGAGACCAACATGCCGCCTGCGGGTTATGTGGCGGGTATCTACGCGCGCAGCGACACCAACGTCGGCGTGCACAAGGCGCCCGCCAACGAAGTGGTGACGGATGCGCTCAGCTTCGAGGTGATTCTGAACAAGGCGCAGCAGGACCTGTTGAACCCGCTGGGGGTGAACTGCTTCCGCTTCTTCGAAGGCCGCGGATACCGCCTGTTCGGCGCGCGCACCGCCGGCTCCGATAGCGAAGTCAAGTATGTGAACGTGCGGCGCTACCTGAACTACCTGAAGGCGAGCATCGATCTGGGCACGCAATCGGTGGTTTTCGAGAACAACGGTCCCGACCTGTGGGCCAAGACGACTCAGCTCATCAGCGACTTTCTGTATAACGAATTCCGCAACAGCCGCCTGTTCGGCACCACGAAGGAGCAGGCGTTCTTCGTGCGATGCGACCTCACGACCATGACGCAAAACGATCTCGACAATGGCCGGATGGTGTGTCTCATCGGCGTATCGCTGTTGCGTCCAGCGGAGTTTGTAATCTTCCGCATTGGCCAGTTCACGGCTAGTGCACAGCAGTAGAGGAGGGCAGCATGCCAGCAACGTTTCGCGACCGGCCGTACGGCCAGTTCAATTTTCGAGTGAACCTGGGGCCGGGCGGGCCGGGTCCCGACGATTTCAAAGCCGGCTTCCAGGAAGTCGCGGGGCTCGGCGCGGAAATCCACGTGGCCGAGTACCGGCCTGGGAATTCCAAAGCGAATGCGCCGATGAAACTCACCGGCACTTCCAAGATCAACGATGTGACTCTGAAGCGCGGAGTGATCGGCGATCTTTCCACGCTGTGGAACTGGTGGGATGCGGTGCGCAAGGGCGACCAGAACCAGCGGCGGACCGTAACCATCCAGCTCATGGACGAACAACGGCAGAACCCGGTGCAGGAGTGGGTGCTCACGGATGCCCGGCCGATCAAGTACACCGGCCCCGCGCTAACCGGCAAAGGCACAGACGTGGCGGTTGAGGAACTGGTGCTGTCCGCCGAGAGCGTCGACCTGAAATAAGCCATGGCCACCGCCCGTCTGCCCGGAATCTACTTCGAATCGGTAGCGCCGCCCGCGCCGGGGCCCCTGCCGCGCATGGATATCGCTGCATTTGCGGGATTCCTGCCTTCCGGGCCGATCGGGTTGCCGTTCGTGGTGGAGGATCCGGGCCGGTTCCAGGAGATTTTTGGTGTGGATTTGCCACTGGCCTGGGACCGCGAGCGCAACCAGATGCGGCTGGCGCTCACTCCGCCCGCGGTGCGGGATTTCTTCCGCAACGGCGGAACGCGCTGTTGGGTGGCACGCCTGGCCAACGGCGCGCAATCCAATGCGTGGGTCGTCCCGGGGCTCCTCCAGGTCGACGGTTTCGGAGGACTTCACGCCGGTTGGGTGCAGGCGCGCTCCGAAGGCAGTTGGTCAGACGGGCTGACGGTGAATGCCACCCTGCTGGAGAGCCCGCTCGCAGCCGGCGCGCTGGTAACCACCGGACCATCGCCTGAAGTCAGCGGGCTCAGCCCGGGCGATGTAGTGCAGCTCTACTTCCGCTCGACCGGGACCATCGCATTCCACTCGGCAACCGATCCGCGATGGTTCTGGTTCCGGCAGGCTGCGGCCGCGGAATTCGGCGCGTGCGACACGGCCTCGCCGCCGCAGGCGCCACCCGACTCGGTGGCGATGCTCGGCCCGGGCAGTGATGTGGCGGTGGCGTTTTCGGGATTTTGCCGGCAGGGCAGCGAACTCGTGCTGCACGTGACGCGGGACGCGGCTTTGTCCATCCCGCCGGGCTGCTGGTTGCGCATGCAGTTTGGCAGCAAGACGCTGCTCTACCAGGTGGAGAGCGTGGAAGCGGGACCGGACGCACCGGGCTCTCCGGCGTCGGGGGAATCGGCTGCCTTGACGAGCACACTGGCCTGGTGGGTGCTCGATCCGAATGTCGCGTGGCTCGCGAATCGCGGCACCACGGTGCAGATCTCGGTGGTCACGTTCGAACTGTTTGCGTCGCCGCAGGGAGCGCCGGTCCAGCGGCTCGCGGATCTCGGGCTGGCGCCGGAGAATCCGCGGTACTGGGGCTACCTGCCGCCGGACGCGGTGCTGTATGCGCCTACAGAGCGTCCCGCGCCGGTTGCGTACGCAGCGCTGGCGACGGACATCGATCATCCGCGATTTGACCTGGCGGGCGGATTGCCCGCGGGGCTCGGGATTCCGCTGGGAATGACCGCACTCACCAGAAGCGATTTCGATCAGGGCGCCAGCCTTCCCGGAGGCACGGCGCTGGAACGCGATGGGTTGGCAACCTTCAACCAGGACCTGTTCATCGACCCGCATCTGGCGGGCTCGAAAGCGGCCACCCTGTTGCAGGACGCGTTCTTCTATCAATACCAGGCGCAGCCTCCCAGCCCGCCCACCGGCCTGTATTCGCTGCTGGGGGTCGATGAAGCCAGCCTGTTGGCGGTGCCGGACGCGACCCATACGGGCTGGCGGAAGGCCACGGCGCAAACCGCCCTGCTGGCGGCGCCGGATCCGCTCCAGGTTTCGCCGCCCGATGCCGGCGGGAACTACACCGTCTCGTGGGGCGCCGTGGCGGGTGCCTCCGGCTACCGCCTGCAGGAATCCGGCGATCCGCTGTTTGTGACCGGTGTGACCTCGCGCGATGTAGGCGCCGGCGTCTCCGTGGCGTTGACCAACAACCCGCAGTGTCCACTGGTGCTCTACTATCGCGCATCCGCCTATGGCTTGCCGGGAGTGAGCCCGTGGTCGGTGACCAAGGCCGTAGAGTTAGGGAACGCCTCGTTCTTCGTATGCAGCGAGCAGCCGCTGGAGGCGCCGGCGCTGCAGATTTTCGAAGATCGCAATCGCATCATCCTGGAGTGGACGCCCGCGCCGGGCGGGGCGGATGGGTTCACGCTCCAGACCGCCGCCGATCCGCAGTTCGAATCGGGCCATGTGCTGTTCACCGGACTGAAGACGAGCTTTGAATACTGGAGGGTGCCCGGGCCGTCCACATACTTCCGCGTCAACACACAGCGCGGCGGCGCTTCCAGCGCCTGGTCCGACACGGTAAACACTACGCCCGAGCCGGTTACGCCGTTTGAAGTGATCCCACAGGCCGCGGCCGGACCTCCCGTTCTGCTCGAAAGGGTCCACAGTGCGATGCTCCGCATGGCTTCGGCGCGCGCCGACATGCTGGCGGTCCTGAGCCTGCCGCTGCCGTACCGCCGGGACGAATCCCTGGCATACCGCGAGAGCCTGGCACAGTTGCTCGCCAACGAGGACACCAGCGGGCGCATGATGAGCTACGCTGCGCTCTACCATCCGTGGACGGTGATTCGCGACAACACGCAGCCGCTGCCGTTTTCGCTGCGCACCGTGCCGCCGGATGGCGCGGTATCGGGCGTCATCGCGGCGAAGGCGTTGGCGCAGGGGGCATGGATCGCACCCGCCAATGTGGCCCTCGAAAGCGCGGTGGCGCTCGATCCGGCGCTTCAGGCGAACGCCGCGCTGGCGTTTGCGGGAGAGCAGATCAACCTGATCGCGCAGCAGCCCGAGGGCTTCCTGGTCACCGATCAGGACACCTTGATTACCGATGCGGAATTGCAGCCGATCAATGTGCGGCGACTGCTCATCCTCCTGCGGAGACTGGCGCTGCGGGAAGGCGTGCGCTACGTCTTCCAGAACATTTCGCCGGCGTTTGTGCGCGCCGTGACGCGACAGTTCGAACAGTGGATGCAGCAACTGTTGGCGCGCGGCGCCTTTGCGGGCAAGGCCGCACAGGATTCGTATCGCGTAGTGACGGACGCTTCGGTGAACCCGCAGGATTCCATCGACCAGGGGCGCTTCGTGGTGGAACTGCTGGTGGCGCCCGCGAGGCCCATGAGATTCCTGACCGTCCGGCTGGTGCAAAGCGGCGGCAATCTGACGCTGGAGGAGGGATAGATGGCGGGGATCGTTTCCGCGGTCGCCAGTCTTCTTACACCGGATGCCCGGCCGTTCACGACCTTCAATTTCCTGGTGGAAATTGATGTGGACGGCGTTTCGGACATGGTGTGTGCCGCGATCTTTTCGGATGTGGATGGGCTGGAGATGACGATGGAGCCCAAGACCATCAAGGAGGGCGGGCGCAACACCGGGCCAGTGCATATGGCGGGACAGGTAGCATACGGCCAACTGAGCTTGAAGCGCGGGATGACTGCGAATTTCGACCTGTGGACGTGGTTCGAAGCCACGTCTGCGCCCGGAGGGACCGGGTTGCGCGGCTCGGCCGATATCACGGTGTACTCCGGAGACGGCAACGAGCAGGTCCAGTTCTCACTGACGGGCTGCCTGCCGGTGAAGCTGCGTGCTCCGGCGTTGAATGCCAAGGATGGCCTGATTGCCATAGAAGAAATGTCACTCCTGTATGAATCACTAACGCTCAAGGCGCCGGGCTTCAACCTGTCGGGTGCCCTGGCGTCGCTGCTGTGAGGAGAGATCATGCCGCAACCACAGAATCTGCAGAAGGCCAGTCTGAACGAAGTCGGCGGACAAGGCAAGGTCGTCGAGGTGCAGTTCAATCCGCAGACCTTAAAGCTGAATTTTTCCAACCAATGGAAGGGGGGGGACCAGCCGCAAGGATCGTCGACGCAGTTCGTAGGTACGAGCACCACCAAGCTGAGCATGGAGCTGTGGTTCGACGTGATGCTGCAGCTACCTAAGGGTGCGGATGATCCGCGCGGAGACGTCCGGAACCTCACCAGCCAGGTGGCATATTTCATGACCGTGCAGAACCCCAACGACCCCAAGCAGGAAAACCGCGTGCCCCCCAAGCTGAAATTTCAGTGGGGCTCGTTTCTGTTCAGCGGAACGATGGATTCGATGGACGAGACGATCGACCTGTTTTCGGCGGATGGGGTTCCGCTGCGCTCCAGCGTGTCGATCAACCTGACGAAGCACGACCTGACGTTCGAATTTGCCGGCGCCAGCGGTACGCCGTCGCAGGCTGCGGGGACGACTCCGCTCTCGCTGGCGAAGGCGGGCGACACCTTACAGCAAATGGCCGCGAAAGCGGGGATCAGCAATTGGCAGGGGGTGGCGCAGGCGAACGGCATCACGAATCCGCGATTCATTCAGCCCGGGACGATGGTGAACCTGTCGGTGACGGCGTGAGAGCTCGGTTCACCGCCGAGACGCGGAGGTGCAGAGTGAGACGGAAGGAAAAATGAGAAAGCGCAGAGGGCGCGGAGGGAGCGTCGATGGCAGTCATTATCAATGAACTCGAAGTAGTGCTGGAGCCGGCGATGGCGCCGCCGCCCGCGGGGGGGACGGCTGCGGTTCCGAAGCCGCCGCAACTGAATCCGCACGACGTGGTGACGCTCATGGATCGGGACCAGCGAACTCGTTTGCGCGTGCTGGCGCACTGATGACTTATGCCTGACGCCGGACAAGCCCCAGCAGTATTCGGTTCACGGCCGGTCTTTACCATCGGCGGGCAGACGCAGACTTTGCTTGGCGATCGCCTGCTCGGCCTGATGGTGGAAGAGACGGTGGAGGGGTTGTATCGCGCGGAGGCCACGTTTGCGAATTTCGACCAGACGGGCGGGGGTTTCGGTTTTCTTTACTTCGATCGCAAGTTGCTGGATTTCGGCAAGGACCTCACGATTCAGATGGGCGGCGGGCAGACCTCAGCGACGGTGTTTACGGGGCGGTTGATGGCGCTCGAAGGGCGATACCCGCACCACACGCCGCCGGAGGTCCTGCTTCTGGCCGAGGACCGGCTGCAAGACCTGCGGATGACGCGGCGGACGCGAACTTTCGAAAACATCAGCGACTCCGATTTGTTCCAACAGATCGCATCGCAGCAGGGCTTGCAGGCCAACGTGGACGTGAGCGGGCCGACGCACAAGGTGCTGGCGCAGGTCAACCAGAGCGACCTCGCGTTTCTGCGGGAGCGGGCGCGTGCGGTGGATGCGGAACTGTGGGTGGACGACAAGCAGCTCAACGTGCAATCGCGCAGCAAGCGGAAAACCAACGAGTTCACGCTGACCTATGGGCAGGGGCTGTTCGAGTTCACCGCGATGGCCGACCTGGCGGACCAGGCGACCGGGTTCAGCGTCACCGGATGGGACGTGGTCTCGAAGCAGGCGATCAGTTTTCGCGCCACCAGCTCGGCGCTGGGCGGCGAACTGAACGGCGACCAGGGCGGCAGTGCGGTCTTGCAGCAGGCCATCGGGCAGCGCGATCAGCAGGTGGTGCACACGCTGCCGTTCACGTCGCAGGAGGCGCAGGCGTTGGCGGAAGGGTATTACCGGCGCTGGGCGAGGCGGTTTGTGACGGGTAGCGGCATCGCGGATGGCGATGGCCGCATCCAGGTGGGCACCAGCCTGACGCTGAGTGGTCTCGGCAGCCTGTTCGATGGCAAGTTTTACGTGACCTCCGTGCGGCACATGTTCGACCCCGCCAACGGGTATCGGACGTGGTTCGCGGTGGAGCGTCCGGGGATTGGAGCTGCGTAAATGCAGGGGTGTCTGGAATTCGAAGAAATCGTTGAATCGCGCACGCAAAAGGGATTCGGCGGCCGGTTCTACGGCGCCTACCCGGGGCTGGTGCGGGACCTTCGCGATCCCGACAACCAAGGCCGCGTGAGGGTGGCGCTGCCGTGGTCGCCGGATGGGGCGGGCGGCTCGTATGAGACGTGGGCACGGGTTTCGACGATGATGGCGGGCAACAACCAGGGAAGCTGGTTCATTCCGGATACCAATGTCGAGGTGCTGGTGATTTTTCTGGGAGGCGACCCGCGCCACCCGTGCGTGATCGGGGCGTTCTGGAACGGCCAGGATTCGCCGCCGCAATCCATGGATGGCTCGGGCAACAACAACATCAAGAAGCTGCGCTCGCGCAACGGTGTGGCCATCACGCTGGACGATACCCAGGGCACCGAGAGTCTGACGCTGGAAACGCCCGGCGGCCAGAAGATCACCATGAAGGACGGGCCGGGCAGCATCCAGATTCAGGACAGCAACGGCAATTCCCTGACGCTCGATACCAGCGGCGTGACCATCAATGCCGCCGCCAAGGTGACGGTCTCCTGCTCGCAGGCGGAAGTGACCGCGGGCATGGTGAGCGTGAACGCCGGCATGTCGAAATTCAGTGGGGTGGTGAACGCCGATACCGTGATTACCAACAGCGTGGTGAGCGCCAGCTATACGCCGGGCGCGGGGAATATCTGGTGAGACGATGAGCACGCAAATTCAGTGGCTGACGCCCTCGCCGCTGTGGCACGAGCTGAGCGCGGCCGGAGACCTGACCCCGTACCGGCGGCCGGCCATTCTGCGCTTCGCGACGGATGATTTCATGCCGGAACTACAGGGCGTGCTGCAAGCCAGGCCGCAGACCCTGCGCGACTATGTGGCGCAGGGCGAGAACTGGCAAAACCCGGCGGCGGGACTGGGCAGCGCGTCGACCGGCCTTCCGCTGAAGCTCTACCAGCCCACGCATTCGCGCTTCTACCTGGTGGCAACATCGCTGACCTGCCGGATTCCGGGCCTCCCGGACCACACCGTGAACCGGACGCAGGGAGAAAGCGTGGCTTTCGTGGTGCGCCAGTTACGGCCCAATCCGGGCTTCTCGGCGGCCGATTGCGCGGTCTACGATCCGGTGAAGTGCACTGAGTATGCGTGGATCCCGGGCGAGACGCCGGGCTGGTCGCAGGTCTCCGCAGCCGACCTGATGCCCGGGGAAGAGCGGATTCCGCTTTCGCCCACGCAGACGGGTTCGAATGGGACATCGCGGCGCGTCCTCACGGGCCTGATTCCGGCTTCGCGGCGGCAGCAGTACGTGGCGGGGCGCACGCTGAAGAACGGTAGCGGCAATGGCAATGCCGGGAACGGCACGGCCATGGATCCCCGCGCCGATATGTTCAACCGGCAGGTAATGACTCCCTGGGCCAACCTGGAGGACTGGTGGAACACGCTGGATGCAGCCACCCAAGGGCAGAACATCTATCACGACAGCGCAATATTCTCCTCCGCGCTCATCCTGCTGGATTTTACGAACTTTCTGATCGCCAATATTCCGAACGTGTGGGCGGCCATCCTGGACAATTCCAAGTTGGGCGGGCTGAGCACTGCCGAGGCGGCGCTCTACAACACGCTCAGCGCGGCGCTCCAGCAGGCGCTGGTCACCGCCAAACAGTTCGAGACGCAGTTCGAATCGGCCGGCCCCGGCGACACCACCCCGCCCAGTGGTTACCCGCTCTATTCTCTGGCGGACCCCGGAAACGCGATCGACCCCTCGACGCTGCTGGCGCCGGTTACGGCGGCCTTGCCGCCGCTGGCTGCGCCGTCGCTGGTGCCCCCAGTGCCGCAGAAGCCCTCCAATCCGGCGGGCGATTTCTTCTTCATCGTGCGCTGCATGTATTTGCGGCCGCAGTGCGGACGCAACGTGGGGAGCCCGCCCAGCCAGCCGTTCCAGATGGCTTCGTATTTCGACTCCGACGCTCCCGCGCGGCGCATTCAGGTGGCGTTGCCGGTGGACACCTCGCCCGAAGCGCTTCGCAAGTACGACAAGGGAATCGCATTCCTGATTTCGGATGAGCTCAGCAAGCAGATGTCGCGCGTGAAGAGCCTGCAGGCGCTGTCGCAGGGTGACATCAGCGATCCCGGCGGGGGGCTGGATGTGGGGCTGATCTGTTCTTTTTCGATTCCTATCATCACGATCTGCGCGCTGATTCTGCTGCTGGTGATCGTGATTGCGCTGAACCTGGTGTTTTTCTGGATTCCGTTCTTCAAAATCTGCCTCCCGGTACCGACGCTGAAAGGGAAATGATTATGGCCATCGATGAAGGACAGATATTCGGCCGCGGCGTGGCGTTCCCGCCGCATCTGGATGCCAACGGGCAGTGGGCTACCTCGGTGGCCGGGCAGAACGTGCGCGAATCGATTCAGATTCTGCTGCTGACGCGGCTCGGCGAACGGCTCATGTACCCGGATTACGGCTCGGCGTTGCGCACGTACCTGTTCGCCCCCAACAACCCGGCGACGCGGAAGTCGGTAGAGGAAGAGATCGGCCGCGCGCTGCGGATCTGGGAGCCGCGGATTACGCTGGACTCGGTGGCCGTGGACCCGGATCCGTCGGACGACCAGGCTGCCATCGCCACCATTCAATACCGGCTGGTGGCCAACCAACTTTCGAACCAGATAACATTGACGCTCCAACTGCAAGGCTGATCCCATGTTGATTCCGGCGCCGCTCGTCCAACCGCAGACTTTCAACCAGCTTCTTACCGAAGCGCTGGTGCGGGTACCGGTGTACAACCCGGAGTACACCAATCATCAGAACAACACCGACCCTGGTGTTACGATTCTGCAATTGTTCGCCTTCATGGTGGACAACCTGTCGTACCTCTGCAATCAGATTCCTGACCGGAACCGCATCAAGTTTCTCAACCTGTTGGGTATTCCGATGGACCCGCCGCAGGCCGCAAGCGGCGTGGTGGTGTTCAGCAACGACCGCGGGCCTCTCGCTACCGTCACGCTGCCCCAGGGTCTTCCGGTGGTGGCGGGCGCGGCAGGCTTCGCCACCAGCGACGGGCTGGATGTGCTGCCGGTGGACGCCAAGACCTACCTGCGTCAGGCGCTTTCTCCCGCGGACCAGACCATTGCCGCCCAAACCTACACGCAGCTCTATGCGGCCTTCACAACCCCCACCACCAACTTGCAGTTCTACCAGACGGAATCGTTCGATCCGCCGGCGACCGCCAACAATCTGCCGGTGGCCGACCTGGGCGATGGCAGCATCGTGGACCGCAGCCTGTGGATCGCGCTGCTGACGCGCGCGGTAGATGCCGGTGCCAACAGCGCGGTGCTGGATGAAATTGCCGGGAAGACGCTGACCTTGGGAATCGTTCCCGCGTCGGAGGCCAAAGAACTGGTGCTGGAGCCCGCCGCGCCGGGCAACTCGCAACCTTCGTCGCCGCTGATTTATGAAATCTCGACCGGCCAGTTGAATGGTACTGCGCCCGTCTACCAGCGGCTGGACAGTATTCAGGATACGGATCCCCTGACCGTGCCGTCGCTGGTGCAGTTGACGCTGCCGGCGCGCAATTCGATCGGCAACTGGGCGCTCGGTCCACTGGAGGATGGCGTGGGCGATTTTCCGCCATCGCTACAGGACCAGAGCGTGCAGAGCCGCGTGGTGACGTGGATTCGCGTTCGCCTGCCGTTGCCGGCGGATGCGCTGGCTCCCTCCGCCGCGGTCGCCCGCTTCAACTGGGTAGGCATCAACGCGACGAAGGTGAGCCAGCAGATCCAGGTGCCCGTGGAGTTGGTGGGAACGGGGACGGGCGAGCCGGACCAGAGCTTCACGCTGGTGAACACGCCGGTGCTGGCAAGCACTCTTTCGATCACCATCGACGGCGTGCCGTGGTCGCAGACGGACGATCTGCTGGCGGCGCCATCGGAGGTGGCCGACGCGACGCGGTCGCGGGTCTACATGGTGGACAACGCCTCGGGCACGCTCACGTTCGGAACGGGCGTGCAAGGGGCACGGCCGGCCGCGGGATCGAAGATCTTCGCAACGTACGCGTTCGGGGGCGGGATTGCGGGTAACGTAGGGATCGGCGCCATCAATGCCAGCCCGCAGCTTCCGGCGGGTTTCAAGATCACGAACCCGCTGCCGGCCTCCGGCGGAAGCGCGGGGGAAACGCTGGACCAGGCGGAAAAACGCATCCCACTGTTCCTGCAAAACGCCGGGCGCGCGGTATCGGCGTCGGATTTCAAAGATATCGTCGACAGCACGCCCGGCGTCGACCTGGGGCGCGCGGAAGTGATACCGCTGTTCGATCCGGATGCCGCCGTGAATGCGCCCGGCGTAGTCACCGTGATGGTTATCCCCAACGATCCCTCCACGCCGCAGGGGCCCGTGCCGGACCGCTACTTTTTGCAGAGCGTATGCGATTACCTGGACCCGCGGCGCCTGGTGACGACCGAGGTTCACGTGGTGGGGCCGGATTATCAGGACCTGAGCGTTTCGGTGGGATTCGATATCGTGCCGGGGCAGGATGTGGCCACCGTGCGGGAAGCCATTAAATCCGCGATTCGCAATTTTCTTTCGCCATTGACGGGCGGGCAGGGCGGTACGGGTTGGCCGTTGCAGAAACCGGTGGTGGATCGCGAACTGCTGGCACAGGCGGCGCGGGCCAACGGCGTCTCCGATATTCGCAACGTGCTCATGTGGGACGGCACGGGGGCCGCCATTACGACCCTTTCCATCACCAACCTGCAATTGCCGCGGCTCACCCAGGTGGGAGCGAACCTGGGCGATCCCGAGAACATTACGCAAGCGCCGCCAAGCGGGGGCGGGCCGACGCTGGTGCCGGTTCCGGTGCTGCCCGTGGGGTGCTAGGAGGCTTGGGGATTTGAACGGAAGATTCCAGGGCGGGGCTTTTGTGGCGCATGCTTCTACGGTGGGGCAGCCTTTCAGGCTGCGGGCCCGCTTTCAGCGGGTCCAACCGGCTGAAAGCCGGCTGCAGGCAGGATTGCCTGCCCCAAGCGACGCAATGAGGAGACAGGATGGACGCTAATCAAACTCGATTCCAGCTTGTCTTCGGCAAGGCCGACTGGTTGGGCGAAACGCCGGCGGGCGGGTCGCCGCCGGTCTCCACAGTGGAATTTCGCGATTCGGACGCGACGGTGGGGCTGCCGCAGAAGGTCTTCGTGTTTCCGGCGTTGCGGAACGCGCTGCTGGGGGCGGCAGACCGGCGGGGAGCAGGGCAGGACCGATACGGAAATTACTACTGGATTGCGCCCGGGGAGGACGAGATTCTGTTTCTCGGCGCGAGCCAGCAGCAGGCGCAGCATTTCTGGGCGGCGGCGGATCTGGCGGCGGGTTGCGCGACGGCGAGCCCAGCGGATTTCACGCCGTTGGCACCCTCGCCCGTTGCGAGCTTCCGCATGGCAGGACTGGCGGTCACAACCGACCATTACCTGGTGGTGGGGCTGCGCGATCCCGCGGGGCTGCTGGTCTTCGATCTGTATACCCAGGGCCCACCGCTGGTATACCACTGGCCCGCGGATGTGGCATTCGTGCCGTTCGACCTGGCGGCGGCTCCGGGAGGAGGTGTGTGGATCCTGGACCGCATGAACCAGCGGTATTGGGGGCTAGATTCGCTGTTCCGCGTGATCGCGCCCGAGGGCGGCGTGGACCCTAATCCCACGCCGGAGGACTTTCAGCCGGTGGGTGGCGGCACGAGTTACCGCGCATTGTGCGACACGGCGGAGAGGGTTTCAGCGGCGCAGGCCATGGCGGTGGCGGCGTCCCACGCGATCGGCATCGAGGCCCTGCCCGATGGCAGCGTGCTCATCCTGGATAGCCCTCCATCGCTCGGGTATTCGCAGCTCTATCGCCATACCCTGGCGGCGCTGGCGGGACCGCCGGTGGCGCTGAACCAACTCGATATCGGGGAAGGGGCTCCCTACGCGCTACTCGGCCAGGATCTCGCATTCGTGGCCGGCAGTGCGCAGGCCGCGGGGACCGCCGTTCAAGGAACCCTGTACATCGCGGACGCGCATGGCGAGCAGACCTTCGCGTTCGACTACACGAGCGCGCAGGCCGGCTGGGCGCGCGAACCGAATACTCAGTTTCTACCGATGCTGCGCTTCGGCGGAAAGGCGCTGGTTACGGGCCCTCCGGGTGTGAGCTATGATTTCGACGAGCGTTGGGCGGTGCTGGCCCCACAGCCGCGCACGCGATTTGAAACGCAGGCGGTATGGGTGCTGCCGCGGCGCGATCGCTTGACCGAGACCGACCCGGCGCGGCGCGCGTTTGACGGCAAGGTTCCCGGTTGCGTGTGGCACCGGCTGCTGATGGATGGCACCATTCCCGCGGGCACCGAGATCCAGGTCTCCACCCGCGCTGCCGATTCCGTGGACCTTTTGGTGACTTCAGATTGGAACGCGGAGCCCGCGCCGTATCTGCGGGCGACGGGCGCCGAGCTGCCCTACTACCAGCCGGCGCTGACCTGCTCCGGAGCACGCACGGGTACGTGGGAACTTCTGTTTCAGGCTGCCCGGGGACGGTACCTGCAAATCCAGCTCACCTTCCTGGGAAATGGGCGGAGCACTCCGCGGCTGCAGGCCTTGCGCGCCTACTACCCTCGCTTTTCGTACCTCTCGCAGTACTTGCCCGCGGTGTATCGGGACAACGCGGCTTCGGCCGATTTTCTGGACCGCTACCTGGCGAACCCCGAGGGATTCTTCACGTCGATTGAAGGGCGAATCCAGCAGGTGCAGGAACTGTTCGATTCGCGAACGGTGCCTGCGGGGTACCTGGCGTGGCTGGCGGGCTGGCTGGGCATCAGCTTCGATTTTACGTGGAGCGAAACAGTGCGGCGCTTCTTCCTGGCCAACGCGCCCCGCTTCTTCCGGTCGCGCGGCACGCCGGACGGGATCGTGCGCATGATCCGGCTGGCCCTCGACCAGTGCGCCAGCGCGTCGCTGTTCGATCCGGCCGATGTGCAGCACTTTTCGGTGCGGATCGTGGAGGGTTTCGAGCTGCGTAGCGCCCCGGGTGTGGTGCTGGGGGACCCGACGGACGTGCAGGCTCCGGGCACGGTGGCAGCCGGAGCGAGCTGGACGCCCAGCCAGGGCTCAGGCGTGCTGGACCAGCAGCTCCGCAGCTTCCTGAGCGGCGCTTATGCCACGATCGAGGCGCTGAACCAGGCGTGGGGAACGGATTTTACCGGCTTCGACGACCCCGCCTTGCGGCTGCCCGCGTATCAGCCTTCGCAAGCCGCGCGCGCGGCCGACTGGCAGCGGTTCATCAGCCAGGACCTGAAATTCACCTACGCCGCCGTGACCAACGCGGACGAACCCGCTTACGAAGATTTCCTGAAGCGACGGTTCAGCCAGCCCGCGGACCTGAACCAGGCATACGGATTAACGGGCGGTTCGGCGCTTGCGAGCTTCTCGGAAATCCAAAGCAAGCTCTGGATGGGCCAGCTCGGTCAAGGGCTGCCGCCGAGCGGGACTTTCCTGCAGGACTGGATCCGGTTCGTTTCGGTGGTGGTGCCCACGCAGCAGAGTGCGCACCGATTCAGCGTGGTGGTGCCGGTGCAATTGCAGGACGACGTGACGACGCAAATCGCGCGGCGCGACCTGGCGCAGCGCATCACGCGGCAGGAAAAGCCGGCTCATACCAGTTTCGACGTGAAGCTCTACTGGGCTGCCTTCAGCACCGGCGAGGCCAGGGTAGGGTTGGAGACGGTGGTCGGACCCAGCAGCCGCTTTGCGGCGCTCCTGCTGGGGCAGGGTTCGCCTGCGGCGTCCTTCCTGGGCTTTGTGGAGCCGTGGAACGTGCGCGGGCGAATGGTGGCCGGCAGGGATCAACTTAAGCAGCAGACCGGAATCCGGTGCGGAGAAATATCAAAATGAGCACAACGTTCCAAACTGCATCGCCCAGCTTGCAAAAGCTGGACCCCTCCAAGCGGGTCAACTACACGTTCGGCCTGGTGCTCGGCGTGGAAGAGTTTCTGCAATCGGATACATATTTCCTGGCGAAGCACTATCTCGAAAACCGGCTGTTGCACGGCTACGGCACGGCCTGCGGGCTGGACGTGGTGGTACAGACTACGCCGCAGCTCGAAGTGCAGGTCACTCCCGGCTGGGCGATCAATCCCAAAGGCCAGGAGATTCACGTTCGGCAGCTCATGTGCGTGCGGGTGAACGACTGGCTGGCGGCCAACCAGCAGGCGCTCCAGGCGGCCCTGGGCTCCATGCCGCCGGTCCTGCATCTGTGCGTGGTGCTCTGTTACCGCGAGTGCAAGACCGACGTGGTGCCGATTCCGGGCGAGCCGTGCCGCACGCAGTCGGACTCGATGGCGCCTTCGCGCATCGCGGATTCGTTCGAGCTGATGCTGTGCCTGGACCGCGTGGCGTCGCCTCCGTTCGGTTCGCCGCCGGGGTCGCCGCCGGTTTCGATATCGTCGGGCCTTCCGGGGTCAGGCGGCCTGTGTGAATTCCGGCCGCCGCAACTGGAAGACGACGCGGTGAAGGCGTTCGCCAAGCTGCTCTCGCAGCTTCAAGTCTCGGCCAGTCCGCCGTTTCTGACGCTTCCGCAGCTTGAGCAACTGGTGCGTAACCTGGTGATGACGGTGGGCTCGCCGCCTTTGGGCTCGCCGCCCGCGGGGCCGCCCTACGCCGTGCGCGCCCAGGACGCCTCCGACTTCCTGCGCGCCGCGTTTCGCACGTGGATCACGGAGGTGCGCCCGTTCATCGCGGCGCAAGAGGGTGCGGGGCCGTGTGGTCCGCCGCCGGAAAAATGCGTGCTGCTCGCGGAGCTCGCCGTGAGCCTGAACCTCGGCTGGATTGCCAGCGGGGTGACGGTGGACGATTCGCTGCGGCCGTTCCTGGTGCCGACGCGGCTTTTGCAGGAGACCTTCTTCGAGGAAGCGGCGGGAACGGTAGTTGCGGGGCCGCCCATTCAAACCGTGGCTGCGGGCTTCTTCAAGGCCAACGGTGTGGCCAACGGCCCTACGTTGAACCTCACCGCTACCCCGGGCGCCAATGGAGAGTTTCTGCTGCAGTTGAACTCCGGCTACCAGAACCCCAACACCACTCCAGGGGTGACCTACATAGTGAAGGGCACCGTGCAGGATACCGCTGCCCCCGCGGCCGCGCGAGTGGTGTTCCAGTTCGTCGGCTTCGAGGCAACCGGCATTCGTGTTCGGGTGCTGGACACGGCGGGGAAGGTGCTGGCCGCGACCCTCGGCTTCATGGTGGAGATCTCGCAGATCGGAGGCGGGCTATGAGCGGCGTCAGCCTGCTTTCGCCGGTCCTGAACGGAATTCAAAACGTCAACTTCGTAAACGGCCGCGTTTTGACGGCTGAGGATCTGACGGCCGAGCGGCGCGCGAATCTCCAGCGCCAGCGCCAGCTCGGAACCTGCGTAGGCGAGGGTGTGAGCCACGGGCTGGCCGTGACGGTGTCTTCCAGTTCTGTGCCGTTCGGGCAGCAGGTGGTGCACATTACGTCGGGGCTGGCGCTGAATCGGAACGGCGACGTGCTGCAACTGGCGTCGGATACGGACGTGACGCTGGCCGGGTCGGCCGCCGCGGTGCCGGCGAACGCAGGGCTGTTCGCGCCCTGTCAGCCGCCGGAAACGCAACTGACCAATCCGGGCATTTACGTGTTGACGATTCTGCCGGCCTCGGGATTCGAGGGGCAGGTCCCCGTGGTGCAGCTCAATGGCGCCGGAGTGGCGCAATCGTGCAGCAGCGCGTTCGTGGCGGCCGGAGTGCAATTCCGGCTGCAGCAACTGACGCTCGATTCGGCCGGCTCGGCGTTGCAGGCCAGCCTGTTCACGCTGGCCAACCAGATCCAGACCCAACTGGCGAACAATGCCAGTGCCGCGAGCGTGGCCCCGGCACTCTCGCAACTCCGCAACGGGTTGGCCTACGCCTGCTTCGGCACCGACGCAGTGGAGCAGTACGCCGCCGATCCCCTCAACTTTCTCGCCGGGACGACACCCTTTGCCCAATACGGCCTGCTCGACCAGGCGCGCGGGGCGGGCCTGCTGACCAACTGTGAAGTGCCGCTGGCACTGGTGTATTGGACTACCGCAGGAATCCAGTTTGTGGACATGTGGTCCGCGCGCCGCCGGGTGACCGAGGGGGCGGTCACCGGGAGATTCCCGCTGCTCGAAGGAGATCGGCGGGTGAGCGAAGCGGAAGCTATGTTCCTCCAGTTTGAGGATCACGCGCTATCGCTGCTCACGGGTCCCGTCGGCCCTGGCTCGATCAGCGCGGACAACTACTTTTTGTTCCTGCCGGCCGTGGGGATGGTCGAAATCACCGGCGACGGAATCGACGCAGTCACCACTAAGGCGCCCCTCACCGGCTTCGACCTGCCGACCTTCTTCGGCGCGCACGCTTCCCACGATATTGCCACGACCAACGGCAATCTGCTGCGCGATCTGTTCCACGATGCGCTGTATCAAGAGCCGATCCAATTGGTTGATACCGGCGAGATTCAACTCTACCTGGTCTGGGAGAATTTGCAGGCTGTGAACGCGGGAAGGAGCGGGCGGCTGGCAGCGGTTTTCGCCAGCGGAGCGCTGCGCTACTGCGGCATCGCCCGCTTCGGCACGGCGAAATGGAGCTTGAGCCGCTTCGCGCCGCGTGTTATCTGAAAGGAAACTTATGGCTGACATACAGACACTGATCAACGCTATTCCGGATGCGCAAGACGGGGATGTAATCACCGCCAATTCGCACAACAGCATCAAACAGGCATTAATCGCCATTGCCGGTCAGTTGGGCGGCACTACGGGGAACGTCACCCAAACCATCCAGCCGGCTTTCCTTCCGATACCTCCAAACCCTACCTGGAACGTCAGCCTGGGCCTGGCGGCGGACCAGGGGCCGCCGGGTGCGGACGGCTTCATTCCGCTGAACCTGCCGGATGGCGCGGTCATTCAACAAATGGTAGCCATGGGCGCCAAGATCAACTCCGCGCCGAAAGGATTCGCCAATCTGCTCATCCTGCCGATCGGCTCCGGCGGTACCGGATCGAGTACCCTGATCCAGATCGATCTCACCAACGCGGGAGCCCCGTTCACCCTCACCGGAACACCTTCCACGTCCAACATACCGGGAGTGACCGCGGCGGGCCTCAAACAGATGCAGACCGTTCAGAACTCCCAATTCAAGTACGTGATCGAGACCAAAATCCTCAGCCCTGCGGGAACTCCGGTGGCGTCGGTGACGATCAACGCTTTCCAGGTCATTTATTCAAAGTCGTAATGAACTTAGTAAAACAAGAGAGGAGAAGCAGATGTCATTTGACTTGAACATCCAACAACACGATCCTTCCGGCTGTCTCTTTCTGGACAAGCCCAAACCCAGCCCGTTCTACGAAAGCACCAACCTGATTATGACTACTAAGCCCGCGGACCCGAATAACGTCTATCTGGGCAGTAATACGACACAGGTTACGGCCACGTGGAGTGGGAGTTGTTCGATTCCCGGCGGCGACAGCGTTTCTGTGATGCTCGACATCTATATTGGTGACCCGACCATGCCGATGATTCCGGGCTCCACGTTATTCGCGCTGACTCCGCCGCTGAACTCGATTGCCATATCCGAAGGGGGGCCACCCGTCACGTATACCACCCCGGTCTGGGACTCCAGCAAGATTCCGCACCTCTCCCAACCCCACCACGCATGCATACTCGCGCGGGTATATCCCGACACGGCAACTCCGGATTCCGGCGACCTTACGGCTTATCCTCCCGACGACTTCCACTACACGCAGCACAACGTCTATGTAGCCACGGCCGACGGCCAGGGACTGATGAGAATCGGGATCAACAACGGGACCGTGCGGCGGGAGCCGCTGATGGTTTCGATTCATGCAGTGCCCAACCTGAAGCCCAGCCCCGCAACCCTTGCCATAGTCCTGCCGAGTCTGAAACTTATTCCCACCTTCAAGCAAATCTCGACCACACCCCTGCGGCACGTGGAATTCGACCTGGGCCCATTCAAGGGCCACCAACACGAGTCCCTGCTCGACAGGATCGAGGATTGGATCGAACGCGAGGTGCATCAACTCATCCGTGAGTTGGAGCGGAAGGCTCGAACGGCAGGCGGGGCTTCCGCGCAGGCCGTGCTCCCGCCGGGCTTAATCGCAAAATTCAACTTCGTCGCTGATTTCTCGGGAAGCAAGCCGGGAGACGCCTATCTGTACGATGTTACGCAAATCACCGGTACCGGACAGCCCTATGGCGGCCTGCTGATCGCAATTGTTGCTGCATAACTCCCCGGGAAGAACCGATGAGCCTGCTCGATCAGACCAGCCTCGAACACGTGCGGCTGCGCGGAGCGAGTGTCGAAGCCACGGTGGCGCGGCTGCGGCTTAGCTCGCTTCTCGCTTCCGCCGCCCTGCAGCCGCCGGGGATGCCGCCCTCCGCGGTGCTGGTGGTGCGCAACATGGAGGACCCGCTGCCGGGGCGCATCGCCAGGGAATTGAACCCGGCCGCGGTGTCCAGCGGCGAATGGGAGCGCGCCGCGCAGGACCGGCTGGGGGCGCTGTATGCGCGGGCGGCGCGGCCCGCCTGGGGCCCGGTTCCGTCTTCGGCGGAGGCCGTGCTGTTTGCCGATTACAGCGAAATGCTGGCATGCCTGGCGATGGACCTCCAGTCCTCCGCCGGGCATTCCTGGTGGTGGCAATCCGTGCGCAGGCGTTTTTCGTTGCGGCTCGGCTCGTGGGTGCGCATCTGGGAGGAGCATCCGGAATATGTGCCCTCGGCGTTAGAGCACCTGGCGGCCCGTAACCAGGCGGTGGCGGTTCTGGAGCGCATTCCGCTGGTTCAGGCATGGCGGCTGCTCCGGATGGTGGCGCGCGCGTTCGGCCTGCCCGATACGACGGTTCCGGAGAGTCCCACGGCCGTCGTGCATCCGGCCGTCGCATCCCCATCGCGAAGCCCGGAGCGCCACAGCTGCGCGGCCTCATCGGCTGCCGGGGATTCGCGGCACGAGGAGCCCAAAGAGGCCCAGGTGAGGGAGAGCCCGCGCGGCGCGGCGCCCGGCCACCCGCTTCGGCCTCCCTGGGAGCCTTACGTGCCGCGCGAGGCCAGTCCCGAGACATTGGGCATTGAGAGACGGGCGCTCCTGGGCGTGGCGCTGTTGCTGCGCAGGTCGCCGCAGGTGGCTTTCACTACGGGATTTCCAGTTCAGTTTCAGACTTGGCTGGCTGCGGAAGAAAGAGCTACTCGCGAGGCCCCAAGTGAGCCCCGGAGCACCGCGGCCGCTCCCGATGTTTCGCCGCTGGATAGCACCGCGAAGGCTGGGACCGCTCCTCCCCTTGGTCGCGGCTCGGTAACGCCGGGCGGCTCGCTACCGTCGAGCGGCTCGGTAACGTCGCAGGGTGACCGTAAGGTGAGCCGCGACCAAAGGGAGCGTTCCGAACCGCGGGTTGCCGCCGAGGCCGGCCACACGGGCGCCGTGCAGCGGCGCGAGGAATGGGAGGCAGGACGAGTCACCCAGGCGGGCGGCGTGCTTTACCTGATCCACCTCTTGCGGCAGGCGGAACTGCTGCGCCGGTTCGAGACCGGACTCGGTGGCTGGGAACTGCTCGAGCTTGTCGTGCGTTGCCTGTTGGGTCCTGCGTTTTGGAAGATCGCCGCCGACCCGGTCTGGGCCGCGCTGGCGGAACTGGATGAGCGGGAGCCCGAAGTGCCTGCGGGGACCGGCTTCCAGGCACAGATGGAGTACGCCGCACCCGAATCCTGGCTGAGGGATCTGCCGGATTGCCGCCCCCTGGTACGATTTCGAGCGCGCGGCGTGGAGCTTTGGCGCCCGGAGGGATTCCTCATTCTGGATTCGCCGGCGGGCGGAGTGCCGGCGGGCAGCTCGGTCGTGCCTCTGAGCGCCGGGCAACGGCGGGGACTCCGTACTGCGGCGGCGGTGTGGCCAGTGTGCTTTCCGCTCGCGCCAGAGTTGCGGCGCTTCCTGCATTTCGTGCTGCCCTACGCGCGCTGGCGTCTGCGAACGGTTCTTCGCGGCGCGTCTTTGGAAGAAGTTTGTTTGCGGCGGGGGAAACTCATCCTGTCGTCGAGCCATGTGGACCTGGTGATGGGTATGCGGCAAATCAGCGTTCCGGTGCGCATGGCAGGGCTCGACGCCAATCCCGGATGGGTGCCGGAACTCGGCCGCGTGGTCACATTTCATTTCGTCGAGGAGGGCTGGAGCGGTGAGTGACGAACGCCAGGCATTTGCGGACGTGCCGGCCGATGCCCGCGGCCATCTGGGAATGCTGTTCTACGCAGCCGTCTATCACATCGTGTATCACCTGCGGCGCCGCGCCTCAGCCACCGAGCGCTCGCTCGACGACGTATTCCGCGACTACCCGTTTTTGGCTTCCTATTTCTCTGCAATCCGTG
>JAIQFL010000547.1 GCA_020073365.1 Terriglobia bacterium | reverse complement strand
CGCCGTCTTCCTCCACTTCGCGATCTGGATGGGATGCACCTTGAACTGTGATCCCAACTGGCTGAGCGTCTTTTCGCCGCGGATCGCCACGATCACCACCCGGGCTTTGAACTGCGCACTATGCTGTTTTCTCGTCGTCGTCATCGACCTCTCCTTGTCAACGACTCCGCCGAAAATCTTAGCTTATTGCCTGGTCTAAAATCCTGGGACCACTATAGTCTGTCCCACTGATTTCCTTCGGCATGATGAGCGACTCGATGAATGTCGTTCCGGTGCCGACTGGTTGCAGGATTCGCGAATTGCAGTTTGGTTGTGGATGCGCTCCTGTATGGGGAGACGGTTCGCAAGTTCTATCGGCTATCTGCCTGGGTCATTATGCCCAACCACGTCCACGTCATCTTGCAACCGCATGTCGCTCTACCCACGATCATGCGATGGCTGAAAGGGAGAACCAGCCGCGTGGCCAATCAGATTCTGGGGCGCACCGGGATGTCCTTCTGGCAGGACGAGTCGTTCGACCATTGGGGTCCGCTCTGCGGAGGAACTACATCTTCTGATTGCTTACGTGGAAAACAATCCGGTGAAGGCCCGGCTGGCGGAAGCCCCTGAGCAATGGCGATGGTCCAGTGCGGGCCGGGTCGCGGACGACAAAACCGGGTGACAGACGACAAAAGGCGATCGTCTGTCCCACTGGTTGTTTAATCCCCGGCATAAATAAAATTGATTCGACACGCGGTAACCCACCTGATACTCTTCTCCTAATCCATCCGACGGCGCCCATCCGGCGCAGCGTTTGCTCCTGGTTTCGAGCGATGCCAATGTACGGCACTCCAATGGCCTCGAAGCCCGGGTTGCGAACGTAACCTAAATCGACACAAGAAGCTTCTTCACCGGGAGGGTGCTGTATGAATGTCCATCTCAACGAGCAACAGAGACGGGATTTCGTGAAGCGGGGCTTTTCGCGCCGATCGTTTGGCCGCATCGCCACCATGATCACAGCCGGAGCGGCGCTGCCGTTCTATAACGAACCGGCGATGGCGCAACTTTCGGCCGTCCGCGGAATGCCGCCAGACGCCGTGAAGATCAATGCCAATGAGAACCCGCTCGGGCCGTGCCCCGAGGCGCTGGAGGCCATCCACAGCATCGCCAGGAACGGGGGCCGGTACCTGTACGAGGAGACGTTCGGCTTTCAGGAAACGCTGGCCCAGCAGGAGGGCGTCAAGCCCAACTACGTGCAACCATACGCCGGATCGAGCGCGCCGCTGCATCAGGCAGTGCTGGCGTTCACTTCGCCGACCAGGCCTTTCGTGACCGCCGACCCCGGCTACGAGGCCGGCGAGCGCGCGGCGCAGTTCATTGGCTCCAATGTGATCCGCGTGCCCCTGACCGCGGCCTATGCGCACGACGTGAAGCAGCTCATACGTGAAGCCCGTGGACCAGCGCAGGGGCGTGTCGATGTTTGCAATGAAATAGGAGAATTGGCCTGTGAGCCTCCAGCGGATCGGATCGAACAAGTCCCGGCGTTTGTAGTTGAAGTTGGAGTTCACGGGTCTTCGCACTAGAATGCACCTGGCAAGGTTTGTGGCTGCCGTCTTTCTGCCCGGACTGGCGTGCGCTCAAGTCTTTCAGGGACTCGCAGTCACGGGACCAGGCGCAACTGTACTTTGCGATCGGCCCAGATTACACCTCCACACTTTCGTTGCGCACGGTGAAGCCGCCGAACGCCGGCAGTGTATTCCGGTACACGCCGAATGGCGGGGTCGACTGGTTTGCGCCGAAGTGGGGGCCGGTCCGGGGCATCCCGGACGTAAGCGCCGATGGATCAGTCATCGCCGTAAGCGATCCGAACACTCACCTTGCCTGCACAACCTTCAAGAACTGTGACTGGGTTACGACGTACACCGGTCGCATCGTGGCTCCTGGACTTCAACTCGATTCGCTAGATGGACGGGTCCAGTTGAGCCGTAACGGCCGCTACGCGCTCCTCACGGGGGCTGCTACTGCGACCGTAATCGATCTGGTCAACGGAGTTTCGCGCACCATCCAGGAAGCGTTCCGCGCGGCGACCCGGCAGGCCATCACCAGGGATGGAGCGGTGTTGCTTTGGGACGGCCGCGATTTTGTCCTTGACCGAAATGGAACTACCACGCGGTTCACACCACTCGAGACACCTGACTACTCTCTCGGCATCATTAATGATCTCGGGACCCGCATCGTGTATACGTCGGCAAACGGAAATCTTCGCACCATCGACCTCGATACGGGAGACGATATTCCGCAGGCGAAGGGGGCCGCGCTCTCGATCAGTGCGGACGGTCAGACGATTCTCTTTCGAGGGCCTCAGGTGTCTACGCTGTCCCCGGGAGGACCCATCCAGCAGCTTACGTTTTTCGGCGAATACGTCAACGAGGCCATTCTCTCCCCGGATGGAGCGGCGGTCTACGCCACCACCGGGGCAAACCGGATCGTGCAGATCAGTCTCTCGGACCATTCCGTGACGGAGATCGTTGCCCGCACTCCTGCGGTCTATCCGGGGCTCGAACTTCCATTTGAGCCAGTGCCGGGGTCTTTGGCCACGGTTTTTGGGAGCGGCCTCAGTGATGAAGCCGCGGCCGCCCAAAGTGTGAATCTCCCTCTGACACTGAGTGGAGCAAGCATCAAGATCGGCGACTTCCCCGCTCCCCTCCGCTACGCCAGCCCAAGTGCCATCGATTTTCAGGTGCCGTTCGAAGCCCCCCCGGGTCCGGTGGGATTCTACCTCGCCAGCGAATCGCCGTTTTATCAGCTATTGACGATCAACCTCCCGGCCTGGTATTTCCGGTTCCTCCAGATAGGCCCGGAGCTTTGGACCGCCATCCACCAGGACTTCCGTTCCTTTGCCTCGCTGGACGACCCGGTGCAGCCAGGTGAGATCATTCATTTCTACGCAGTGGGACTCGGACCGGTTTCGCCGCCGGTGGCGACCGGCGCGCCTGGGCCATCCGACCCCCCCGCGGTGGCGGTGACATCACTCCAATGCACCATCAGGGACTACCCGAACAACCCGACGCCGCTCGCGATCCGATTCGCAGGACTGGCGCCGGGGCTTTATGGCGTCTACCAGATCAGCGTGCAACTTCCGGACGTCCTAAACAAAGCTCCGGGTGTCCGGTACATTTTCGTGGAATGCGGAAGCGGCGATCAGCAGGATAGTCGAGGTGTGCCGGTACCGGAAAACTAGAAACGTTCGTTTGGAAAATCGCTTACAATCCCTACGCCGGACTGGCGGCGCGAACGGTGCGAAGCTGAGCCACCGTCTCCTTTGCCTTCTCCAACAGGAGCGCGTGCTCGGCCGCAGCGCCTACGAAGCGCATGCCGCGCTCGGCCCACATCTTGGCCATCGCCACGCCGCGTGTCTGGATGCCAGGGACCACCCCGTGACGGTTACATTTTTCGATCAACCGGTCCACCGTGTCTAGAAGCAGCGGGTGGTCGAACTGGCCGGGCACGCCCAGCGAAATGGAAAGATCGGCGGGACCCACCATGGCGATGTCCATGCCCTTCAGGGACAACAGTTCGTCGGCGCGCTCCATCGCGGTGGTGGTTTCGAACTGCACCACCGAGAGCGTGTTGCGGTTCTGGTGCGCGATGATCTCGGGGAAGCTGCGCGCCTCGTAGCCGATCATGGTGGGGTTCACGCCGTAGCCGCGTTTGCCCTCCGGCGGAAACCGCATCCAGCTCAGCGCCTCCTCCAGGATGCGCGGGTCTTCCACGCGCGGCAGGATGATGCCCTGCGCGCCCGCGTCCAGCAGTCGCGCGACCAGAGAATAGAGAAGCTCGGCCACGCGAACAATAGGGGTGATGCCGGCTCCCATGGAGGCGTTGATCATATCCTGAACGGTTTCCAGGTCGAAAGAACCGTGCTCCATATCGATGAAGACGTAGTCGAAGCCCGCGGCAGCGAAGGCGCGCGGAATCTCCGCGGACCGGTAGCACTGCAATCCACACCCGAAGACCGTCTCGCCCTTGGCGAGGCGTTCCCGGGTTTGGTTGACGCGCATGTTGTGTTGCTCCTTTCGGTTGGTAAAAGACCATGCTAGCCTATCGAGCGGCGCCTGTGTCTGGCCTCATGACAAAACCGGCGCATTCATGGTCAGGAGGTTCGCGAAAATCGACGGTTAAAACGCCAGCATCCTAAGAACGCTCCGATGAAACGAAAGGCTACACGCCGCAGCGCGAAACCGTCACCGCGCCGCGGTCGGTGCTGGATGCCTCGGCGCCCTTGCCGTCGTCTCTGCAATTCCCTGAATCCGCATAACGCGCTGTCCAGTCGAGGAGTAGGTATTCTCTCTTTAGCCTGAATCTTCGAAGAAGCTTGGACGTTAGAAGACATAGCCGACGTGATGTTCGAGACAAGAAGGCATTAAGTTACAACATTTTTACAGTTTTCAAACCCACGTGTCCACGCGTGCCCGTACTCTGAAATCAGCCAGGCACCGAGTCTACCGCCGGGAGCAATGAAGTGAACACAAGAGATTTGTCCGGAACATCCCCAATTACGATCTCGTCAGAGGGGAGCGGATTCCGAAATCCCCCGAAGCGAGGCGGCCGAAGAGCGGTGCTGGCAGTTTGGGCGGCTACCCTGGCATGGACCGTTCCCGCAAGCGCCCAGCAACGCGCCATTGATACCGGTAAATCCGTCATGACCGTGCGGGTGTATAAGGCCGGTCTTCTTTCTGCGCTGGGGCACGATCATGAGATTGCCGCGCCTATTGCCGGCGGCGCAGTGGATACTACCGCCCGTCAAGTCGAGTTGCACTCGAAGGCCGGCGCATTGCAAGTGCAAGACCCAGGAGTTTCTGACAAGGACCGCGCGGAAATCCAGCGCACCATGCTGGGCCCCCAAGTCCTGGACGCCGAACGCCACCCGGAAATCGTTTTTCGATCCACGGGCGTCGAGCCCATGGGCGCCGGTTCCTGGAAGGTACAGGGCAACCTGACGCTCCATGGACGAACCAGCGCTGTGACGGTGATAGTTCGGGAAATGGACGGGCATTACGTGGGGACGTCACGCTTCAAGCAAACTGATTTCGGCATCACCCCAGTCAAGGTCGCGGGGGGGACCATACGGGTGAAGGATGAAGTCCGAATCGAGTTCGACATTCAGTTGGCGCGTTGAGAAGATGATCGAGGCGCGCCTGTGGACCCGGGGCGGGACATTCTCCGGGAGCGCCGGTGTCAGCTACTCAGTCACCAGGGCGGGCGGCGATCACGGTGGATGCGTTCTATTCTCCTCTGTGGGTCCAGCGAAGCGCCACCGCGCCGCGAACCAATGACGGGCTGTTCAACGTGCGAGCCCTCTTGAGCTACACTTTCCGCTGACGACTGTGCTGTGTTAGCCTGTCGACTGATGCCTATGACTGTCCGCTAACGCCAATTCGGATGGCGGTTCCACACTACAAGGTGTGGTGTCTCTATCTGAATCGGCGTCCCTCCAAGGCATTCCCCACAAATTCAAATCAGTTTGGAGCGAACAGTCATGAATCTGGAATGGGTGTAGCTCTTTTGGATTTTGCGAGTCTCTGGGTGTGAGGGAGTTCGCGGGTGCGAAGGCCCAGTACGCCTGTCATTCCTTGCCGACGATTTTCAGCCTGCCGCGACGGCTAGTCCGGGATGAGGAAACTGTGGACGGAACGGTCCCAGGTACACGGTGATTGGCATAGTGCGAGGCGTGGTTTC
>JAIQFL010000106.1 GCA_020073365.1 Terriglobia bacterium | reverse complement strand
AGTAGTTCGGGCAGGCGACGGTGTAGCTGGCGCCTGGCAGGTGCCCGGGGTCGGCCGGCGGCTGGCCCTCAATCTGGAAGTTCCGGCCGGCGTTTCCTTGAAAGGGCAAATGAGCCACAGCGCCTACAGACATGACGCCCGGGATCGTCGCTACGTGGTCGTCGAGGTCCTGACAAAAGCGCGGGAGCCCTGGAGGACCGACATAGATCTCTTCCTGGGGAACCGACATCCCCATGATGAGCACGTTTTTCGGATTCAAGCCGGGATCGACGCCCAGCAGCCGCGTCATGCTCTTGATCATCAGTCCGGCGCCCGAAAGCACCACCAGCGCCAGCGCCACCTCAGACGCTACCAGCACCTGACGCAGGCGGTTGTGGCCGCCTGTCCTTGGGCTGCGACCGCCTTCCTTGAGGGGCTCGTTCACGCTGGTACTGAGCGCTCTCAGCGCCGGCACAACGCCGAACAGCAGACCGGTCAGGCAGGAAACGAGCAGGGCAAATGCAAAGACGCGGCCGTCCATCGAGATCGAGTCAACCGGGCGTAGCGGCAAGTGGAGGGAGTCGAGCTTGAAAGCATAAAACAGCACCCGCGTACTCAAGCCCGCGAGCAGCAACCCTGCTGCACCGCCCGCCAGCGCCAGCAAGAGGTTCTCGGTAAGCAACTGGCGCGCGATGCGGGATCCCGGGGCCCCCAGCGCGAGCCGGATGGCGAACTCCTTCTGCCGCACCGCGCCTCGCGCCAGCAGCAGGTTTGCGACGTTGACGCAGGCAATCAGCAGAACGAATGCCACGGCGGCGAGCAGCGTCAGCATGGTGGTGCGAAGGCCCTCGACCCCGAACTCCTCGAGGGGGGACACCGTCGCACCCATATCCGCATCCTCCCTGGGGTACTCGGTTGCGACGCCCCTACCCACGGCTTCCATCTCTGCTCGCGCCTGGGCCACGCTCACGCCAGGCTTGAGGCGAGCGATGGCGATGAAGCTGTTGTCGCCGCGACCGAAGTCGGTTTTGGTGTAGCCCACGGGCACCCAGAGCCGGCGCGGGCCGCTCCAGAACTGCCACTCGAACTCGCGCGGCATCACGCCGATCACGGTGAAGTCGGCGCCATCGACACGGATGGTCCGGCCCACCAGCGACGGATCGCCGCCATAACGCGTCTTCCACAGTCCGTAGCTGAGTACGACTTCACGATCCTTACCCAGAGTCTCTTCCTCGGATAGAAACGTGCGGCCGAGAAGAGGCTTCGCACCCAGCACGGAAAAGAAACCTGCAGACACACGCAGCCCCGAGACCTGTTCCGCTTCGTGCGAATTCCCCGCAGGAGAGAGGTTGTAGCCTCTGCCGGCGGAATCAAAGATGGCCATGGACTCAAAGGAGTGGCTCCGCCGCTCGAAATCCCAGAAGTTGGGCGCGGAAACAATGTTCCAATTGTCGGGACCTTTGCCGAAGGTCTCCCACACCAACACCAGGCGGTCCCCACCGGGGAACGGCAGCGGCTTCAATAACGTGCTGTTGATCACGCTGAAAATGGTGGTGTTTGCGCCAATGCCCAGCGCCAGCGTCAGCATCGCCACCAACACAAAGCCCGGGCTTCGCGTCAGGTTCCGCAAACCGTAACGCGCGTCTTGAATAAGGTCACCCATGTCGTTTACCTCAAGGCCAGGCGATTCCAAGCAATCCGCGGCAGGCCGGCGGCGAACCAAGGCCTCACTTATACTACTGCTGGGGATCACGAAGGTGACGGATTCCCGCACTATTATTTTCAGTTGCAGGACAACGCCAGGTGGGGAGCCCCTTCGCCTGCCAACGCCCTCCGAGGCGCCATGGCAAAACCACACAGGCAAGAATGCCCGTGCTACAGCCACGATATAATTACCCACGATGCGCAAACTACGTCTGACGCTCCTGATTTCCACTGCCGCGGGCTTGTGCGCGGCGGCGGCATACGATCCTTCGATCTTCAGCGCCCTGCAGTGGCGAAGCGTCGGGCCCCTGCGCGGCGGACGCTCCATCACTTCCACGGGCAGCCCCAGCCGGCCCAACGAGTATTACTTCGGCGCGACCGGCGGAGGGCTCTGGAAGACTACCGATGGCGGCCTGACCTGGCGTCCCATCACCGATGGCCAGCTCCACAGCTCCTCGGTGGGCGCAGTGGCCGTGTCGGAATCCAATCCGGACGTCGTCTATGTCGGGATGGGCGAGACGGAGTTGCGCGGCAACATCATGCAGGGCGACGGCGTCTACAAATCGATCGACGCCGGCAAGACGTGGAAACACGTGGGGCTCGCCGACACGCAGGCCATCTCCCGCATTCGCATCCATCCTACGAATCCCGACCTCGTCTACGTCTCGGCCCTGGGGCATCCCTACGGGAAGAACGCGGAGCGCGGCGTGTTCCGGTCCAAGGACGGCGGCGCCACCTGGGAGAAGGTGCTCTTTCGCAACGACCACGCCGGCGCAGTGGACCTGTCGATGGACCCGCACAATCCCCAAGTGCTTTTCGCGGCCATCTGGGACGCCAACCGCACACCCTGGGGCCTGACCAGCGGCGGCCCGTCGAGCGGCCTGTTCAAAACCACCGACGGCGGCGATCACTGGACCGAGATCACGCGCAATCCCGGTTTGCCGCAGGAGCCCAAGCCGGGCGTTGCGCCCGCGGGCGATGCGAGCGGCATCATCGGCAAGATCGGGGTCGCGGTTTCGGGCGCAGATTCGAACCGCGTGTACGCCATCGTGGAAAACGAAAACGGCGGCGTGTTCTTCTCCGACGATGCCGGAGCCACCTGGAAGAAAATCAGCGAGGATCGCAATCTGCGGCAGCGCGCCTTCTATTATTCGCGCATCTATGCCGATCCGAAAGCCAAGGACACGGTGTTCGTGCTCAATACCGGTTTCTACAAGTCCACGGACGGCGGCAAGACCTACCGGCAGCTCCGGCCGCCCCATGGCGATAACCACGACCTGTGGATCGATCCCAACAATCCGCAGCGCATGATCAACAGCAACGATGGCGGCGGCAACGTTTCCATCAACGGCGGCCAGACGTGGACCGGCCAGCAGTATGCCACCGCGCAGCTCTATCACGTAGCCGTTACCAAAGACATTCCCTACCATGTCTGCGGCGCGCAGCAGGACAGCTCCACCATCTGCGTACCGAGTGCGGCCGCTGGCGGGCGTGGGGGCGGAGGAGGCGGGCGCGGCGCGGCCATCAGTTACAGTGTGGGCGGCGGCGAGAGCGGCTATATCGCGCCACATCCCACCAACCCCAACCTGTTCTATGCCGGCAGTCAGGGCGCCCTGTTGACGCGCTTTGACCGACGCACGAGCTACACGCGCGACATTCAGGTGTACCCGCTGTTCTTCTCCGGCGAATCGGCTGGCTCCCTGCCGGAGCGCTGGCAGTGGACCTTCCCGATCGTATTCTCGCCGGCCAATCCCGATGTGCTCTACACCTCCTCGCAACACCTGTGGAAGACTACCGACGACGGCCACAGTTGGCAGAAGATCAGCCCCGACCTGACCCGCAACGATGCCAAAACGCTGGGCGATTCCGGCGGCCCCATCACCCACGACCAGAACGGTCCCGAGATCTACGGCACTATCTTCACCATCGCGCCCTCACGCAAGGAGGCCGACACCATCTGGACCGGCTCGGACGATGGGCTGGTGTACCTCACGCGCGACGGCGGCAAGACCTGGAACAGAATCACGCCGCCCGGCATGCCCGATTTCGGCCGCGTGAGCCTGATCGATGCCTCGCCCAACAATCCCGCCGCCGCCTACGTGGCCGTGAAGAACTATCAGAACGACGACCGCAGACCCTACATCTTCAAGACCGCCGACTACGGCAGTACGTGGACCAAAATCGTGAACGGCATTCCCGACAACGACTTCGTGCATGCCGTGCGCGAAGATCCCGGCCGCCCGGGCCTGTTGTTCGCCGGAACGGAACATGGCATTTACGTTTCGTTCGACGACGGCGCCCAGTGGCAGTCCATCTCGCTGAATCTCCCCGACACCCAGGTGTCCGACCTGGTGATTGAGGGAAAGGATTTGGTGATGGCGACGCATGGCCGATCGTTCTACATCCTGGACGACATCACCCCGCTTCGACAGCTTACGCCCACGCTGCTCACCGAAGACCTGCACCTCTTCCATCCGCCCGCGGCGGAGCGGAACCTGGGGGCGGCGCGCATCGACTACTATCTGAAACAGCCGGCCGACAAGATCACCATCGATATTCTGGATGCCAAGGGGCAGGTGGTGCGTTCGTTCACGGGGAGCGCGGAGGATGACCGCGCCGCTGGCGGTCGCGGAGGCCGTGGAGGCCGGGGTGGTGCGACAGCCGAGGGCGACGCCGGCGCGCCTGCCGCGGAAGGCGGCGACGAGGCCGCCGGAACCGGTGGGGGTGGTGGCGGCTTCGGCCGGGGCGGCGGCGTGGCTCCCGTGCCCCGCAAGGCCGGCCTGAACCATTACCAGTGGGACCAGCGCTATCCGGGCGCCAAGTCTTTCGCGGGTATGATTTATTGGAGCGGCAGCACGCAGGGCCCCGTGGCCGTTCCCGGAACTTACCAGGTGCGGCTCACCGCCAACGGGAAAACGTTGACCGACAGGTTCGAGTTGGAAAAGGATCCCCGGCTCGACAACGTAACCATCGCCGACCTGGCCGAACAGTTCACGCTGGCCATGCAGGTTCGCGACAAGACCAGCGAGGCGAATGAGATGGTGATCGAAGTCCGCGAGTTGAAGAAGCAGATGGACGACCGTCTCAAGAAGAACCAGGACGCGGCGCTGAAGACGGTCCTGGACAGCTTCCGCGCGAAGCTCACGGCAGTGGAGGAGGAAGTGTACCAGGTGCGCAACCGCAGCGGCCAGGATCCTCTGAACTTCCCCATCAAACTGAACAACAAGCTGGCCGCGCTGGACGCGAGCATCGGGCGCGGCGACGGCAAGCCGACGGCCGGTTCGTATGAAGTGTTCAAAGTGCTTTCGGATCTGCTGGCCGTGCAAAAGGCCCGCCTGGATGCCGCGCTCCAGACGGATCTGCCGGCCGTCGACAAACTGCTGACAGACCGGCGCCTGGATCCGCTGATCGTGACCACGACGGAAACCAAGGATCCCGCGGCACCAGGTGCAGGCCCGGCACAGTGAGCGCGTGGCGCGCGCATTCGTGCGTGCCGGGCCCTGGGGGCACGCCGGGAGGGCACCCTCACGGGGGCACCCCCGACTCGTCGGGAAGCTTCTGCCTGGAAGGTTGCGGGAAATCATAGGGTCGGATTTGAACGAGTTCAAAATACTTCTTGACAGCGACTTGGCCGTTGGCCAGGTATACCGAGGGGCGTAATGGCCTGGCGGTGTGGCCGTGGCGGCGAGTGCGAACTCGTGAGTCTATCTTAACGACGCCGACGCAGTTGGTGAGGCCGTCGCGGAAGCAGGGGTCGGCCGCTCGAAGTAGGCAATCCATCGGCCCGCGGAGAGAATCCCGACCCATAGCACGAGCGAGATACAGGCGGCTGCCTTGGCCACGCGCGGCATCGCCGGAAGCGCGTCCAGTTCAGCCGTGTTTCCATATACGCTCCTGCGAAAGACCAACGCATGAACGCCCACCAGCGCGAGAAGGCACATTTTCGTCTGAAAGTACGGGTTGTCGTAATAACTGTCGAGCTTGGATCCCGCGAGCAGAAGACCGCAAGTGACCATGATCACGAAACCGATCTGCTTCCCGATCCGCGTCTGCCGCACAATATCGGAGACTGGAACGGTCTTCATCGCCAAACCCAGCAGGCGCAGGTCTGTCATCAGGATCAGTCCACCAAAAATGGCGATCGAGCTGAGATGGCTCGACATCACGATAGGGTATACCAGCGCCGACTCGCGCAGGGCCGTGAAGAAACCCGTGTCTTGGATCGCCCGACTCAATTCCGCAGGAGACATTCTGGAGCCTTTCTAGGTAAAAGCGTAAAACAGCCCGGCAAACACAATTGAAATCCACAGCAGGAGCGAAACGCCGGCCACCAGCCCGCCGACGAAAGGCGATGGATTCGACAGCGCCACTTTGCGGTGAATTGTGTAGTTGTAGATGACTGCCAGCGTGAGGGCAATGCATTTATAACGGAACGACCAGTTGTAGTAGTAACGCAGCGGGTCCGTGGTGAAGATCACGAGTCCCGATGCGATGGCGATGACAAGACCGGCCGTGGTCCAAAGCCAAGTCCCCTTCAGAAGCTGACAAACGGTCTGACGCCGCATCGCCAGGCCGAGCATGCGGAAATCGACGATCGCAATTGTGCCGACCGACATTGCGAACATCGCGATATGAATACATTCGAACAGCGGGAACGCCCACTCATTGTTGTTGAGGGGGTTGGTGGTTGGGTCAAACGCATTCTGCAGCACGGTCTTTGGCCTTGGCTCTGCGCGCGGGACCAGGGAGCAAGCGTTCGCCGATGCCCTCGCGACTGAGCATGCTATCACAAATCGGAGCCAGCCAGCCGGGGATTCCATGGGGCCGCTTGTAGGCCGGTGGTTGGGAAGCCGCGAGTCCCGTACCCCTGGCGCAAATTTGGCGCCGGTCAGTTTCATCAGGCGATCCGCTTGGCCGCGCAATAATCGAACAACAACTGCCATTCCGCGCGTTGCACTTCGAGGGCGCGCTTCTCCTCCAGCGAGCCTGGCTCGCGGCGCACTCTTTCACAGAGATCGATGAACGCGGACGGATCCCACCGCGGGCCGAAATCCACGCCGATCTCCACGGCGGCCTGCCGCAGGGCAGGGAAAACGGGATGCGCGCCTACATTCCGGAACCAATAGCGCGAGTTGCCCGCATCGGGCTCCTGCCGGTGCACGATGGCATGCCAGTAGCTGCCTTCGGCGCTGGAGATATTCTGAGCGATTTCGTGAGCTTCGTCCAGGCAGGAAAAGTAGAGATAGAGGCCGCTGATAGCCGCTTCGGGGGCGCGCGAGCCGGGGAATAGCCGTGTGGCTGTGGCAATCTTCAATTGCTTGAGAGCGCGCTCTGACGAGCAGCGCCCCACGGCCAGCGGCATGAGTCGCTCGCCGCCGCCGTCGAGCGCGAGGATCTCGGAGACCTCGCCGCCATACGCGGTTGGATCGAATGGCATGATTCATTATCACGCGGTGTATCGGGGGCCGGGCCTGACCTCGACAGACGACAAAAGGCGATCGTCTGTCCCGGCTGAAGACTGAGGGCGATTGACTTCGTATAGAAATGGACAATTCACCGTGACTCCGGCGAAACAGAATTGGTGTGCAGCCGTCCAAGACTGGAACAGTCCACGTCCGAGGGGTAACTATGAAATTTCGGAAACCAGGCACCTTTCTACGTGCCGGTCTTGCGCTTCTGCTTTGGGGAACAGCGGGCTGGGCTCAAATCAGCTCGTCTACGGGTGCGATTCAAGGCACGGTGACCGATCCGCAAAATGCGGCGGTCGCCGGAGCGAAGGTCAGCGTCACCAACACAGACACAAAAGCGGTGGTCTCCGGCCTTTCGCAGGCCGACGGCACGTTCGTATTTCCGCTGCTCGCGCCCGGCAACTACCAGGTTCAGGTACAGGCGGCCGGGTTCGAATCGACCGTGCTGGATGGCGTGAAGGTGGAGATCACCAAGGTCACGAACGCACCGGCCAGGCTCCGGATCGGCCAGGTGACCACGGTGACCGAAGTGAGTGGGGTTTTCGAATCGGTGGATACGCGGACTGCGACCACCGGTGACGTCATCACCGGGACGCAGGTCCGCAATATCCCGCTGCCGACGCGAAACTTCCTGGACCTGACGGCGCTGCAGGCCGGCACCGCGGTGCGCATGCAGAGCGCCGCGACCGTGGGGCGAGGCTCCCCGACCCTGGACGTGGCGGGGTCGCGAGGCACGGCGAACAATTTCGTGCTCGATGGCGTGGACGCCAATAGTTTCGGCAGCAATAACCTCAGCACGGTGCCGGTTCCCAACCCCGACGCGGTGGGCGAGTTTCGGGTGAGTACGAGCATCTACGACGCCAGTCAGGGACGAGGCTCGGGCGGGAACATCAACGTTGTGCTGCGCTCCGGCACGGACCACTTCCACGGCGGCCTTTTCGAGTTCTACCGCAGCAACGATTTCAACGCCAACGATTTCTTCTCGAATATGCAGGGGAAGCCCGTTCCGGTGCTGCTGCAAAATCAGTTTGGCGGAGAGGTGGGCGGTCCTATTCCCAAGCTGAAAGAGACGTTCTGGTTCTTCTCCTACCAGGGGACGCGGCAAAAGAACGGCGTTTCGAGCCTGGTGAGCGGATCGCAGCCGGTGCTGCCGTCCGTGCGGACCGCAGCCTCTCTGGGCGCCGCGTTCAACGTGAACCCCGCGAATATCGACCCGGTAGCCGTGAACCTGCTGAACCAGCCCGGTCAATACGGCGGCTTCCTCTATCCCTCGGGTACCTGCAACGGCGTTCCCAACTGCAATGGACCGGGGGGCATCGGCGCCCTGGTGCTCTCGCTTCCGACCATTTACAACGAGGATCAGGAATCGGCGTCATTCGACCGCAATCTATTCCACGGCAACCACCTGGCGGGACAGTTTTTCTACGCGAATATCACGCAATTCGCCCCCACGGGCGGCGGCGTGAACCTGGGACAGGGGCAGAATTCGCCGGCCAAGAATAAGCACGCCGCACTGACGGATACGGAGTCGTTCACCTCCAACCTGCTGAACGAATTTCGCGCCGGCTTCACCAACATCAAGTCGGGGACGCTCTCGACCGAGAACGTCAGGGTCGGCGACATCGGGATGGCGAAGTGGGATGGCAGCCTGTATCCGGGGATTCCGGCGCTTTCGATCAGCGGGCTGTTGAGCTTCGGCGGGATCGGTGTGAACAGCTTCCAGGCGGGCGGGAACACGTCGATTACCATTGGCGATACGCTCTCCTGGACGCGCGGCAAGCACACGGTGCGCCTGGGCATCGAATCGCGGCGATACGCCTGGAACGTGGACAACGAGTACGGCACGCGCGGCAGCCTCAGTTTTCCGGACTTCGCCTCGTTCCTGACCGGAACGCCGAACCGCCTGCAGATCGATGTCGGCTCCTTCCAACGGAACTATCGCGCGCAGGATCTGGTGGGGTTCGTGCAGGATGACTTCCGCGTCCTGCGGAAACTGACGCTGAACCTGGGACTCCGCTACGACTACCTCGGGTTCCCATACGATCGCAACGGCAAAGTGGGGAATTTCGATCCGAACCTGGTGCCGGCATCCTGCGTGGCCGCCGGGGGCGGGAACTGCATGCTGGCGGGCTTCATTTCGCCGGCATCGCTGAAGGGCAATCTCGCCACGCCGGGCGTAAGCAATACCACGCTCACGTCCACCAACAAGCTCGATTTCGCGCCGAGGGTTGGCTTTGCATATGACGTGATGGGCAACGGCAAGATGGCGGTCCGTGGCGGATTCGGCTATTACTACATCCGGACTTCGGGGCAGACGCTACTGCAACTGATTGCCTCTCCGCCGTGGGTAGAGCAGTACCTGGCTTCGGGCACGGGGGTGGTGGGGAGCCGCGTCCTGGCGAATCCCTGGCCCGCCGGATTGCCCATGCCGAGTCAGTTCCCGATCCTGCCGGTGATGGGCCAGTTTAACGGAACGTACAACGCCGCCGGCGCTCCCAACTTCGTGAGCCCGGATGGAACTCCCGCGGTGGCGCAATCCCTGTACGGATTCACCCGTGGCCTGGTTACGCCGTATGTGCAGCAATACAACCTGAGCGTCCAGTATCAACTGCCTAAGGGGTGGCTGGTGGAGGTCGGTTATATTGGGTCGCACGGCAGGAACCTGCTGGTGGAACCGAGCCTCAACCAGTCGCTGCTGGTCAACTCGTCGAACCCGATGACTTACAACAACGCGCTGATCGCCGCTAACGGCCACCCCAACGGCATCACGGTGGCACAGAACTCCAATGCCAACGCCACGATTCGGGTACCGGTGCCGGGATTCGCGCCCGCCGGACTCAACCTGGTCACCAACCAAGGCTATTCCCACTACAACGGATTCATCCTGGAACTGAGCCATGCCTTCGCGCGCGGATTCCAGCTCAAGATGGATTACACGCAGTCGCGGTCGACAGACAACGACTCTGGACCGTCCGGTTCGGACCTGGACAGCTTCCAGGGTAACCAACTGGCTTCGCAGTTCAATCGCGGAGTTTCGGATTTCAATCAGCCGCACCGGATCGTGTTCACCGGAGTGTGGAACCTCCCCGGGCCAAAGACCGGCTGGATGGGGGAGACGATCGGCAATTGGGGCTTGAGCGGCGTCTACACGATCCAGTCCGGCTTCCCGTTCTCGATCAGCAGCACGAGCGGCGGCGGACTGGCGGGATTGTCGGGGTCGGTGACGGTGCGGGCGAACTACGCCGGCTGTTCGAACCTCAAGACGCCGGGATCCACGGAACAGAACCTGAACACCTACCTGAACGCGTCCTGCTTTACGGCGGTGCCGAATTTGCCGGGGGGAACGGTGCTGACCGGTCTCTCACCGCAGCAGGGCCCGGGGAGCGGCACGTTCCCCATCGGCAATAACGGTGTGGCGGGAGATTCCGGAGTGGGCTCGTTGTTTGGAATTGCCGGCCGCAACATCGTGCAGGGGCCGCCCGAGCAGCGCTTCGACCTGGCCCTGACCAAGGTTTTTCCAGTTCGCAAGCTTTTGGGCGAGGCGGGAAATCTGACTTTCCGGGCGGAGGCCTTCAAGGTATTCAACAACCCGATCTTCTCGAATCCGTCGGCGAACATCAGCACCGCTACGTTTGGGCGTATCACTTCGACCTTAGACAGCACGGGTCGGATCCTGCAACTGGCGCTGAAGCTGAACTTCTGAGCCTGAGGCTTGCCTCGTGTGGGCGCGAGCGTTGCGCCGTGTCCAAACCGACGGCGAACTTCCCTATCGCGATTGCCGACCGACTTCCGATGCCCGGCGATCCGTCCGGAATTCCTTGCGCTCCGGGACACGGGGTTGAGGTAGCGTGAGTGACGAGACTGTCCCAAGGCGCGGTTTGTGCGCCGCGTGGACGTGGAGAGCGCTGCCGCCCCGGCCGCTCCCTCGAGTCCTCGACGTCACGCGGCTGTTAATCCCAACCTGTACGACCTCTCCGGTCACTCGGAATTGGCGCCGGTTGACCGCCAAAGAGTCATGGCATACGTCCAGCAGGGCCAAGCCTCGGGCGCGAGCGCTCTCACGAAATTGGAAGCACACGAGAAACTCTCCGAGTTCTATCGGAAAGGCGGAGACCTAAGGCGCGCTCAAGACGAGAACCAGCGCGCAGTCTACTGGAAAAACGGCGGCCACTGGTAAGCTCACAGCCCAGCACCGGCCCAGCCCATCGTAACTCCCGAATCGCCGTCCACGGAGACGCGGTCGGCCTGAACGCCTGCCGGATAGGAACGATAAGTCGGCTTCGGACGGTAAGCCAGGTTGGCCCCAAATCAGGGCATGACGCCCCAGGCTGAGACTTGATGGCTGCGCGGATAGCACTGGGTCCCTGCCGCGAAACGCTACAACGACACCGATCCGCACCTGTGGAAGTTGCTTAATGGGAGCGGCAAAGATGGCGTGAGCCATCACTCTGGCCGCCGATGATTGCCGCGAGGCTCGCCGGAAACGCGTTATGACCGGGCGCTACGATAGGAGCAGGACGCGTCAGACATACTTTCTGCTGCCTTGATCGAATGAGCGCTCGACCAGACATGTTCCCGCCACGTCGCAACGGAGCCCGGGTTGTAGACAGCCGGCTGGTGCTCCTGGCGGGCTTCGGAGGTCTGCTGCTGCTCATGGCATTCTCCGGGTTCGATGGAATCCAGGCCCTGCAGCAGATCCAGACCTCCAATGACGCCATTCGCGAAGATTTCCTGTTGCGCACGCGGGTGCTGGAGAGAATCCGCGCCGACGTGTATGTTTCCGGCACCTACGTCAGAGACTATTTGCTGGAGCCCGAAAGCGGAAAAGCCGAAGGCCACCGGTACAGCCTGCTGGAGGCCCGCAACGACATGGATTCCGCGCTGGAGCAATACCGGGCGCTGCTGAATGCGCAGGAGGCCACGCCGTTCCAGGTTCTGACGCATGAGTTGGCGGCTTACTGGCGCGTGCTGGAGCCGGTGTTTCAATGGACCACCGAACAGAGGCGCCGCGACGGCTACGCCTTTCTACGCGATGAAGTCTTCCCGCGCCGGATGTCCATGCTGGGCATCGCGAACCAGATCGGCAGCATCAATGAGTCGCAACTGAACGCCGGCAAGGTGAAGGTGGAAGCCATTTTCCTGCAATTCCAGCGGCGCCTGACCGTCACCATCGGGCTGACCATCGGGCTGGGGCTGCTGCTGGCCGCGTTCAGCATGTACAAGATTCTGAGCCTCGAAACCGAGACGGCTGAGCGGTACCAGGAGATTTCGGATGCGCGGGCGGAATTGAAGTTGTTGTCGGCGCGCCTGGTGGAAGCCCAGGAAGACGAGCGCAGGTCGATTTCGCGCGAGCTGCACGATGAAGTGGGGCAGGCATTGACCGGCGTGCTGGTGGAGATGGCCAATCTCTCGACGCTGATTCGCACCAAAGACACGGATGCGGTGGCCGCCAAGGCGGATGAAATCAAGCGGCTGGTGGAGAACTCCATCAGCGTGGTCCGCAATATGGCCTTGCTCTTGCGGCCTTCCATGCTGGACGACCTCGGACTGGTGCCGGCCCTCCAGTGGCAGGCTCGGGAGGTCTCCAGACGGAGCGGCGTGTGGGTGAAGATTGCGGCCGAAGAGGTTTCCGAAGAGCTTCCCGAGGAGCACAAGACCTGCATTTACCGCATCGTCCAGGAGGCCTTGCATAACATCGTGCAACACGCGGACGCGCATGATGTAATGGTCACGGTGCGGCAGGAGCGCGACCGGTTGGTGCTGTCGATCCAGGATGACGGCAAGGGCTTCCCCGCACAGCAGGAGAGAGGGATGGGTCTGCTGGGAATCGAGGAGAGAGTCAGCAATCTGGCTGGCAGTTTTGCGGTGGAGTCGGCGCCGGGCCGGGGCACGGTGTTGCGCGTGATGCTGCCTCTGGCGCAACCCGCCACCGAGAGCGCACGGGAGACCGCGTGAAGAACCACGTAGCGTAAAAGAAACGCCCGCAAGCGGGTGAGGCAGGCGGGACCGCCTGCCCCACCACTTTCAGCGCAGCGGAATCTCGAAGAACAGCAACTCCCGATTGGTGCCGGCTTCCACCAAGCCGCTCAAATAGATGGTGGCGCCCCCCAGCAGACCTGTCTGGAAATAGACGAATCCGCTGGCGGTGTTGCCCGGCGGCAACATCTCGGCCACTAAGGCGCGTCCTTCGATCTCCCAGGCGTCCAGGGGGTTCTTCTTACCTCTCAAGGGCACGGGGCCAGTCGGGCCGGGAATCACCTTCGGGCGGTTGGGGCCGTTCGCATACCGGACGTCTTTGGCCGGCGTGGCCTCGACGCGAGTGCCGTTGAGGCCGACGTATTCCGCCTTTAGCCGGTCCAGACGGATGGCCTTATCGCCATCGTTCTGAATCACCACCAGCACCGGGAGGATGCCGTAATGATAGGGGTTGAGTTTGCCGAAGGCCGTTTTGATCTTGTCCTCGGTGGCGTACGCTTCCACCCCGATGGTGACCTTATCGTTGGTCTGGCGATGCACATAACTCGTGGCTGGAGCAGCCTTGAAGGGGGGCTCCTTGTCCGCAGCGAACGCCATCGCTATACTCGTGATAAGAACCAAACGTTTGAAAACAAAAGGCATCTATTTCCTCTATCGGGTCCTTCAGGCGTTTGGGCTGCCTGTCCTGTTATTGTATTTCCTGTTTCGCGGCATACGCAGCCGCGGCTACTGGCAATCCTTACCCGAGCGCTTCGGATTTCTCCCGCATTCATTTAGACAGACCTGCCCAGGGGCGATCTGGTTGCATGCAGTTTCGGTAGGAGAGGTGCTCGCTTGCGTGGAGCTGGTCCGTCGCCTGCGGGCGGAGTTTCCCCACAGCGGCCTGTTTCTTTCGGCTGCGACCCTGGCGGGTCGTTCGACGGCCGCGGAGAAGCTGAGCGGTCTGGCGGACGGGGTGTTCTACGCTCCCGTGGACTGCGTGTTTGCCGTGCGTAGGGTGCTGCGGACGCTGCAGCCCTCGGTGGTGGCCATTGCGGAAACGGAGATCTGGCCCAACCTGTTTCGCGAAGTAAAGCGCACCGGGGCGGGGCTGACCATCGTCAACGGCCGGATCTCCGACCGCGCGTTTCCCCGTTACCATCGGTTCCGTTGGATCTTTCGAGCCGTGCTGCCCGCGGCGGACTCGATCCTGGCGCAAACCGGCGACATTCGAGATCGATTTCTCGAATTGGGCGCCCCGCCGGAGCGGACCCGAACCAGCGGCAATTTCAAGTACGACTTCGAGGCGCACCCCGCGGCGGAGGATTCTCCGGTGATGGAATATCTGCGGCGCACCCGGCCGGACAAGGTGTGGATCGCAGCCAGCACCATGCCGCCTTCGGCCGCCGGAGACCTGGACGAAGACGACACGGTCATCGCCGCCTATCGGGAACTCGCCGCGCGCCATCCGAACCTGTTGATGATTCTGGCCCCGCGGAAGCCGGAGCGTTTCGATGTGGTAGCGGACAAATTGAAGGCCGCCGGGGTTCCCTACGTGCGGCGGACGGAATTGCCCGGCGCCCCTTCCCTGCCCCACGTCCTCCTCCTCGACACCATCGGCGAGCTAAGCGGCCTGTTTACGGTGGCCGACGTTGTCTTCATGGGTGGGACCCTGGCTCAACGCGGCGGGCATAATATCCTGGAGCCGGCATTCTTTGCCAAGCCCGTAGTCGTGGGTCCGCACATGGAGAATTTCCGCGACATCGCGGACCAGTTCCGCGCTGCCGGGGCATGCGTAGAAATAGCCAAGGCAGCCGAGCTATCGGGCGCGGTAGAGCAACTGCTGGTTGCCCCCATTCGGGCGCGGGAGGTCGGCCGCAATGCGCTGGCGTGCGCCGAAGCCCGCCGGGGCGCCACCGCGCGCGCGGTGGAGGAAGTGCGCGAACTGTTCCAACGTCACGTTCCGCGGTACCGACCGGCCACACCATGGTTCGAGTTGCGATGGGTCCTCGCACGAGGGTGGGAAGCGGGCGCGCGGCAAAAACAGGCGCGCGACCTGAGGAGTCAGCGCAAGTTGGACCTCCCCGTGATCAGCGTGGGGAACCTCAGCATGGGTGGGACGGGCAAGACCCCCTGTGTGTTGCGGCTGGTGGAAGTCCTGAAGCAGCGTGGGCACAAGCCGGGCATTCTGACGCGGGGATATGCCCGCGGCTCACCCGAAAAGCACCTGGTGCTGGCGCCCGGGGCCACCGTCCGCGCGGAACATTCCGGCGACGAGCCGCAGATTTTCGTACGCTCCAAGCTGGCGCCTGTGGGCATCGGGATCGACCGCGTACAAACCGGCAGGCTTCTGCGCAACGAATTCGATATCGACGTGATCGTGCTGGACGACGGCTTCCAACACCTGCGGCTCGCCAGGAACGTGGACGTGGTACTGGTCGACGCGCTCGATCCGTTCGGCGGCGGTGACGTGTTTCCGCTGGGGCGCCTGCGCGAACCGATCGGGGGACTGGCGCGAGCCGATGTGATCCTGATCACGCGCAGCGATATTTCCGATAGCGCGCCGGCGATTGAACGCGCGGTCCGCCAGTGGAACACGCAGGCGCCGGTTTTTCGCGCCTGGATCGAGCCCCAGGCCTGGGTGGAGCACCGCACCGGACGGGAGTTCGGAATCGCCGAACGGCCGTTCGGGCGCGTCGCGGGGTTTTGCGGGTTAGGCAATCCGCAGTCCTTCCGGCGCACGTTGGAGGGTTTGGGGGTAGATGTGGCGGACTGGGTGGAGTTCGACGACCACCACCGGTACCGCCCGCAAGAACTGCATCGCATCTCGCAGTATTCGATGGCCAGAGGCGCGACGGCGCTCGTGACCACCGAGAAGGACGCCGTCAATCTCTGTGAGGGGTGCGACGACCTGCTCGCCCCGCTGCCGCTGTTCTGGCTGAAGGTGAGTATGGCGATCGAGCGGGAAAGCGAGTTTGTGAGCGAACTGGAGCGCCGGCTGGCGTAGGGCAGCCGGGACGGCCCGGTTCCAAAGTGTCCAGTTCTTTCGTGGACGCTAAGCTGGCGCTTACCGGGAGTCGAGGCGGTGCGCCAGCCCCTTCGGTATGGTGGAATCCAGGATGTCCTGGATTGCCGACTCAATCATGGGGGAAACGCGCCGTTGCTCGTCGTTCACCTTCCGTTGCTCCCCGTTCACACGATCCTGTTCGAGGTTCACTTTCGCCTGCTCCTGGTTCACCAGTCGCTGCTGCCCATTCACCTCGGACTGAAGCGCGTTCACCCGGGATTGCTCACCCCGATCCGCGAGCCCCGCCCGCTGCCGATTGTTGACCTCCTGCTGCTGCCGGTTGACTTCATCCTGCTGCCGGTTGACCTCGCGCTGCTGCTCATTCACGCCGGCTTGCATGCGGTTAACCTCGCGTTGCTGGCGATTGACTTCCGACTGCATGCGATTGACCTCCCGTTGCGGCGCCATGGCGTCGTGCAATTCGTCGAGGACTTGCTGGCTGGTCACGATGTAGTCTTGGCCGTCCTGCCGGAACCAGACGAAGTGGGCGCCGAATCTGGATCGCCATTCATCGAATGGCAAATGGTCGCGGCTATCCCATGACCCGCTCGTGGAGTCTCCCGAAACGATGATGTATCGATCGATCGGCCCCCCGCTCTCACGGGCGCTCTGCTGAGGTGCGGGCGGCGCTGCTGGCGCGGAGGGTTCGACCGCCGCGGACGCTTGGACAGCCGCGACCGGTGCGGCCTCTGCCACCGGCGCGGTGGATGCGACCTCCGCCACTGGTGACACGGGTGCTTGCGACAGCGAGGATGTCACCACGGCCGGTACGTACACGGGCAAAGCCGCCTTCGCCGCCGGGAGTGTTGCAGGGCGCGCCGCGGCAGCCAGATAGACCAGGGGCGCGGCCAACGTAAGGATCGCCGCCCAGCCGAAACGCGGCACTCCCCGGGAGATGCGGGTTCCGTCCAGAATGCGATTGATGCGGTCATCGGCCTTTCCGTATCGCGCCATGGCAACCCCCTCCCAGCGTACCCGCCTGACACTGCGCTGCATGAAATCGAGCAGCACTGCGGCATAGGAAGCGCGATCGCCGGCGGCCGCCAGTGCGGCGTCATCACTGGCCTCTTCGGCCAGCCGCACGATTCGGCTGTGCAGGAACCAGCTCAGGGGACTGTACCAGAGCAGCGCTCTGTGAATCGCCGAAACCAACTGCACCGCGGGATCGCGCCGGCGAACGTGCGAGCGTTCGTGCGCCAGGATGGTCTCCAGCTTGGAATGCTCCCATTCGCGCCAATCGTTGGGAAGCACAATCATCGGGCGGAGAATGCCCAGCGTGGCCGGCGCCGCCATGTCGGCCGACTCGTGGATCGGCAAGCCGCCCGGCAGGTAACGGCCGGTGGCGCGGCTCCGCCCGATCAGGCGGCGGCTGAGAGCCAGTCCCGTCGACAGCCGAAGGAGCAGCGCCCCCGCGCCCAGAAAATACACCAGCAGCACCATCGCCGTCCAGTTGAAGGGCTTCCCTGGCTTCCCCGCCCCGACGGGCATCCGCGGCCCTCCCGACGGCTGCACCGTTGGGCTCCACCCGGGCAGCGCGGAATCGGCGACGATCGACTCTTGTATGGCGGCCGCAGGTCCCGCGGTGCGCAACAGCGGTACGCTCAGCCCCGGAAGCACCGCCGCCAGCGCCGGAATCAGCAGTGAGCCGGCCAGAGCGGCGCTCCAGGCAGCCAGCCGAACGGACGGATCCTGGACCCGCAGGGCCCTCAGCAAGAGGGCGGCGGTCAACACGACAATGGCGGAACGGAGTGCCCATTCCGTGAGGAATATGAGGGTTGTCATCCTTTTTTCTCCTTCCGGGCTGCGATCCTGGCGGCCAGCCTCAGCAACTGTTTCGCTTCGAGCACCTGGCTATCCACGAGGCCCACGATCAGTTCCTCCACGGAGCCCCCGCAGAACCGGTCGACGAGCTGGGCAACCGCTTGGGCCGCAACGTTGCGCGGCGTCGCGGACGCCTTGTAAACATAGGTACGGCCGTCGATGAAGTGGGTTAGGTAGCCCTTCTCCTCGAGGTGCCGCAGAATGGTGCGGATGGTGGAATCCTTGAGCGCGCGCTGGCCCGCCAGGCCTTCGCGGCACGATTCCGCGGTGCAGTTGGGGTGCGACCAAACAAAATCCATGACCAACTGCTCCAGCGGCGTGAGCGCCGGCCGCCGGTCCTTGAAAGTGTTAAACATTCTAACGTTATAAAATATAACGGATGACCCGGGGGATGTCAAGTGAGAATTTGCGGATGCGAATCGGCGCTTACACCAGTTCCGCGAACACTTTGATCATGTCGCGGTGAGCCAGTACGGCGGCCGGGTCACGCTGCATCACTTCGAAATATCGCCTGCGGAAGCCGTCGCCGCCTTCGGAAGGCGATACCAGGTCGCGGGCCTGGGCGATCAACCGGCCGGCATCCTCCACGGTAGCGGGCTCTTCGAAATCCAGCGTTTCGTCGACCAGCACGATGAACTGGGAAAGGTCGTGAAGCCAGGAGAACCACGGGTCGTGCAGCACCAGGCCGAGATACTGTCCGGTGGAGGTAATACGGGCTACGTCGCGTTCGTAAGCGGCTCGTTCGGAATCGAGCAGGCTCTTATGCAGGTGCAGCAATCCGTTTCGCAGATGGGTGAGGCGCTCGCGGGTGCGATCGGGCATCGGGTCCATCGTACCGCTCTTTTCCGGTGCACCATCTTGCGTCAAAATAGAAGGACATGAGTTTCCTCGACAACCTGGAAAACAACCTCAAGACCCTGGAATCCCAGGAGCAGGGTAAGGAAGATGCGGAGCGGCAGCAGCGGGCGCGCGCCAGCGAGCGGGCCAGGGCGCAAGCCGCGGCGCCCAACGCGGAGGAATTGAAAAACGGGCCTTACACAGCGGAGTTGCTCAGGCAGGCGGCGCGCGTGGGCCACGGGATGCGGCTGAAGGTGCAGATCGCATGGCTGGGCTCCACGCTGCGGTTGGAGGTTCGCGAGCGGCGCCTGGAGCTGCGGCCCACGCCGGATGGGATTGTGGCGGCCTATCTGGAGAACAATCAGGAAACCCGCACGGAGCCCCTGGACCTGAAGGGCAGCCCCGAAGAGTTGGTTCGCGAATGGCTGTCGGCGGTGGCCTGATCTATGCAGAAAATCAGCTTCGATCCGGGATTGACCCAGCAGTTCACGGCGCCTTTCCGCCGGGTCATCAACAAGGACGGCAGCTTCAACGTGCACCGGCGCGGCACCACGTGGCGCGACGTTCATCCCTACCTGCACCTCATCAACATGAGCTGGTCGAGATTTCTGGCAGTGCTGTTCCTGGGCTACCTGGTGGTGAACACGCTGTTCGCCGGCATCTATTTCGGGCTGGGGCCGGACCAGCTACAGGGCGGCGCAGGGTCCACCGCGTTCGGCCGTTTCCTGAGCGGGTTCTTCTTCAGCGCGCACACGCTCAGCACGGTGGGCTACGGGAACATCTCGCCGAAGGGGCTGGCTGCCAACGTGGTGTCGTCGTTCGAATCCCTGGTGGGAGTCCTGGGCTTTGCCGTGGCCACCGGCCTGTTGTTCGGGCGTGTTTCGCGGCCCTCGGCGCGCATCGGCTTCAGCGAGACCATGGTGGTGGCTCCGTACCAGGATGTGACGAGCCTGCAGTTCCGCGTGGTCAACCAGCGGTCGAATTCCCTGATGGAATTAGAGGTGCGGCCCATGCTGATGACGGTGGAAACAGGCAACGGCCAGCCCAAACGGACGTACCAGATGCTGAAGCTGGAGCGCGAGAAGGTGCTGTTTCTTCCGCTGACATGGACGGTGGTGCACCCCATCGACGGGGAGAGCCCGCTGTGGGGCAAGACGGCGGAAGACCTGGCGCGGCTCCAGGCGGAGCTACTGATCCTGGTGAAGGCTTACGACGATACGTTCAGCCAGACGGTGCTGGCCCGCCACTCGTATCGCCACGATGAGATTGTCTGGGGCAAGCGCTTCGCCCCGGCGTTCTTCGTGGACGGCGAAGGCGACCTCGTGCTGGAGGTGGGGAAAGTCGGGGAGTTGGCATAGCTGAGGTAAGCAAGCCACTGGTTCGACCAGTGCCCCGACCGGAACGCCTTGGCCGAACGCATCTTCGACTTCCCAATTGCGGAATCAACAGCGCTGCCGCCGTTGGGATCCCGGCGAAAATTCCTCCGATGGTGTATTCTGTCATCTGGCCGGAGGTACGGATGCTGGGCACGATGATGCAGTTCCCCTTGACGTTGGCGCCGATTCTGGAGCGCACGGGAAGGTTGTTCGGGGCGGTGGAGATCGTTTCACGGCTGCCGGACAAGAGCATTCACCGGTCCAACTATGCCGGCGTTTGCGGGCGGGCGCGCGCGCTCGCCGCGGCGCTGGCAGCGGGAGGAGTAGGCCGGGGGGACCGCATCGCCACGCTGATGTGGAATCACGTCTGGCACCTGGAGGCCTACTTCGGCGTGCCGGTCTCGGGGAGCGTGCTGCACATGCTCAACCTGCGGCTCCATCCGGATGAGCTGGCCTACATCGTGAACCACGCAGGGGACCGGGTGCTCCTGGTGGACGACGTGCTGCTGCCGGTGTACGAGAAGTTGCGCGGGAGAGTCAACCTGGAGCGCGTGATCGTGGTGCCGACCACGGGCCAGGGCCTGCCGCCGGAGTATGAAAACTACGAAGATTTTCTGAAGCAGGGCGCGGCCGGCTATGAGGCTCCCCAGCTCGACGAGAACGAAGCGGCGGCCATGTGCTACACATCCGGGACCACGGGCGTGCCGAAGGGCGTGATATATTCGCACCGCTCGCTGGTGCTGCACTCGTTCTGCGAGGCCCTGCCGGACTATTTCGGCTTGTCGCAGTCCGATTGCGTTCTGCCGATCGTACCCATGTTTCACGCCAACGCCTGGGGGTGCCCGTATGCCGCGGGCATGCTTGGGGCGAAGCAGGTACTGCCGGGACCAAACCTCGACGCCATCGGCCTGCTGGATCTGCTGGAGCAGGAGAAGGTCACGCGGTCGGCGGGTGTTCCCACCATCTGGATGGGAATTCTCGCGGCCCTCGATCAGCATCCGGGACGCTGGAAATTACAGCCGGGACTGCGGGTGCTGTCGGGCGGATCCGCATTGCCGGAATCCCTGCTCCGCGGGTTCGACCGGCACGCGATCGAAATCCGGCAGGCGTGGGGCATGACGGAAATGAGCCCGATCGGAACCGTGTGCACGGTGAAGAGCAGCCTTTCGGAGATGTCCGAAGGCGAGCGCATGGCGGTCCGCACGAAACAGGGAACGCAGGTTCCGTTCGTGGAGATCCGCGCGATGGTGGGCGAGCGGGAGGTTCCCTGGGACGGCGAGACTATGGGCGAATTGCACGTGCGCGGCCCGTGGATCGCGGCGAGCTATTACAACCTGCCCGACCAGCAGGGGCGGTGGACGGCGGACGGCTGGTTCCGAACGGGCGACGTGGTGACGATCGATCGGGAGGGCTACGTCAAGATCGCGGACCGCGCCAAGGACCTGATCAAGTCCGGCGGGGAGTGGATCAGCTCGGTGGACCTGGAGAACGCACTGATGGACCACCCGGCGGTGCGTGAAGCGGCTGTGATTGCGATCCCGCATCCGAAGTGGGCGGAGCGGCCGCTGGCCGCCGTGGTGCTGAAGGACGGACACGACGCCACACCGGAGGAACTGCGGTCTCACCTGGCCCGGAAGTTCAACCGGTGGCAACTGCCCGACGCGATCGTCTTTGTTCCGGAGATTCCGCGCACGTCCGTGGGGAAGTTCCAGAAATCCAGGCTGCGCGAGATGTTCGCGGACTGGGAGTGGGAACCGACCGCTGAGGCGGCCGTCAAGTCGTGATGACTTCCCCGCGCCCGAAACCGCTATCCCATATCCGGGTGCTCGATCTTTCACGGCTGCTGCCGGGCCCTGTGGCCACGCTTCACCTGGCCGACCTGGGCGCGGACGTGATCCGCATCGAGCCCGTGGGTGACGAGGAGCCAGCGCACGGGGCACATGTGCGGGCACGGCCGGGTCCGCGGACGTTGCTCCACCTGATGCTCAACCGCAACAAGCGCGCGCTGCGGATCGACCTCACGCGAACCGCGGGCCGCGAGATCTTTCTGCGGCTGGCGAAGGAAGCGGACGTCGTGGTGGAAGGTTTCCGGCCGGGCGTGGTGGATCGGCTGGGCATCGGCTACGAGCTGGTGCGCGCAATCAATCCACGGGTGGTGTACTGCTCGATCTCCGGATATGGGCAGAACGGGCCCAACCGTCTGCGGGCGGGGCACGACATCAACTACATGGCGTGGGCCGGGGTGGGCGACCAGATCGGCACGTCGGGCGGACCGCCAGCCATTCCCAACCTCCAGATCGGCGACCTTCTGGGCGGAAGCCTCACGAGCGTGATGGGCATTCTGGCGGGTCTGGTGGATGCGAAGGCGCGCGGCAAGGGGCGGTACGTGGATGTCGCGATGACCGACAGCTTGATGGCGCACTCGGTGCTGGCGCTGTCCGCCATGACCGCGTCCGGCCGGACCGCGCCGCGCGGAGAGGACATGCTCTCCGGCGGGCTGCCTTGCTACAGCTACTACTCGACGGGGGATGGCCGGTATCTCGCGGTAGGAGCGCTGGAAGCCAAGTTCTGGGAGCGGCTGTGCGACGCCCTGGAGCGGCCCGACCTGAAACCCAAACACCTGGTCCACGGAGAGGCAGCGCGGCGCGTGCGCGACGAATTGCAGACCATTTTCGGTGGGCAGAGCTCGGGCCACTGGATGAAGGTGTTCCGCGATGTGGATTGCTGCGTGACGCTGGTGTTGACGCTGGAGGAAGCGATGGAGAGCGAGCAGGCGCGCGCGAGGGAGATGGTGGTAGAAACGGAATGTCCAGGGATCGGGAAGTTGGTGGAGTTTCGGCCGCCGCTGAAGATGAGCGATTTCGATTTCGAGCCGGACTCGCCCTGTTCGCGCGGCCGCACCGAGACGGAGGAGATCCTGGGGGCGGCGGGGTATTCCGCCGGGGAGATCGATGGCTTCCGCGCGGCGCGCATCGTTGGGTGAAGAAGGGCGAATCAGTTTCGAGGGGAGGGTTGTGAAGCGCCGGCATTTTGAGCCGGAACACGAGATGTTCCGGAAGAGCTTTCGCGAGTTCGTGAAGAACGAAATCGCGCCGCACTACAACGCCTGGGAACGGGCCGGCATCACCCCCAAAGAAATCTGGAAGAAGGCCGGGGCCCACGGGTTCCTTTGCACGTGGGCGGACGAGGCCTATGGCGGCGCGGGGTGTCGCGACTTCCGCTACGACCAGATCGTCGCGGAGGAACTGGCGCATACTCCCGGAGTGGCGTTCGGGCTGCATTCGTCGGTGGTCGCGCCGTACCTGGACCGGCTGGGGACGGAGGAGCAGAAGCGCCGGCTGCTATCACGCGCCGTTGCGGGGGAGGCGATCCTGGCTGTAGCCATGACCGAGCCGGCCGCGGGCAGCGATCTCGCCGGCATTCAGACGCGCGCGGAACTGCGCGGCGACCACTGGCTGGTCAACGGCTCGAAGACCTTCGTGTCGAACGGCATCAACGCGGACATCGTGATCGTCGCCGCCAAGACGGATGCCGCCAACCCGCGTGCGATCGGACTGTTCGTAGTGGAGACGGGAATGCCGGGCTTCGAGCGCGGCCGCAAGCTCGAAAAGCTGGGGTATCACGCGCAGGATACGGCGGAGCTGTTCTTCCATGACGTCGAGGCGCCGTGTGCCAACGTGCTTGGCGACCCGCGGAAGGGCTTCCACGCCATCATGCGGTTGCTGGGCGACGAGCGGCTGGCGGCCGCCTGCGGCTCCCTGGCGGTGGCGCGCGCGGCCTTCGACCTGACGCTGCCGTACGTCAAGGAGCGCAAGGCGTTCGGGCAGCCAGTGGCGGACTTTCAGAATACGAAATTCAAGCTGGCGGAAATGAAGACGGAGCTCGACATCGGGCAGGCGTTTATCGACCGCTCGGTGATGGAGCATAACTCGGGGGAGCTCACCGCGGAGATGGCGGCCGAGGCCAAGCTGTGGACTGCCGAACTGGCCGGACGGGTGACGGACCAGTGCCTGCAATTCTTCGGCGGGTATGGCTACATGTGGGAGTGTCCGATCGCCCGGCTGTATGCGGCGGCGCGGGTGCACCGCATCTGGGCGGGGACGTCGGAGATCATGAAGGAGATCATCGGGAGGTCGTTGCTGAAATGACGGAAGCGTATATTTACGATGCGGTGCGCACGCCGCGAGGCAAAGGCAAGGCGTCGGGTGCTCTGTACCAATCGACGCCAGTGTCGCTCGCCTCTACGGTGCTGCGGGCCATTCAACAGCGGAACCGGCTGGACACGGCACTGGTGGACGACGTCGTGCTGGGTTGCGTAGAGGCCACGGGCGAACAGGGAGGCGACATCGCGCGGTCGGCGGTGCTGCAAGCGGGATACGCGGAAACGGCGGCGGGTGTGACGGTGAGCCGGTTCTGCGCGTCGGGATTGGAGGCGTGCAATGTGGCCGCGGGAAAGGTGATCTCGGGGGAAGCGGACCTGGCGATCGCGGGCGGCGTGGAGAGCATGTCGCGCGTGCCCATCGGGTCGAGCGGCGGAGCCCTGTTTGCCGATCCGAGCGTAGCCTTCCCGGCGCACATCGTGCCGCAGGGAATCTCGGCAGACCTGCTGGCGACGCTGCGGGGCTACAGCCGCAACGACCTGGACTGCTATGCGTTCCAGAGCCAGCTTCGGGCGGCCAACGCCTGGAGGTGCGGCTACTTTCAGAAGTCGATCGTTCCGGTGGTGGATCTGAATGGCGAAACGATCCTGGATCGGGATGAGCTGGTCCGGCCGAACACGACGATCGAAGACCTCTCGCGTCTGGAGCCGTCGTTCGCGCAGATGGGTGAGAAGTTCGGCTACGACTCGACTGCCATCCAGCGATATCCCGAAGTGGAGGCCATCCGCCATCTGCATCACGCCGGCAATTCGTCGGGGATCGCCGACGGGGCGGCCGCGGTCCTGATCGGCAACCGCGAGATGGGCGAGAAACTCGGGCTCCAACCGCGCGCCCGATTCCGCTCGTTTGCGAGCATCGGCAGCGAACCGTGCATCATGCTGACGGGGCCCGCGCCAGCCACCCGGAAGGCGCTCAAAAAAGCGGGCATGGAAGCGCGCGACGTGGGGCTATTCGAGATGAACGAAGCGTTCGCCGCGGTGGTGCTGTGTTTCATGGAAGAGACCTCGGTGAGTCACGATCGCGTCAACGTCAACGGCGGGGCGATTGCGATGGGGCATCCGCTGGGCGCCACGGGCGCGATCCTTCTGGGGACGTTGCTCGACGAAATGGAGCGGCGGGATGTCGGGACGGGGCTCGCCACGCTGTGTGTCGGCGGCGGCATGGGGACCGCCACCGTGATTGAACGCGTATGAGCCAATACAGCATTGACGACGAGGGAATTGCCTTCCTGGACGGGCTCTCCGGGGAGGAGTTCGTCAGGGAAGCCGGCGCGGCGATTGCCGACCCGGGGGTGCGCGGTGGCATTATCGTCGTAGTCGGCGCGGGCCGGGGGACGTTGCCCTACTCGGGGGACGTCCAGGGCTTGGGAAAGGTGCTGCGCCGGATGGAGACCAGCGGCAAACCGTTCGTGGCCGCGATCACGGGGACAGTGACGGGGGGCGCATATGAGATCTGCCTGGCTTGCCACCACCGGATCGCGACAGACGAACCAGCCACGCATATCGAACTCTCGAACGTACAGGCGGGGCTCATGCCGGGGCTCGGCGGCACCCAGCGGTTGCCGCGGCTGATCGGCATCCAGCGCGCGCTGCCGTTGCTGTTGGAAGGCAGAAGGCTGGGGCCGCGCGAGGCCAAAGAGGCGGGCTTGGTGGACGCGGTGGCTGCTCCCGGTAGCAATCTGCTAGAAAGCGCCCGCGCCTGGATCCTGAGTCGGGCCGGCCAAGCGACGATTCAGCCGTGGGACGCGAAGGGCTTCCGCATTCCGGGTGGGAGCGCGGGGCACATATTTGGCCCGGCCAGCGCAATGTTGCGCGAACGGACGATGGGGCTCTATCCCGCTCCGGTGGCGATTTTGTCGAGCGTATTCGAAGGCTGCCAGGTGGATCTCGATACCGGGTTGAAGATCGAGTCGCGTTACTTCGTCCACGTGCGGGGTACAGCGGAAGCGCGCAACCTGATGCGGCTGGCGCGATCCAGACAAGAGCTGGACGGCTTAGCGGGGCGCCCCGCGAATGTACCGATTCACGAGTTTTCGAAGATCGGCGTCCTCGGCGCCGGGATGATGGGCTCGGGGATCGCGTACGTCTGCGCGGACGCGGGTCTGGACGTCGTGCTACTGGACACCACACGCGAGAGTGCGGAACGTGGCAGGTCCGCCGCAGCGGTCGTCTTCGACAAGCGCGTGTCCAAGGCGCAGTTGACCGCGGAAGAGCGGGACAAGGCCGTGGCCCGGATCCACGCCACGGACGCATACGACGGTCTTCGCGGCTGCGACCTGGTGATCGAAGCGGTGTTCGAGGACCGCGCCATCAAGGCGGAGGTCACCCGAAGTACCGCGGCCGTTACGGGAGACGGAATCGTGTTCGCGTCGAACACCTCTACCCTACCGATTACGGGGCTGGCCGAGGCGTGGACGAACCCGGAGAACTTCATCGGGATGCACTTCTTTTCGCCGGTAGACAAGATGCCGCTGCTGGAAATCATTCGGGGAAAGAAGACGTCGGACGCGTGCCTGGCGCGCGCCATGGACCTGGCAAAAAGACTGCGGAAGACTCCCATCGTGGTGAACGACAGCCGCGGGTTCTATACCAGCCGCGTGTTTTCGACCTACGTGAATGAGGGGCTGAGCATGCTGCTGGAAGGCGTGGCTCCGGCGCTGATCGAGAATGCGGGGCGGCTGGCGGGGATGCCGGTGGGCCCCCTGGTTCTCGCCGACGAGGTCTCGCTCGACCTGATGCGCCATGTGCGGGAACAGGCGCGGGCCGACCTGGGCGCCGATTACCGGCGGAACGCAACAGACGAAGCGCTCGACATCATGATCGAGCGGTGCGGGCGTCATGGGAAGAAGGCGGGTGGTGGGTTCTACGAATATCCGGAAGGCGCGAAGAAGCGACTGTGGCCGGAGCTTGCGACGTGGTTCCCGGTGCGCGCGAAGCCGGAGGTCGGGGAACTGGTCGTCCGGTTCCGGTGCATCCAGTCGTTGGAAACGGTCCGGTGCATGGAGGAGGGGGTAGTCCAGGATCGCAGGGACGCGGATGTCGGCTCGGTGCTGGGGTGGGGCTTCTGCGCGGCGCTGGGCGGGACAATCGGGCACATTGAGACCGTAGGAACAGACCGGTTCATCGCGGAATGCGAGCGTCTGGAAAGGACGCATGGCAAGCGGTTTTCGGTTCCGAAACGGCTGCGGGTGATGGCCCTCGCTTAGGGACTTGCCTACGCGGGGGCGTCCGGCAGGTCTCGCAGGTGGCGGATTGGTGAGAATACGAGCCACAACGTCGATAGCAGGAACCCGAGGGCGCCGGCGAACATTGTGATTCGCATTCCGATGACCTCGGCGATCATACCGCCGGCCAGGGCCCCCACTGGCAGAACACCTCGGAACAGCAGGTGCATCGCCGAGTTCACGCGACCCAACAGATGATTGGGCGTGACCGCCTGGCGCAGGCTCAACTCGCTGATGTTGTAGACCGGCCACGCCATGTCGAACAATTGCGCCGTGCCCAGAAAGATGGCGCAAACGGCCACTGGGCCGTGCGCGAGCGGAGGCAGCAGCGCGGTAACTCCGGTGACCGCCGCAGCCCCGATGAAGGTCCGGCCAAAACCAAAGCGGCGCACCAGCCGCTCCGCCGCAAAAGCCCCTGCCAGGCTGGTGGCCCCTCCCACCGAGATGATGGTGCCCAGGAGCGCAGCGCTCAAACCGAGCTCGCGCATCGCGAAAAGGAAATACAGCGCGGCGGCGAAACCCAGAAAGAAGGAAGCGGTGGCTGTCCGCTTCGCCAATGCCTGAAGGATCGGGTCGCGCCATGAAGCGCGTAACCCTTCCGCGATTTCCCCCAGAAGATGCGGCTGCGGCCGGCGGTCGGGCTGGGGCTCCGGCTTGCGGATCAGCGATAGGGAAGATGCCGAGACCAGGAAAGAGACGGCGTCGAAGAGGATCGCTTTCGGAGCGGTGATCCACCCCACCAGGATGCCCGTGAGACCCGGCCCTGTTACCTGCGCGATGGACTCGGCCAACGCCAGTTTGCTGTTACATTCCACGATGTTCTCACGGTCCACGAGCGTCGGTAGGTAGGCCTGGTAGCTCACCTCGAAAAGAAGGTTGAAGAGGCTGCTGGCCGCTGCCACCAGGTACAGGTGGCCCATACTCAGGCGGCCGAGCGCAGCCGCTAGCGGAACGGTTCCCAACACGGCGGCGCGTCCCAGGTCGGCGAAAATCAGAATGGGCCGACGCCGCAGACGATCCGCCCAAGCTCCGGCGAACAGGCCAAACACCAGGATGACGGCTGCGCCCGCTCCGCTCAGGAGGCCCATCTGAAACGGTGAGGCTCCCAGCACGAGGATGGCTGTGTACGGCAGCCCGGAGTCGGTAATCGTGGACCCCATCTGAGAGACCGCCTGGCCAGCCCAGAGCTTCAGGAAATCCGGTGCGCGCCAGAGTCCGCTTCGCCGCATCTACCCAGAATCGCATGGCGGGCCGCGCCATTCAAAAGGGCGCGCCTGTATTCGCAGTGTCTACGAAGTGACTTGGCGTGCCGCGGCCTTCAATGCCGCGTCTGGTGCGCGGCGGCTTCCCAACGGCCGACCAACAAGTCCACCAGGCTCAGCCACGCTCCTTCGGGGCGTTCCAGTTTTCGAAAGAGGGCTACATACTCGGGTTTTTTGAGCCCCATCCCGGCGAAGGCCAGGAAATAGAGGCTGTCGTTCTGGAAGTCTGCGATCTGCTCCTTGCTCCACTTGTGCGGGTCTGCCAGGTAGGGTCGCAGGTAATCGATAACCGTGCCAATGGTGGCGCCGCTCTTGGTGTGAACGGCCCAGAGGTCTGTGCCGTGAACCTGGGCGATGCGGCATACCAACGTAAACGCTTCCAGGTTAAACGCGGAATACGATAGCGATTTGGTGCGGGACTCCTCGCGCGGGGCGCTGCCGTCACCGCGGATCTGGCGGGGGAAGATGCGATCGCGATAATAGTTGAAGGCCATCTGGGTGACCTGGCGATTTTCCACAAAAGTAGCCACGGCGGCCACCTGGGCGGTCCACCAGGAGGCGTGGTTGTTGGCGCTCTTCTTCTCTTCGCTGGCGTTCTTGCTGTCGGTCAGCCAGTGGAGATATTCCTCGAACCATTTCCGCACGGCGGCCTGGTCTTTGGGATCCCAGGCTCCGGTTTGTGCCAGAAACTCCATGCCCTGGATGGCGCGGATGAAGGCCCGCCCATCGAGGATTCCGGCGCCGCGGCCGTTGTTGACGCCCGGGACCGCTTGAGCGTAGTCCAAGCTGGGCGTCATGCGGGTTTTGGGATTGATGAACCAGGTTTGGATGACTCGCGCGGCGCGCTGGCCATAGCGGGCGTCATCCAGCAGAAAGGCTGCCGTACCGAGCGTGAGAACGGCGTCGCACATGGAATTGAGCGCTGTCTTGTTGGCCAGAAAGCGGCTGGGATTGATCTGGCCGTCGTTGCGGAGGTAAGGGCCGTTGGGGTCTTCGGGGTTGGGCCACCAGTAGGGAGCCTCGCTGTAATAGTCGTGGGGATCGAGGTCGATCCCTTTGGGCCGGTCGGAAGTAACGGTCCACGGCCCCTCCCGCATGCGCTTGTCGGCCTCGGCGCGCAGGCGGCGGACGGTGTCGAGCGTCCATGCCTCCTTGCGGATAATGGCGCTGTGGATAGGCTCCGCTTCGTCCTCCGAGACCAACGTCATCGGAAAGTCCGCGGCGTGGACACAGGACACGGCCAGAATGAAAATGACAGCGGTCCTCACTTATGCGATTGTAGCGGATGCCGGCAGCCCGTGGCGGGGAGATCGGGAGAACGCGCGCAAGCGGGCGTGGAAGGCTGAAGCCTGCCCCACCAGAACCGCAAGTTCTGTGGCGGTTTGGGTATTACCATGGCCTGCTAGCGCGCGCTGCGCTCGTATTCGGCGTTAAATTCGCAGCCGATCAGGGCAATGATGGCCATCAGATACATCCACACCAGCAACGCGATAGCGGCGCCCACCGATCCGTACATCACGTTGTACCTGGCAATGTTGCTGGCATACCAGGCGAATCCGGAGGTGGCCAGCAGCCAAAGCACAGTAGCCAGAATCGCGCCGGGCCACACGTAGCGCCAGCGCTGCCGGCGGTAGGGTCCGAAATAGTAGAGGCTGGCAGTCACCACCACGGTCGTCGCGAAGGAGACCGCGTAGCGCGTCAGGCGGCTGACCCACTGCCAAGCCCATACCAGAGGATCGACGTTGATCCAGTTGAGGACCGCATGCTCCGCCTGCCCGCCGAAGACGATCAGCAACGAGGCACACACCAACGGAATGGCGGCGCCTAATACCAGCGCCATCGCCACCCAGCTTTGGTGGAAGATACTTCGATTGCGGGGAACACGGTAGGCCGCGTGGAAGCCTTCGATCAAACTCTTGATGACGCCCGAGGCCGCCCAGATGGAGATCAGCCCGGCCACGATCAGAAGTGAATTGTGCCTGGTGCCGGCCATGCGGAACTGCTGGAGGACCAGGCTTTCGGAGTCCGGCGGCACGATTTCGGAGAGCGCATCCTCAATGGTGCGAGAGACAAACTCGGCGCGCGTCTGAACCAGGATGGTCGCGGCCGAAGTGAGCACCGGGAAAAACGAGAGCAGAGCGGAGTAGGCGGCGCCCTTAGCGGTGCTCAGACAGCCGTCGTCCAAAGTGGCTATCAGGCTTCGCCGGAGGAGCCAGGCGAAGTTCCGCAGGTTCAGACGCACAATGGGTAGTGTGGCATAAGGCTGGCGGCTCATGCAGCCATGCGCTACGCGAGCATATGGAGTGCCGCTTCGGTTAGACTGCAAGTTTCGGTATGCTTCGATGTTGCTGAACGTGCTTCAGGTGGGCGAAGCGGTGCTGCGGCGAAGGGCGCGGCCCCTGGCGATCGATGAGATCCGGAGCCCGGCCATCCAGCAGTTGATCGAGGACCTGCGCGACACCATGCGCGAGGCGCCGGGAGTCGGTCTGGCTGCGCCGCAAGTGGGAGTTTCCCTACAACTGGCGGTGATCGAGGATCGGGCGGAGCTCATGAAGGATCTGGCCGCCGAGCGGCTAGACGAACTGGGACGGCAGCCGGTCGGGTTCCACGCGATCGTCAACCCGACGATAACGCTGGGCGAAGAGACGGTCGAATTCTTCGAAGGATGCCTGAGCCTGGCAAAGTTCGGCGCCGTGGTGGCGCGCGCGCGGCGCGTCACGGTGGAGTGCTGGAACGAACGCGCAGAACGGGTCCGCATCGAGGCCGACGGCTGGTATGCCCGAATTCTGCAGCATGAGATCGATCATCTCAACGGGTGCCTGTATATCGACCGGATGCAGTCGCGCTCGTTTATGACGATGGACCATTTCAACCGGTATTGGAAGAATCTGCCGATGGCGGAAATTCGCAAGGCACTGCTGGATGAGGGTGGGTAGGAAGCCGAACCGCCGAACATCGCAAGAAGGCTAAGAGCGTGTCAAATAACCCTCCGTCTTCGTGATCGGCGCTCCCGCCGATGTCGTTTCGGGGGTGCAAGACGGCGGGCCATCAGGTAGATCATCACGACGCGGATTGTGCATTCGCTGGTTTCCGTGAGGTGCTCATAGTCTTTGCTGAGTCGCCGCCAGCGATTGATCCATCCAAATGTTCGTTCCACGAT
>JAIQFL010000546.1 GCA_020073365.1 Terriglobia bacterium | reverse complement strand
AGGCGCAAGCGCCTGCGGGGGAGCGGGCGGGGCCGGCCGCTGTGCAACGTATGCTTCCACGTCCTGCTTGGTAATGCGGCCGCCAGCGCCGGTGCCCTTCACGCGTGCGAGATCGATGTTGTGCTCGCGCGCCATCTTGCGGACCAGGGGCGATAGCGGACCGGAAGGCTCGGCGGGGGCTTCGGGAAGGGGCGTGGCGTCCTCCACCCGGTGCGGCGCCGGGGTTGCCTGGATGGTTTCCTGAGCAGGCGTCTCGGCTTTCGGCGTGGCCTGCTGGGGTGGGGGAGCCGGCACTTCCGCTTTGGGCGTGGCGACGGCGGCCCCGGCGGCCGACCCGGCTTCGTCGAGCCTTGCCACGACGGTGTTGATTCCGACGGTCTTGCCCTCTTCCACCAGGATTTCCGCGAGCGTTCCGGCGGCGGGCGAAGGGATTTCGGTGTCCACTTTGTCGGTCGAGATTTCGAAAAGCGGCTCATCGCGCTCCACGCGCTCGCCAGCCTTCTTGAGCCACTTGGTCAACGTACCTTCGACAATGCTTTCGCCCATCTGGGGCATCACTACGTCGGTCATGTCAGTTCTCCGTTTCCAACATCAACACCAACACAGGCAGGAATGCCCGTGTCACTTGCGCAATCGAAGACGCGGCCGAAGTGGCCGGCCAGGGTTCGGGAAACCTCTTCCAATGTCGCATGCGCGCCGAGTTGTTCCATGGACGTCACGGGTTTGGTCAATCCGCACGGCACGATGTACTGGAAGTAGCTCAAATCGGTGGCGACGTTCAGCGCGAACCCGTGCGAGGTCACCCAGCGGCTGATATGCACTCCGATGGCGGCAATCTTGCGCTCTGCCACCCACACTCCGGTCAGCCCCTGGATACGCCCGGCCGCAATGCCATAATCCGCCAGGGTATCGATGATCACCTGCTCGATCGAGCGCACGTACGCCCCCACATCGCGCTTCCACTCCCGCAAGTCCATAATCGGGTAGCCCACCAGTTGGCCCGGTCCGTGATAGGTGATATCGCCGCCGCGATCGGTGGGGAAAAAGGCGATCCCCGCACGTCCCAGAACGTGGTCGTTGGCGAGCAGGTTCTCCAGGTGGCCGTTGCGGCCGAGCGTGATCACGTGCGGATGTTCCAGCAACAGAAGCTGGTCCGGGATCAACCCCTGCTTCCGTTCGGCCACAAGCTGCCGCTGTAACTCCAGCGCCGTGCCGTAATCCACGCGGCCGAGTTCCCGCAGGCAGCATTTACGCATTGATGGATAGACCGTAGACCGCGTTGAAGGCCTCGCCCATGGCTTCGTACAGCGTGGGATGCGCGTGGATGGTCTGCATCATCACCTCGACGGTGGCCTCGGCTTCCATGGCCGCCACCGCCTCGCCGATCAGCTCGAAGGCCTCCGGGCCGATGATATGGACCCCCAGAATCTCGCCGTACTCCTCCTCCGTCACCACCTTGACGAAGCCTTCGTGGTGGCCCAGGATGGTGGCGCGGCTATCCCCGGCAAACGGGAAGCGTCCCACCTTGACCTTGTAACCCTGGGCGCGCGCCAGGGCTTCGGTGAGTCCCACGCTGCCGATACCCGGCTCGGTGTAAGTGCAGCCGGGGATGCGGTTCTTGTTGATCGGAACGGCCGGTTTGCCGGCCATATGGGCCACCGCGATCATACCTTCCCGGGTGGCCACGTGCGCCAGTTGGGGGGTTCCCGCCACCACATCGCCAATGGCATAGACGCCCGGCTCGGCGGTCTGCTGGTTTTGGTCCACCTTGATAAAGCCGCGGTCGAGCTCCACCTTGGTGTTTTCCAGGCCGATCCTGTCGGTATTGGGTTTCCGGCCCACCGCCACCAGCAGTTTCTCGGCTTCCAGGATCTCCTGCTTGCCGTCCCTGGTGGTGAGGGTGAGCTTGACGCCGCTCGCGGTCTTCTGAATATTCTCGGCGCGCGCGCCGGTTTCCACCCGAATCTTCTGCTTCTTGAAACTGCGCTCCAGCTCTTTCGAAATATCCTCGTCCTCCACCGGGACCACGCGGGGCAGCATTTCGACCACTGTGACCTCCGTGCCGAAACGCTTGAATATGGAGGCAAACTCCACGCCCACCGCCCCCGCGCCGATAATGATCAGGCTCCTGGGCACGGCAGTGAGGTCGAGGATCTCGATGTTGGTCAGGATAAACTGCGCGTCCGGCTCCAGGCCGGGGAGCATGCGGGCTTCCGATCCGGTAGCGATGATGATGTTCTTGGCCTCCAGCATCTGCAAGCCGGAGTCCGCCTGCACCTCCACCTTCCCGCCGCCTTTGAGGGTGGCGTACCCCGCAATGCGGTCCACCTTGGCGCGTTTCAGCAGCATGGCGACGCCTTTGGAGTGCTTGTCGACAATGCCGTCCTTGCGCGCCTTGACCTTGGGGTAGTCCAGGCGCGGGTTTTCGCATTGGATGCCTTCCTCGTCCGCATGGACGAAGCGCTGCCACACGTCCGCCGTCTGGAGCAGGCTCTTGGTGGGAATGCAGCCCACCAGCAGGCAGGTGCCGCCGAGTTTGGCCTGCTTTTCGACGAGGGCGGTTTTCAACCCGTACTGGCCGGCGCGGATGGCTGCGGAGTAGCCGCCGGGACCACTTCCGATAACAATCAGATCGTAGGGCACTTTTTTCATTCTAGCGGAGGTCTATGCCGGGGTTCCACGGACCCTGCGTCTTGAACCGTCTTGAGGCGTCTTGAGCGTCTTGAGGCGTCTTGAGGCGTCTTGAGGCGTCTTGAGGTGCGCGACGTGGAATGCGTGTGCTTGGTTGCTTGTGGCGGGAAAGGGTCCGTGAGAGGTGGAGACAATTGGAGATGGACAAGAAGCGCCCGGAAAAATCAGATGTCGAAGATGTCAGGCGGGAGGAAATGAGTCGCGGGCGCCGTCCGATCGATTTGGCAACACGGCGGCAAACGAGAAAAACTGCTCCGCGATTTTCGGAAACTGTTGGAACTCTGGACTGAAGAAGAATTCGTTGCTGCTATGGGCGCTTTAGGACTGCGCGACGATTCCGCGGGTTTCCGCGGGGCTCTCCAGATTTGGCGCCAGGACCGATCTTAGAGACCACTTGATGGAAATCATGCAATCGATCTGCCCGCTCTTCAGGCGACAGCCCATGCAGATGCTCCTCCGCAATGGCTGCCAACCGCTCTGCCGCTTTGTCTGTGCGAGCTCTCTTCGAATTCATGGCCACTCGAAGTATACCGCAACCCTCAAGTGTGCTCTTGTCGCTCACTCGTCGTCCCTCCCTCGGCCGGCCGTTGAGCGTTTCCCCCTCAGTGCAAACGGCGGCGGAGGAACGCGGGGATATCGCGCGAACCCTGCGTGACGGCCACAATCTCAATCGGACGCTGTTCGGCGCGATAGAGGATCAGGTAAGAGCCAACTGGCCAGAACCGCACCGGATAATCGGTGAGGTCTTCGCGTTTGTGGCCCATGCCCGGCGTGCGCGCGAGGGCTTCGAAAGCATCGAACAGTTTTCCTATCCACCGGTCAGCCGCGTCAATGTTGTCGGCGGCAATGTATTCCCAGATTTCGTCGAGGTCGAGATCGGCATCAACGCTGAGAACATAACCCATCATGGGTTCAGTTGCCGGCGTTTTTGTGATTTTCGCTGCAGCTTTCCGCGAGATTCTGCCGGATCAACTTTTTCACCGCGGTCCAGCGACGCCAGCCTCCGCCCCAGTTCCTGGTTGAACGCCGCGACCTGCATGCCGCGGGCCTGATCGTGCTCTTCGAGGAGCCGCAGGGCCTCCCTGACGACTTCGCTGGCTGAATTGTAGCGGCCGGTGCTGACCTTCGTGCTTACGAATTTTTCCAGCTCGGGCGTGAGAGAGACATTCATAGCGATACCCTCGTGTTCCTGGAACCACCCTAGCCCAAATAACGAACTCTGTCAATCTTGGGCATTTCCGCAGGGCTTCGGCCGCTCCCGGGTCCTTTTGCTCTCGCCGCCGGGGAAACCCGGCGCGACCGGCGCTACGTCTACCATAGAAGTTATGAAATGGCTTCTGATTACTCTGCTGCTGGCGTCCGGGCCGGGATTCGCACAGCCGCCGGCCGCTCAGTCGAAGCCCGCTCCGAAGAAGTCCGCCACTCCGGCTCCGCCCGCGAAGTCGGGCGCCGCGGCTCAACCCGGCGCGCGGTGGCCCATCGAAAGCATTGCGGTGGAGGGCAACCGCATTTATAAGACCGAGCAGGTGGTGGCCCTCTCGGGACTGAAGATCGGCCAGGTGGCCGGAAGGCCGGAATTCGAAGCGGCGCGCGTACGCCTGGTGGCCAGCGGCGTGTTTGAGACTGTGGGCTACAAGTTCGTGCCCGGGCCGAACAAGGGCTATGCCGCAACCTTGCAGGTGACCGAAGTAGAACAGGTCTACCCGGTGCTGTTCGAGGACCTGCACGTTTCGACCCTGGACCTCGAAGCCGCCTTGCAGGCCAAGGATCCGCTGTTTTCGCCGGAAAAACTGGCCGCCACCCAGCCGGTTCTGGACCGCTACGTGAAATGGATCCAGGAATTCCTGGCGGCCAAGGGCGTTCCGGAGAAAATTGCGGCGAGCGTGACGCCGGGCATCCCCGGGGACTACCAGATCGTATTCCGGCCAGCGCGGCCCCTGCCCGCCGTCGCCCAGGTGACCTTTGAGGGTAACAAGGTGGTAGCGCAGAACGTGCTGCGCGAATCCGTGTCGGGCACTGGGATCGGCGCTCCCTACACCGAGGACTCGTTCCGCCAAGTGCTGAATGCGGCGGTCCGGCCGGTCTATGAAGCGCGGGGCCGCCTGCGCGTGTCGTTCCCCCAGATTCGCACCGAGCCAGCCAAGGATGTCGCGGGCGTGAACGTCTTCGTCACTGTAGACGAGGCAGAAAGCTACGATTTGGGCAAGGTCGCCTTCGACGGGCCGACGCCCCTGCCGCCGGAAGGGCTGCTAAAAACCGGCGACTTCAAATCCGGCGACGTGGCCAATCTCGACCGCGTGAACGAGGGCCTGGAGCGGATTCGCAAAGCCGTGCGCCACGCCGGCTACATGCAGGCCAAGGTCACATCGGCGCGGAAAATCGACGACGCCAAGAAGGCCGTCGATATCGCCGTGCGCATCGACGCCGGGCCGCAGTTCACCATGGCCAGGCTGACCCTGGTGGGACTGGATCTGGACGGCGAAGCCGAGATGAAGCGCATCTGGTCTCTCAAAGAAGGAAAGCCCTTCAACCCCGACTATCCGGAGCTGTTCCTGAAACGGATCCACGACGAGGGGATGTTCGACAATCTGGGCGAGACCAAGTCGGATTTCAAGCTCAACGAGCGGGACCACACCGCCGATGTGACACTGACGTTCAAAGGCGCGGACCCCAAACAGGGCAGGCCGGGACGGCGTGGAAGAGGCGGGGCAGACCAGCGTCTTCCGTGGTCTGCCACGCTCTGACGGGCTAGGGTTGGTTTGACTCTCCCTCGTGGAGCGGCGTCAGGCTGTCATGCCCGGATTCGTGCGGGCATTCTTCGGGTGCCCCGATACGCCGGCACGAATGCCGGTGTGGCAGGCCAAAGGCCCGCTTATAGTAGATCCGAGAACAATTTATATATTTCCGGTTGGGGTTGGAATTGGGCGCCACCAAGGAGAGGTGTACCCCAGGCTTTTCACCGCTCGGAAGATTTGCTACTACTTAGCCGAGCGGGCATCCCGCTGCTACGAATTAGGCCCGCCAGCATTCGATGCTTTGTGGAGAGTTTCGAGCAGCGGGATG
>JAIQFL010000545.1 GCA_020073365.1 Terriglobia bacterium | reverse complement strand
GTAATCGCGAATCTGATAATCGAACTCGCGCCGCACCACGAAGTCGATGGCCTTGGTCCCGAGCAGAGTCTTTTCGGGCTCGGTGGTGACCGGAGGGCCGACAAACGCCACCTTGAGCTTCGGGTTGGCGTCCTTCATCATCTCCGCCATTTTCACGTCGACGTGAAATCCGGGCGTGGAGGTGTAGAGCACCAGCAGTTCGAAGTCGCGGGCCATGGCGACCGTCTGCGGGATTGAAATCTTGTGCGGTGGGGCATCCACCACCTTGCTGTCGGGCAGCATGCCCGCCAGGTAGCAGAGCCATACGGGGTACCAGTACGACTCGATTTCTCGAGAGGCGGGCCAGCGCGAGCTGGCTCCGCCATCAAATCCTTCGAATGACGGGGGATTCAGAAACAGCGTTCGCATGCACTCTCCCGTGGGGCGACTCTTGCGCCGGATGGCGTCTTACTGGCCGTCAAGGTCGCCTGTTGTTCCCCGCTTTTGGCCGTCGATCGAGAAGTTGCTGAAATCGATCGTCAGCTCCGCCTTCCCGACGAGGCGGGTGTCCACCACACTCTGGACCTGAAGGGGCACCGAGATGCCGTCACGGATTTCGTAGCGCCTCACAAACGCCACGCGCTTCAGGAAAAGCGGGGTCTTGACCAGGATGCCGGATTCCTGCACGCGCAGGTAAGTGGCGGCGTCAATCCAGACTTCGCCTTTGAACAGACCCTGCCGTTTCTGCCTGGGGGTAACCTCGAACCGGTGGGTATCGCGTCCGTCCATGCGTGTGAGGCCCTTGTACTTGAACCTGTAGTTCGCGGGCGTGACGGCGAGCGAAGGGGTCTGTCCCTTCTGCGCTTCGGCCTCGGCCGACAGGTATCGTCCGATCACCTGGTTCTTGACCGTGTTATCGCCTTCGAACCGCAGGGCTTCGTAGGTGATGCGCCCGAGGGCCGAAATGCGGCGGAGCGCGTGAAGCCGCCCCTGCTTCTTCAGCCGGGGCAGCGAGGCCGACATATCCACATCCATGGATGCGGACTTGACGGCCTGCTCCTGATTGCGCGCGGCGGCGCAATACTGTTCGACGATGGCCTCGCCGGGAACCGCCGGTTCCTCGGCGACCAGCGAAGCGACACACAATGCGCTAGTGAATAAAAGGACGCGGATCTTCAATCACGGACCCCGTAATCTGGATTCAAGCTAGATTCTTAAGTCTAGCAGGATCAGGATGTCCCCGGCAATTCGGGAAATCCGCCAAATCCGCCGATTGCCTTGCCCCGCCAGGATCACAATGCCGGGGGCAAGAGCCGTTGGATGGATGGTTTCTGGAGCAAACCGAGCCCGCCGTTATGGCAGGTGATCGACCAATGAGCATGACGCACACACTGCCGCCAGCGCAGCGGCGCATCCGGTTCCGGAGATGGCGAGAGGCACAGTCCGCCCTGTACCGGGAAACGCTCCGCACGAACCAGCCGGTAAGCTGGGGGAGTTTTTCACATCGTTGAAGGAGCGTTTGCGACTATCCCTTCGTCGCCATTCCGAACCACAACTGACAAACCACACCGGGGCGCCCCGATGGCGTTTTCTTAGGCCCCTCCGTGCCAACATTGATGAGACAGTTTCCCCGGTCATAATTACTGAGCAGGGCGAGAACAGGAATCAATGTGAAGAACAACGGAACGTCTTCGGCTGCTCCCACGGTTTTGCCTGCCGCTGAACGGAGGGAGGACGAGCGAAGCGAGACCGACCGGAGTACAGCGGCAGGCAAAACCGTCGCGCCCGAGCCGCCCAGTCCGCCCCGACCAGATCCAGAGGTGGTCCCTGATGCCAAGCGCCGAACCTTCACCGCCGAGTACAAACTGCGCATTCTGGCGGAGGCCGATGCCGCCGCCGCACGGCCCGGCGCCGTCGGAGCTCTCCAGCGACGCGAAGGCTTGTATTCGTCCCATCTGAGTACCTGGCGTCGCGAACGGCAGGCCGGCATCCTCAAGGGCTTGACTCCGCATAAGCGCGGTCCCAAGTCCAAACGGAACCCGCAGGAAGAGGAAATGCAGAAGCTCCGCCGGGAGAACCTGCGCCTGACCGAGGAACTGCGCAAAGCCGCCATCGTCATCGATGTTCAAAAAAAAGTGGGCGCTCTGTTGGGGTGGCCGCTGCCGAAGGCGGACCCCGAGGAGCAACCCTGATGGATGCGGTCACCCATCTGGCCCCCACCGTTGGTATCGTGGCCGCCTGCGATTTCCTCGCGGTGTCCCGGGCTTCCTTCTACCGGCAGCGCCCGGTCTTGGGTCCGTCCGCATTGCCGGCGCCCGAGCCGACCATGCCAGCGGAGCGGCCGGCTCCCGCTCGCTCCCTCAGTGAGGCCGAGCGCGAGGCGGTGCTGCAGATCCTCCACCAAGAGCGGTTTCAGGACCGCTCTCCGGCAGCCGTGCAGGCCACCCTGCTGGACGAAGGCCAGTACCTTTGCTCGATTCGCACCATGTACCGCATCCTCCAACAGGAGGGGGAATCCGGTGAGCGCCGCGATCAACTCGTCCATCCGGCCTACCATAAGCCTGAGTTGCTGGCCACCGCACCCAACCAACTTTGGAGCTGGGACATCACCAAGCTGCGGGGGCCCGTCAAGTGGACCTACTTCTATCTCTATGTCATCCTCGACGTCTTCAGCCGCTACGTGACCGGCTGGATGATCGCATACCGGGAAGGCGCCGAACTGGCCAAGCAATTCATCGAGGAAGCCATCAGCAAGCACCAGGTGCCGGCCGGCCAACTCACCATTCACGCCGACCGCGGCCGGGTCATGAGGTCCAAGCCGGTGGCCTTTTTGATGGCTGACCTGGGTGTCACCAAGAGCCACAGCCGACCTTATGTTTCCGACGACAATCCGTATTCGGAAAGCCAGTTTCGAACCATGAAGTACCGGCCGGAGTTTCCGGATCGGTTCGGCTGCATTCAAGACAGCCGCGCCTTCTGCCAGCAGTTCTTCCAGTGGTACAACGAAGAGCACCACCATTCCGGCATCGCCTTACTCACCCCGGCCGTGGTCCATTTCGGAGAAACTCAAACCGTCCTGGCCCACCGCCAGGTGGTGCTCGATGCCGCGTACCAAGCGCATCCCGACCGCTTTGTTCGGCGACCACCCAAACCGATGTCCTTGCCCTCGGAGGTCTGGATCAACAAGCCGGTGCCATCCGGCGAAAAGACAAAGGAAGGTAGTCAGTAAATTCCCATGCTGGGTGTCTCAAAGTGCTTGACACGCGCCGGCCCGTAGCTGTTCCATTTCCCAAAGCACCGTTCATGAATACGTGTCCGCCGCGCAAGCGGCCGGCGTGAAGTGGCCGTTGCCCGATGGCTGGGATGACCAGCAGACCGAGCAGGCGCTGTTTCCGCAGCGGCCTGCGCCTGCCATCTGGCGGAAACATCCGGAGCCGGATTGGGCCAAGATCCACGAAGAGTTGCAGACCCACAAGGACCTGACGCTGCAACTGGTGTGGCAGGAAGGCCGCGAGAACACCCCGGACGGCTATGGCTATAGCCGGTTCTGCGATCTTTACCGCCGATGGCTGAAAAAGCTCGACCTGGTCCTGCGGCAGGAACACCGCGCCGGCGAGAAGATGTTCGTGGATTACGCCGGAGCCACGATTCCGATTCACGACCCGGAGAGCGGCGAAGTTCACGCCGCCGCCGTGTTCGTGGCCGTGCTGGGCGCCAGCAGCTATACCTTCGCGGAAGCCACCACCGGCCAGGATCTGCGGAACTGGATCGGTTCGCATACGCGGGCCTTCAAGTTTTTCGGCGGCACGGTCGAGGTGGTGGTGCCGGATAACTTGAAGAGCGCGGTTACGCATCCCAGCTATTACGAGCCGGATTTGAATCCTACCTATCGGGACCTGGGAGAGCACTACGGCGTGGCGATCATTCCCGCGCGGCCGTATCGGGCCAGGGACAAGGCCAAGGCGGAAGTGGGCGTGCAAGTGGTGCAGCGCTGGATCGTGGCCGCCTTACGCAAACGCAAGTTCTTCTCCCTCACGGAAGTCAACCAGGCGATTGCCGAGTTGCTGGTGCGGTTGAACGAGCGGCCGTTCCGCAAGCGCCCGGGCAACCGCGCCGCGCTGTTCGCGCAACTGGACCGGCCGGCCCTGAAGCCGCTGCCGGCCACACGTTATCACTTCGGGGAATGGAAAACGGCGCGCGTCAACATCGACTATCACATTGAAGTGGAGCGGCACTTCTACAGCGTGCCGTACGCGCTGGTGCATCAGGAAATGGACGTACACCTGACGGCCGACACGGTGGAGGTTCTACACCGCGGGGTGCGCGTGGCTTCCCATGTGCGCTCCCAGGAGCCGGGCAAAGCCACTACGCTGACCGAACACCGGCCCAAGTCGCACCAGAAGTATCTGGGGCGCACGCCCTCGCGGCTGATCGATGACGCCCAGCAGGTCGGTCCCTGCACCGGTCAACTGGTGGAAGCGATCCTGGGGGCCAAGCGCCATCCGGAGATGGGCTTCAGGTCATGCTTGGGGATTCTGCGATTGGCCAAAACGTATCCCGCCGAGCGCATGGAAGCGGCTGCCCGGCGGTGCCTGCGGGCACGCGCCTACAACTGCCAGAGCATGGATTCGATTCTGAAGAACCAGTTCGACCGGCTGCCTCTGCCTGGCGAAGCGCCTACCCAGGCAGCGGTGGAACACGACAACATCCGCGGCGCCGATTACTTTGATTCCCCGCCGGAGGCCGATCCTCCGGTGATTCCGTAGACCACAAGGAGAACCATGCTCAACCAACAAACGACAGAGAAGTTGTACGCCATGCGCCTGCGCGGCATGGCCGAGGCATTTACCCAACAACAGGAAGAGCCGCAGTCCACGCAACTCAGTTTCGAGGAGCGATTTGCCCTGCTGGTGGACCGGCAGTGGAACTGGCGGCAGAACCGGGCCTTGGAACGGCGGCTCAGAGAGGGGCGGCTGCAAGGTCCAGCCTGTGTCGAAGATATCGATTTCCGTGCGGCACGCGGCCTGGATAAGCAGGTGATCCGGCCGCTGCTTCAGGACTCCGACTGGGTACGCCGCCACCAACACATTTTCCTGATCGGCCCGACGGGGATCGGGAAAACGTTTTTGGCGCGGGCCTTCGGACAGAAGGCCTGCCGCGATGGTTTCACCGCGTACTTCGCCACCGCGGCGCAACTGTTTCGGGAACTCGAGCTGGGTCGGGCCGACGGCAGCTATGCCAAGAAGTTACGGGCCTTGGGGCAGGTAGATGTGCTGATCGTCGACGACTGGGCGATGGCGCCCATGGCGGAAGCGGAACGCCGTGCTTTCCTGGAAATCTGCGATGAACGCTACCTGACCAGGTCGACTCTGCTGACCAGCCAACTGCCGGTGGCGAAGTGGCACGCGCAGATCGGCGATCCCACGGTGGCGGATAGCATCTTGGACCGGCTGGTGCATTGTGCTCACCGCATCGAGTTACAGGGAGATTCGATCCGGAAACTGAAAGGCGGCCGTGGTGGAAAAAAGGTCGAGTAGGGCGGGCTGCGATGTGTTTTGGTGCGCTAACTCCAGTCGCCCTACGGGCTCCTTCCGTCAGCGCACCAAAACACGGAAAGCCGGAAGGGCGGGATTTCCGATGGATCAAGACAGGGAAAAACAAGAAAACTCTTGACGGATGTCGATCACTATTTCACACTGAGAGAGTCCTGCGTCGCTTCGCTCCGTTCTGATCGGCATCAGATCGGAATGACTGATCGACATCATCGGAATGCGCAGC
>JAIQFL010000544.1 GCA_020073365.1 Terriglobia bacterium | reverse complement strand
CCGAAGAGGCAGACAGGGTGACTTCGTGTAGTGACGGGGTCGTCCTAGGAGCGGCGGTAAGCCAGGCGGTGGACCGGTTCGCCGGAAGCACCGTGACGTTCCAAGGTTCGATGCCTACGAGATTCACGTCGAGAGATCCCGACGCAAAAGCCGGCGCATTCGCCACCGCGAGCGTCACGGAACTCGCCGAAGTCGAAAGTACCATCGAGCCCGCCGCCGGACCGGTAAAGCTAGTAGTGACCCTGGCGCTAACCGGCATGCCCGTTTGATCCGTACCATCCAACTCGAACGTAGTCGCGGGCGGCGGACTGGCGCCGGGCCAACAGATGTGGGCTTGAATCATTCCTAGCGGCGCCAGCCGGTTGGTGCCGAACAGTTGCTGGATGCGCCCGGTCCAGTCCGCGCCACCGGCCCTGAATCGTGTGAGCTCTACCGCGAAGCCAAGCTGTTCCTGGAGTATCAACTGCTGCGACCATTGACACGCGGGATCCGCCGCGGCGTCTTGTTGGACTGTGGCGGGCGCGCTGACGAGCGTGATATCGGGCACCGCCAGCGGACCTTCCAGCACCAGCGTGGTCTGCGCGGTCCATTGGCGGCCGTCGGCATCCATTCCCGTGAACAGGTACACGCGGTTGCTCGGCACCGTCGCGGGAACGGCCGTGCCAAAGGAACTGGAGAGGCTCCCACGTGGCGGCAGCGTGGTGGTTCCGAAATCCATCACAAACAGGGAGAAGTCATCGACACCGTTGATGCTCCAACCGGTCACGGTAGTTCCGATGCCGGCTGCCTCCGAAAGCGTCACACTGACGGCCTGCCCTTCGTGCGCGGGGTTGGGCGTGATGTTCACCGACACCTGAGACCCAGGCGTAGCCGACGCGCCTGGCGCAACGGGCACGATCACCGAGCCGCTCGATCCGTTGTAGTTGGCGTCGCCGCTGAAAGTGGCCGAGACAACAGCGTTCCCAACCGGCAAGCGTGGACCGGCCACCGTCAGGGTGGCGAGCCACGCTCCCGTGAGTTCCTTTAACGGCGCAGTACCTAGAATGGTGCGCCCGATCGAAAACGTGATCGTGCCGCCTGTGATCGGGCCTCTCACAAAGAGATCAGTCAAGGATAAGACCATCGTTGCGGTGAGTTGCACCGTGTCGCCCAGGGTGATGCTGGCGGGAGTGGCGGTCAACGAAAGCGAAGTTCTGCCACCGGTCTTACCCCACGCGACCGCCAGGTTGTACACATCGATGGAGCCCAGGCCCGTCGCCAGATCGTACCCTGGGCCGGCCGCGAAGCCCAGAAGACCGTTGTTACAGTCGGGGCTTCCGGCGGTGCAGGGGACCATGTTGTTACCCTGCGTGATGTCGTGGAAGACATTGGTGGTGACGCGGGCCAGGCGATACAGTTCAGGATTGATATTCCCCAAGCCAAGCCGCGACTGCGCACCGCTCGAAACCAGGTACTGGTTGAGCAGCGCTACCACACCGGCAAAGGCCGGCGAACTCGCCGATGTTCCGGCGGTGACTCTTTGCCCGTTGACGTTGACCACCATGTAGGGGTCGTGATTGCCGGATGCGCTGAAGGAGACATCGGGAACATCGCGGACATTGTCGTCGGGCACGCCCGGGCTGGTCTGCCACGCCGGTTTCGCAAAGGAGATGGAACGTCCGCCGCCACTCGCCAGCAGTCCGCCGGCGCCGGTCTCGTTCCACACCATTTCCGGGATGTAGGACATGGCCGAGCCACCGTTAGCGCTGTTGGAAGCGTTCCAGTACTGCCCGCCGGCCTCGTTGAACATCGTGCCTCCCACGGCCGTAACTTCGGGGAAGCTGGCCGGAATACCGACCGCCAACCCGTCCGACACCGTGGTGGTGTTCCCGGTGGCGCCGAAAAAGCCGTGCGCATCGCAGCCGGCTCCGCCCGAATCGCCGGACGATGCCACCCAGGTGATGCCCTGCGCATTGGCCTGCTGGGCCATCATCCGGTTGCCAATTCCGGCATTCGGTTCACAGGTAAAGAAGCTTTCGCTGAGCACGGCGGCCAGGTTCTGATCGATCGCGGCCTGCGCAGCCAGGTTGAAATTTGCGGCGTATATGTAGACGATGGTGGCGTTCGGTGCGATGGCGCCCGCCCATTCAAGATCCAGGGCCGCCTCGGTGGAGAACGTCGTGACACCAGGATCGGGCCCCACCAGGTGCTGCTCCACCTGGCTCGGCGCCAATCCGAACACCTTGCGGAAGCTGTCGATGTACGCCTGATTCATGTCGTACGCGCCCAGGATGCCGATCCGCTGTCCGGTGCCGTCAATCCCCATGGCGTAAAGCGGATTGACATCATAGATGGTGGCCCAATCCTGTGGCGCCAGATCATGCGCGCCCGAGCTAGTGGTGTATCGGGGGCGCGACGCCGCGGACGGCCGCGAGAAATCGTCCAGCCCGCGGATTCCCCCGTAGAGATCCTGGAGAGCCACAGGCACCGAGAGTTCCGTGGCGTTGGCAAAGTACGTCTCGCCATCCACGAGATACCGGTGAATGCGTGTGTGAAAGGTGCGTTCGACTCGTTGCACGGAGCCGCTGAAGGTGACGAAGTTGCGTGCGTGCGCGGTCTGCTCGATGTGCAGGCCCTGGGATTCGAGCCAGGCGGCCACCGTGGAATAGTCGCTCGGCGCCAGACCGAAGCGCTCGCCGAACTGCTCGGGCGTGAGCCACTTGTGGTATTCGGGCGAAGAGCGGTCCTGCTGTTCGTCGAGCAACCTCTCGAGCGCGGCCTGCTGGGCTGCCGATGGCTTCAGCATCAGTGTCACGAACGGTAGGTTCCGGGACGCGTCCTCGGGGCCCTGATCGTAGCGCGCCTGTGCCCTCGGGTGCAGGCTTCCCGGTTGGATGGCGGTGCGCGTGTCGTCGATCCCGTGTGCCAGTCTCAAGGGCTGTGCCAAAACAGCAGCGCAAAAAATCGTGCCGGCCAGGATCAGCCGCCGGCTCAGCCAGGCAGACGCTTGAAACATTTGTGAAACCTTCATCATAGGTGCCTGTTCCATTGTTGACTAATAACTCAGTTTTTAGTGATGAAGTTTGTCAAGGGGGGAAAGTGCCCGGTCCGTGGAAAAATGTCGGAGAATGGAAGTACTGTATCACTCCCCATGTCTTTCATCACCATCATTCTCCTGTTCATTGGTGTGAGCCAGGTCTATTGGGCCTGGCGCGGCTATTCGTTTGCCGTCGCAAAGATTCCCTCACGCGGCCGCCGGACGGCGCTGTGCGGTGCGGTCCTCGCAGCCTACCTGCTCCTATACGAGTTTACTTTCGGCGCCTGGAGTGAACGCGGGACGCCCGTATACCTCACGGTCCACGACGCTTTTCTGGAAGCTCCGTTCCTTTGGTGGATCTCCAGCTCGTTTTTCGCTTTTTTTGTGGTGATCCTGTTCGCCATTCCGAAAGCCATCGTAGCCGGCGTGCGTTTCGCGCTAGCGCGGCAGCGTGTGACGGCCCCGGACATCCAATCGGTGCCGCGGCGTCGGTTTCTGGAGCGATCGGCTGCGGTAGTAGTCGGCGCGCCCTTCGTGGCCGGAGCATATGGGCTGCTTTACGGACGGCTCAACCTCGAAACCACGGCGCAGACCATCCTCTTGCCACGCTTGCCGCGAGCCTTCGAGGGGTTTCGCATCTGCCAGCTCTCCGATATCCACATCGGCCCCTTCATGCCCGCCGAGGAGATCCGGAAATACGTCGCCATAGCCAACGCCCAGAAGGCCGAGATGGTCGTGTTGACCGGTGATTTCGTGACCTTCGACCCCAACACGCAGCAGGCCGTGGTAGAGGCCCTGAGCGGCCTGCGCGCGCCCTTCGGCGTGTACGGCTCCCTGGGCAACCACGATGCCTGGGCGCGTGTGGAGGATTCGATTACCGAACTGTTCCGGCAGACAGGTGTTCGGATTCTGCGCGGAGCCAACGTGCCGATCGCCACTCACGGCGACTCCTTTAACCTGATCGGCGTTGATTTCCAGAGCGCCCGCAGGTTTGGGCCATCACCACCCGTGCAGCGTCTTCTCGGGAACATCGAGGGCGTCATCGATCGGGACCGCGTCAACATTCTGCTCAGCCACAATCCCGATACCTTCGATCGCGCCGCGGAACTCGGGATCGATCTCAGCCTGGCCGGACACACGCACGGCGGACAGGCCGCCCTGGAGTTCATCAGCCCGGAGATCGCTCCCAGCCGTCTCGTGACCCCGTATGTGGCGGGCTGGTTCCGCAAGCCGGGGGGTCAACTGTACGTCAATCGCGGCATCGGGACCATCTTTATTCCCATCCGCGTCGGCGCGCCGCCGGAGATCACGGTCTACCGCCTCTCGCGCGGTTGAAAGGTATCCGACCTGCTTCCGGCTCGGAGAATCCAGCACCTCACATCCGCCAGTTGATCGCGAAGGTGAGCCGGTTTTCATGTTTCGCCACGTCCGGCACGAAGGCCCCCGCTGTCCCCTGCCAACCGTCCGGCGAAGTCGTGCCACCGCGACCGGCGAAGTAGGGGATGTTGGAATGGCGACTGATAAACTCGAAGCGGAACGTCAGAAAATCAGTGGGCAGCACGTCGAAGGTAGAAGTGAGATCCCACAGCTTCAGGCTGTAGTTGTCGGGTCCGGGCGGGAATCCGGCAGGAGTCGGAAGGTAAGCCAGATAGCGGCCCGGGTTAGTCACTCCCTCGGCCCGCAGGGACCAGGCCAGACGATCGCGGCTAAACCAGATTCGGTTCGCAAAGGATGAACCCAGCATGTACTCTTTGCGTCCGGGAAACGGGTTTACGCCGTCCCACTGGTTTCCGAAATGGGTGTTGAGACTGAGCGCCATCTTCGAGATCCCCGCGGATTGCGGGCGATTGAAATAGCGGGCGAGAATGCTATCGTCGTGGTGGAACCGCTTTCGATGGGGGTCGTCTTTGGTGTCGGTGCCATAGTAGAAGTTGGCGACAAACCCGAGTGACTCGTTAGGGCGCCAGTAGTTCGACAGCCCCACGGAGTTGTTCTTGCTCCACTTCCCGTAAGTCTGGTACCCGTTCATGAACCAGGGCTCGATCTTGATCTTATCGGTTGGAAAGATCTGTATGCGGGAGCCTGAGAAGTAAAAGGGCGTAAGGTCCGACAGAAACGAACGGTTGTAGTTCCAGTTCTCGCCGAGAAGGTAACTCTCCAGTCCGATGTAGGAGTAGAAGTAACCGGCTTCCACATTAATGCCGTTCCAATGGTCGAAATGATAGCCCGCGATGGCCTCACCGATATACTTATTATTGGCCACGGTGAGGTTTCGGCCTCGGTTCACGGTGCTGTCCAGATCCTGGGTTACGGCGAGCTGGTTGCCCGCCTGGAGAGTGATCTTGCCGAGCACGTTCTTGTAGTTGGTGTCGATGCCGATCGTGGCATTATTGATCTGCCACTCGGTGTTGCGGCCGACAGCGCCGCTGCCGATGATGGTGTCGTCGCGCGGCTGATTGAAGGAATAGCCATAGTAGGTATCCAGATACAGGTTGACTGTGGCAAACGAGTTGGAGAGGGGTGTAGCTCTTTTGGATTTTGCGAGTCTCTGGGTGTGAGGGAGTTCGCGGGTGCGAAGGCCCAGTACGCCTGTCATTCCTTGCCGACGATTTTCAGCCTGCCGCGACGGCTAGTCCGGGATGAGGAAACTGTGGACGGAACGGTCCCAGGTACACGGTGATTGGCATAGTGCGAGGCGTGGTTTCGTTCGTATTCCTGTTGCTCGTGAAACTTCCAATAGGCATC
>JAIQFL010000543.1 GCA_020073365.1 Terriglobia bacterium | reverse complement strand
TGGAGTTGCTCCAGGAATCGCATCGGGAGCCTCTGCCGCCGGCGCACTTCGCCGCGGTACGGGCGCGGGTTCTGGCGGAACTGGAGCGCCAACGCCGTCCGTTCTGGCGGCGCGGATGGGTCTTTGGGTTGGCGGCGGTTGCCGTGGCTCTGCTGGTGATGATGTTGGCGATCAGGCCTGGACCGGCGCCAACGGCGAGACCGCCGATGGTGGCGACAGAGCATCCGCCGGTTCCGCCGGAACCCCTGGCGACCGGAACGCAGCCGGACGAGGGCGTGTCCCCGATCCAGAGTGTTCTACCAGCGAGCCCACCCCACAAGAGGCGCGCGCGGCCGAAGATGGAGACGGGTGAGCCGGTTCTGATCAGGGTAGTGCAGGATAACCCCGACGTAGTCATTTATTGGATCGCAGATACGACAGGAGAATGACGTGAGACGACTTTTATTTGCATTGGTTTTGCTTGCCGCGCCTGTTATGGCGCAAGCACCGCAGGACCCCAACGAGAATATCAAGAAATTGGTGACTCTGAAATACGTGGATCCGCAGTCAGTTCGAAGGCTGCTCGCGAATTTCGGGGTGGAAATTCAAGCGGACGACCGCATGAAGGTGATCGCCCTCAGTGGTAATCGCAACCGGGTGACGACCGCCGAAGATGCCATCAAGCAGCTCGATGTCCCCTCCGCCGCTCAAAAGGATATTGAACTGACGGTCTATTTCGTAGTGGGAAGCGATCAGCCCAATCTGGCGGGCAACCCCATTCCGCAGGATCTACAAAGCACCGTGGCGGCGCTCAAGAGCACTTTTCCTTTCAAGGGGTACGTCCTGTTGGATGTGCTTTCCTTGCGCTCGCGGGCAGGCTCGGGAGCCGACACCACCGGCCAGTTGACGGGAAACCGTTACACGTCGTTTCGTGTCCGGTCGGCGAGCCTGGATGGAGACGGGTCGGTGATCCGGCTGGACGGACTGCATGCCGGCCTCAGAATCCCGCACGTCTCGGAGGGAAAACTCCAATACGTTGACACAGGGATTTCGACGGATGTGGTGGATGTGAAGGAAGGCCAGAAGCTGGTGGTAGGCCGCAGCAGCCTGGACGGTCCGGAAAAGGCGCTGTTCCTGGTGTTGATCGCCAAGGTGATCAGCTAACCAGTGGGACAGACGATCTAAAGGTAGGATAGGGAAGACAGACGACAAAAGGCGATCGTCTGTCCCACTGTCCTCCTTACTTGATCCTCTCGTCCTTTTCCACTTTGCCGTCGCGGACGTGGATCACGCGATGGGCGTGCAGCGCGATATCGTGCTCATGGGTGACCAGCACGATGGTATTGCCCTGCTGGTAAAGCCGCTCGAACAACGCCATGATTTCGTTGCCGGTGGCGGTATCCAGGTTGCCGGTAGGCTCGTCGGCCAGCAGAATCGAAGGGTTGTTCACAAGCGCTCGGGCCACCGCCACGCGTTGCCGCTGTCCGCCGGATAACTCGTTGGGCTTGTGGTACATGCGCGCTTCCAGGTCCACCTGCTTCATGGCCAGCTTGGCCCTTTCGATGCGCTTTTCGGAGGCCATCCCGGAATAGATCAGCGGCAGCTCCACGTTGTGCAGCGAGGTGGCGCGGGGGAGCAGGTTGAAGGTCTGGAACACAAAGCCGATTTCCTTGTTCCGGATGCGCGCCAGCTCATCATCGCTCATCTCGCTGACCAGGTTTCCGTTGATGAAATATTGGCCCTTGGTCGGCGTATCCAGGCAGCCGATCAGGTTCATGAGCGTGGACTTGCCCGAACCGGAAGGGCCCATGATGGCGACATACTCGCCGCGTTTGATCTCGATATCGACTCCTGAAACGGCGTGGATCTCCTGGTCGCCCATTACATAGGTCTTCCAAAGATCGTACGTACGGATGACGATACCGTCCCGCTTGAGTTGCTCGCCGCGCTGGATAAGTTCCTTTTCTGCCACTGCTGCTGCCATGGGATGATTCTCGTTTCTAGATTGAGTTGGCCGCACGCTCGAGCGCGCGATTCCTGCTGCTACTAGGTCTTCTGCTCAGTCGGAGCCTTATTGTCGACTTTCACTTGCGTCTCGTTCTTAATGGTCCGGATCACCTGGTAGGTTCCCGTGATGATCTGGTCGCCGTCCTTCAGCCCGCTGACCACTTCGATATCGGTGGCCCCGGTGATGCCCGTTTCTACCTTCTGGAAGACGGCTTTCTCAGCGTTCACCACGAACACACCCGTAATCTCTTCCTTCTTCGCCTTTTCCGCTGCCGGATCGGACTTGGTGGCCGCTTGAGCGGTGCCCTTTGCTCCGGGGGCCGGTTTCGGTTCCAAATCACCCTTCTGGCGAACCGTCAGAGCTTGAATCGGTATAGTAAGGACGTTCTGACGGGTAGCTGTGGTTATCTTGGCGGTGCAAGAAAGTCCGGGGCGTACCTCCTCCGGGGGATTATCCAGGGCGACGACCACCTTAAAGTCCTTGGCTTCCTGGCTGGAGACCGCGCTCTGGTTGGCAGCGACGCCCGTAGACCGCAGGATCGCCGTGTTCCCGATCTCCGTCACATGTCCCTTAAAGGTCTTATTCGGTATGGCGTCAATCGTGATCTGCACCTGCTGGCCGAGCTTGATATTGACGATATCCGTTTCATCCACCTTCACTTCGGCCGTGATGAGCGACATGTCCGCGATGGTCATGATGAGAGTGCCGGTCTGGTTCTGGAGACCGGTCACCACCGATTCCCCGACGCGCACAGGAAGGTTGGTCACCACTCCGTCGAGCGGCGCGAAGGAACTGTGCTTATGCAGGACATCGGTGACCATCGTCAAGCCGGCGCGAGCCTGGAGGATGCGCCGCTGCATGGAGGTAAGGGTGGCGGCCGACTGCTCGCGTTGGGCGTGGGCCTGGGTTAGACGGGCCTCCGACTCGCGTACGGTCGCCAGTTGCGCCTGGTAAGAGGCTTGTTTCAGTTCGAAATCCTGTTTGGCCATGAGTTGCTCCTTGAAGAGCGACTCGGCGCGATCGAGATCGGCCTTCATGCGGGCCAGATCGGCCTTATCCTTGTCGATCGCGGCCTGCAGGGTCTTCAGACCCTCATCGGCAGCTTTCAATCCGGCCTCCGAAGCGCCAGAATCTGCTTCGGCGGAGGCCACGTTGGCCTCGGACGATTTGACATTGGCCTCCGGTTGGACGTCCTCCAGCCGGGCCAGCAATTGACCCTTCCGGACACGGTCGCCTTCCTTGACCGGAAGCGCCGTAATGATGCCCCCGGCATTGGCTCCGATATTGATGTAATTCTTAGGCTTAATCTCTCCGGAGGCGGTCACCTGGCTGACCAGGTCCCCGCGCACTACCTTGCCGGTCTGCACGGAGACGACGCCGCGCTTGCTGTAAACGGTGCTGGCATAAACGCCGATCACCGCCACCAGGACAGCTACTACGACAATGATAATCTTCCACTTGGTCTTCACGACGCAAATCTCCCCTTTTTCATTTCACCTGTAATAGACGCCGAATGGTTGCCGGGAGTTCAACTCTTATTTTACACCTGGAACTCCGTTGATTGCTGAGGATACACCACCAGAGACGGTTGAAGGCTTTGGGAATTAGCAACTCACGGCAGCCATCTGACGGATTCGGGCGGCGTGGTTTCGCATTGATTGGACTCGATGACGCCTCCGGAAAGTTGCGCACAGGCGTTCGTGATGGCGGTCCGCAGTGCGTTCTCCCGGGTCTCCGCGGAGGCGGTGCGGCAGTCGCGCCTTCCTTTGAAGACCATGCAAACCTCGCAGTGGACGCGCTGTCCCCGGAAACTCGAGATCATGACGTATCCCACTACCAAAGCGCCGAAGACAATGGCAATCCAAACGGTCTTCTTCACGCGAAGAAGTTCCCCATCTTCCGAAACTTGGCGTAGCGGTGCTGAACCAGTTGGTCGGCGCTCATGGGGGCGAGTTCGTCCAACCGGCGGAGCAGATGTCCGCGCAGGAGCTCAGCGGCGCCGTCCGGATCTTGCTGGGCGCCGCCCGGGGGCTCGGGCACGATGGCATCGATCAGTCCCAGGGAAAACAAGTCGTCGGCCGAGATCCGAAGGGCTGCGGCAGCCTGTTCGGCCTTGCCGGAATCGCGATAGATGATAGAGGCGCAACTCTCCGGCGAGATCACTGAGTAGATCGCATTCTCCAGCATGAGCACGGTGTTACCGACGCCCAACGCGAGCGCTCCCCCGCTGCCACCCTCACCGATGCAGACCACTACCACTGGGACGGGCAGGCGCGCCATTTCCCGTAGATTGCGCGCGATCGCTTCGGCCTGCCCGCGCTCTTCGGCGTCGATTCCAGGATAAGCGCCGGGAGTATCCAGAAGAGTGACGATGGGACGTCCGAACTTGGCGGCCAGTTGCATGGCGCGAAGGGCTTTCCGATAGCCCTCGGGCTTCGGCATCCCGAAGTTGCGGAACAGCTTCTGCTTGGTATCCCTCCCCTTTTGCTCCGCCACCCACATGACCGGGCGGCCCTCGAACTGCCCCAGCCCGGCCACGATGGCCGGATCGTCGGCAAAATTGCGGTCGCCATGGATCTCCTGGAAATCGGTGACCAGGCGCTGAATGTAGTCCAGCGAGTGGGGGCGCTTGGGATGGCGAGCCAACTGAACACGGCGCCACGCCGGATGCGGCTCGACCGCGGTTTCGACCGGGGCCACGGAGTTTGCGTCGGAATCCACTCATCACATCTTAACAGTGCGGGGGCCGCCAGGCAGATCGGCTGTGATTTGTGAGTTTTTGCACGAGGACAAGGTTCGTAATAGAACCTCTGTGGCTCTCGGACGTCTTGTCATTTCAAGAAGGCAAACGGAAACTCAAAATAGGGGGGGCACTCATCATTTCCCGAAGGCAAACTCCGCCAGACTTGGGGATTTAAGCACCCGCTAAGGAGGATCGCTAAATGTGTGACTACTCGTTAATGGCCGTACCGAACCGGTTGGCTCAGGAAGGTGAGGAATTGGTGACACACCGGTTTCCCGCCGGATCGCTTGGGCTGGCCTCACCCGCGGATTTAAAGCGCTTCGCCGACCCGCCGCCGGTGCGCCGCAGTTTGTGGTGCGCCGTCAAGGAATTCTTCAACCCGCCCAAAACGGCGCCGGTGCCGGCTGTCTGTATTCCACCCGGTGCACGTTTGGAACTGCACGATATTCCCGTCCGGCTCCAACACGACTTGGGGGTTGGACCGGCGGAGGAGGTGACCTTCACCCAGATTTCGGCGGCCGTCAACAGCTACCGCGACGCCGTCCGATTTTGGAATGGGCGTGAAGTGCGGCTTCAGGAACTGCGCGAAGGCCAGCACGTCCGCGTCCTCGATCTTTCGATGGCCGACGAACTAGACCTCGAGAAACTGCGCGAGGAGCGAGCCGAGACTTCGTACAGGTTCCGGTAAAACGGCTTTACCGGAAATTTGAATCGCTCGGGTTGGCGCGGGACGAGCACCCCGCGGCAGCCACCAGGTCGGTGCGCGTTTGGGTGGGGCAGGTGGTTCCACCTGCCTCGCCCGCTTGCGGGCGATTCTTTCACACCTTCTCAGCTCAGCTCAGGATCAATGAGCCGTTGCAGGCTTGGAAAACGCATCCGGTCTGTTGCATCGAAGCACACTCCGTTCGTGAAGCGAGCGCCGGTGGAGACGCCTCAGGCCCCTGCGGCCTGGGCACCGAACCCCACGCGCCGCAGCAGTTGCTGAAATCGCCCGCTCGACCGCAGGCTGTCCAACCGGGGATCCGTGTTGAGCCACA
>JAIQFL010000105.1 GCA_020073365.1 Terriglobia bacterium | reverse complement strand
ACTGTCGCGGGCGGCGCCCCAGAGGCCTTCTCTTCCGACGCGGGAGGCCGCACCGCTTCGGCAGCGGGCCGATCCGGGTGCGGCTGCGGGCGCGTCACGAGACGCGCCGCCAGGCCTTCGTCTTCCTGGTCCGGCCGTTCAGGGCCTTCTTCCGTGGCCACTGCCACCGAGCCCTCGGCTTCTTCCTCCACGGCGTCGGGGACGTCGAATCCGTAATAGCGGCGCAGCTTGATGGCCACGTCTTCATCGATTGAGCTGGAGTGCGTCTTTTTTTCCTGAACGCCCAGTTCGGGGAGCCGCTCCAAAATCTCGTGAGCTTTCACCTCTAACTCCCTCGCCAGCTCGTTGATCCGAATCTTCTTCATAGATAATGCAATCTGCTTCTAACCGCGGACGCGCACCTACCGGCCGCTTCCTGGGCTACCCGCTCCGGACTCACTGCCCTCCGGACCCGCGCCTTCGGACGTATTGTCAGTGGGAGAACCCGCGTCCTCTATCGTACCAAACTGTTCCGGAGAGTCTGAAGCTTCGGCCGGCTCCGATCCGGCCTCCAACAGTTCCTCGGCACTCTGCGGGCCCGGTGGGGTGCCGGGCGCAGTGCTCGTCACACTGTCGGGCGCATTTTCCAGCGCATTTTCCAAACCAGCGACAGCGGGCTCCGCTCCAGGCACAGGTTCGACCTCCGGTTCCATGTCCGGAGATTCCGCATCGATGCCCTCGACTTCGACAGCTTCTTCCGCCGACGTGCCGAGGGCCGCCTCAGGTGGCTCGAGCTCCGCCACGGCGGGCTCGGCGCTTTCGGCGCCGGGGCTTTCGGCGGCCGGGCTGTCCTCAAACTGGCTGTAGTAGGCGTTCACGGCCTCCTGGATCTGTTCCACCATGGTGGGTCCGATGCCCTGAATCTCCTCGAGTTGCTCGGGGGTCATGTTGCCCAGCCGCTCGATGGTGCCCACGCTGGCATCCAGCAGTGTCTCCACCACTTTTTCCGCCAGGCCGTACTCGATGAGGACGGAAACGGGAGCTCCCGGCGCCACCAGCGCGGCCATGGCCGACTCCACTTCCTGGCGCTTCTCTTCCTCGCTCTTGATGTCGATCTTCCACCCCAGCAGCTTGGCCGCGAGGCGCACGTTCTGCCCCTTCTTGCCGATGGCCAGCGAGAGCTGGGAGTCGTCCACAATCACTTCCATGTGTTTCTCGGCGGCGTCGAGGATCGTGATCCGGCTCACTTTCGCGGGGCTCAGCGCATGCGTGGCAAAGACCACCGAGTCTTCGGAGTATTCGATGATGTCGATCTTTTCGCCGCGCAGCTCGCGGATGATGGATTGCACCCGCATGCCCTTCATGCCTACGCACGCGCCCACGCTGTCCACGTCGCGGTCGCGGCTCTGCACGGCGATCTTAGTGCGCTCCCCGGCTTCGCGGGCGCAGCCGCGGATGGCCACCGTGCCATCGTAGATTTCCGGAACTTCCTGCTCGAACAACCGCATCACCAGCTCCGGTGCCGCGCGCGACACCAGGACACCCGGCCCCTTGCTGGACTTGTCCACCAGCTTGATCACGCAGCGGATGCGATCCCCGACGCTATAACCTTCCAGCCGGGACTGTTCCTTCTTGGGCAGTTTGGCCTCGGTTTTTCCGAGATCGAGAATGTAATCGGGCCCTTCCACGCGCTTGATGGTGCAATTCACCAGTTCGCCCGTGCGGCCCGAGTATTCGTTGAACACGGTCTCCCGCTCGGCTTCCCGAACCTTCTGGAAGATCACCTGTTTGGCGGTTTGCGCCGAGATGCGCCCCAGCGCGTCGGTGCTCTTGGTTATGCGGATTTCGGAGCCGGGCTCGGCTTCGGGATCGATGCGCCGCGCTTCCGCCATGGTCATTTCGTGGGCTGGGTCGGCGACGGTCTCCACCGCCTTCTTCACCGCGTAGAGGTGGATGGCGCCGGTCTTCGGATCCATGTCCGCGACGTAGTCTTCGTTGGTTCGGTAGTGTTTACGGGCGGCGATCAGCATAGCGTCCTTCACTGCGTCCAGGACGATTTGCGGGTCGATTCCCTTTTCCTTGCTCAGTATCTCGATGGATTGAAAAATCGTTTCCAAAGTGCCCTCGTTGTAGCGATGAGTTTTTTCCTGGGTCTTCTCCGGCGGGCTTACCACTCGAACTTCAGGTTGGCCTTCTGCACTTGTGCGTAGGGAAAGCGCACCGTTTTCCCCGGTTCGGTTTCGAGCGCGACGTCGCCGTTCTCAAACCCGGCGAGAGTTCCATCCCAGTTGCGCCGCCCTTCCACAGCATCCCGCAGAGTGATTCTGGCCTTCTTGCCCCGGAACCGCTGAAAATCCTGAGGCTTGACGAGCTTACGTTCCACACCAGGCGAGCTGACTTCGAGTGTGTAACGGCCGCCCGGCACAATGTCTTCCACATCCAGAATCGTGCCGACCTGTTGCGAGACCAGCTCGCAATCGCCATGGGTGACGCCGTCGGGCTTGTCGATCGAGATGCGGACGAACCGGCTGTTGCCGCCGCCCTTCACTTCCACTTCGACCAATTCCAAGCCTTCCGACTCTGCCACGCGTTTTGCGATCTCCTGGATTTTGGACGCCACATCTTCCCGCATTGTTGCCAATTGTGCCGAATCCAACAAAAAAGTGGGCTTTCGCCCACTGCGTTGGCTCGACACTCAAATGCCATTGTACCGTGTTTGATGGAGATTGGATAGGGGTGGTTCTAAGCCGACCACGCCGCCAGAGTACTTCGATCCTGTAGGTGACGCGAACCGGTCAGATTTCATTGGGACGCGGAGCTGCGGAGTCGGAGACCGCGCGGAGGAACACAACGAGGAGGGAGAGAACGGATGCCGTTGAATTGAATGGGCGGGCTGAGTCGTCACGAGGTTCGAGCGCAGAGGCAGCGGAGGACCTGGAGCGACGCGATCCTCTCTGGTTCTTCCTCCGCGCCGGACTCCGCGTCTTCGTGCCTCCGCGTCCTAAGTTTTCCCGGTCCCCGGTAGAACGCTATTTCAAGTACTTGACGAACAGCACCGCGTTTCCGCGCTCGTTATACAGCAGATCGTCCACCAGGTTGCGCGTCATCAGAATGCCGAAGCCTCCCGGCCTTTGTCCCTGCTCGGCCCGAACTTCCACATGCCGGATCGGCGAATCGTCGGGATTGGAAATCGCCGCATGCGGCAGGAAGCCCAGCGAAAAACCGGTCCCCGGGTCGTGAATGTGCACGATCACCGACTTCGATGTGCGCAGGAGGGAAACCCGCACGCGCTTGCGAGGGTCCGATTTGCCGCCGTGCTCGATGGCATTCATCAGCAGCTCGCGAAAGGCCGCGGCCACATCCTCGCGTGTCTGTGCCGGCAGGTCCGCCTCCATCTCGCGCAGAAAATGCGTAGTACGCTCGGCGGCATCCATCTTGCAGCGCACATCCAGGGTGATCCAGTCCGCGCGGGCCGAAATCACCCGGATATCGCCCTTCCAGGAGGAGGCCTCCAGCGCCTGCTGCACCATGTCGGCCATAGGCGAGGCCGGCAGAGGTTTGTGGAAATAGCTGTAGGCATGATTCCGGATGGCGCCCACCACCCGCGCGGCGTCCGGCTCGCCGGTGACGATCACCTTGGCGTCCGGGCGGATCGCCCGCACACGGCGCAGCAGCTTCAGCCCATCGAATCCGTTGCGGCCCTGCCCCGCCACCACCAGGTCGCAAGATGAGCTGCGCAGGCGCGCGAGTGCCTCCGGTCCGTCGTAGACATCCTGAATCGTGCGATCGTCACGCCTCAGCAAGCTGTTGAGGAGTTCGTGGACGGCGGGGTCGGAATCGACTACGAGCAGGCAGCGCGAACTCACAGAGTTTCCCCTCTCCGGGCTTGGACGAGGTTCAGCATACCATGCCGGTCACGACCCTCTCCAGCGAGGCCTGTGCGAGGCTTCACGGCGAGGCGGGCCGGCAGGAAGCCATTCTATTGCGGGTGGTCACGTTGACCGGTAGCGCCACGCTGTGAGATGGCTCAATGGCGGTGGGCTGGCCATTACCGGCGTTCGGCGGCTTTCTGGCCGCGAACCCATTCGGCCATGGTCTGCCATTCGGGACTATTCTGCGAATCCCAGTGTTTGCCTCCGGAATGGAAGGGGTCGCCGCCCGCCTCAGGCGCGAGAGGGTGCGTCAGGAGGCGGCTTGCCAGCGGATCGCCGGGGACTATCAGCCGCTGAACGGACTCGAAGTTGCGTCGCGACTGTTCGTCATTCCACGAAGCAGCGCCGGGAGAAAGCCGCTCCAGGCGGAAGGTGGTTCCCGTGGAATGGCAGACGTAACAACGCGCGTGACCGGGGCGTTTCGCGAGGAAGACCGGCTGGACGCGGGTCTTGAAAAACTCGAAATCCAGGGACAGCGCATCCTTGGACTGAGGCGGTGCTTCGAAGGCGAACGCGGCAGCCACAGCGATGGCTACCGAAGCCACTATCCTGCGAGTATCAGCGATCCACACGGCGCCCCTCCGTTCCTTATGTATTCTACTCGCGAAGGCGCCGGCCTGGAAAGCCGGGCATCGGTGCTGCAAACAAGTACACGCGCGCCTCTCGGAAGTGGGCATCCTCCGGTGCCTTGCGCGCCGCCATGAGGACGTTCCGGGCAGGCTATGGCAAACTGGAAAGGCTGACAGCCAGGCCGTGCCGGAAGCGCGGTGCCCGGGTTGGAGGAGCGGCGGATGAAACGGAAGCCACGCGGAAAAGGAGATCCGATCGAACACCAGATGGAACAGGCGCTCGATCCCGGAGGTTTCATCGGCGACCATGAGTGCTTCTCGTTCGTGAGCGGCCTGGACAAAACCGCGGCCCATATCCGGAATCTGATCAAGATCGACCCGGTCCGGGCCATCGCACTCTACGAGACCTTCCTCGCAGGCTGCTATGCGAAAGCCGATGAACTCGACGATTCGAGCGGCTCCTTCGGGCAGTTCGTGGGCGAGCTCTTCTGCGCTTGGATCGAAGCCAGGCAGGCGGCGGGGTCGGACCCGGATGAGACGGCCACCCGTCTGCTGGCCTGGAAGGACGACGACGATTATGGGTTCTGCAACGACATCGAGAAGGACGCTGCCAAGGCATTCGACAGGCCCGGGCTAGCCGCCTTCGAGAAACAGGTCAGAGAGCGCTTTGAGGCTGCGGCGACCGCCGAGCCCACGCCAGGCAAGCCGTTGGGCCTCCAGCCCGAGTATCGGCGGCTCCATTGGGGCGGGGTTCTGCGCACGCTCTACGTCGCGCAGAAGAACATCGCGGGCTACATCGCGCTCGCTGAGGAGACCGGACTGACCGGGGAGGATTGCCACGCGGTAGCCACGCTGCTGGCCGCGCGGCGTAAGCCGGATGAGGCGCTGGCGTGGGTCGAGCGCGGGATGGAACTCGACCGCAAGACCCCGCATGGGTTCACGGCCGGCCACCAACTCACTAAGCTCCAGCGCGAGCTGTTGACGAAGCTCGGACGGGGCAACGAGGCGCTGGATGCCGCCTGGAACGAATTCCGCAAGCATCCCGGCAAGTACTCGTACGGCGACCTCATGAAGTTTGTGCCCAAAGGCGAGCGCCCGGCCTGGCACGAGAAGGCCATGGACGCGGCCAAGGGCGCCGTTCTACACGACCTGGTTGAATTGCTCCTTGAGACCAAGGAGATCCAGCGCCTCGCTGACTTGGTGCGCAGCTCCACGGACGAGGCCCTCGAGCATGTGAGTCACTACACCACCGAGCCCGCGGCGAAGAAATTGGAGAAGCCCCACCCGGACCTTGCCGCTCGGCTGTGGCGCGCCCAGGGGATGCGCATCGTTAACGCAGGGAAGAGCAAGTACTATGACGCCGCGCTATCGAACTTCGAGAGCGCCCGGCGTTGCTACGAGCGCGCGGGGCTCGTCGACCGGTGGGAGCAGACCGTCGCCCGTGTGCGCGCGGCCCACCCCCGGAAGACCGGCTTCTTGTCCCAGCTTGAGGTTGTGGCCGCGGGCTCCCGGCAGAAGCGCCAGCCGTCCTTTCTGGAGCGCGCCAAAACTCGCTGGGGCGAACGGCACGGCCGAGGCGACTCATGAGCGGGGTGAGAGAGACAAGATGAACTCACTGGAAGGTAGAATCGCCCTGATTACGGGGGCCAAGGGCGGGCTCGGCAGCTTCGTGACCGAGGCCTTTCTCGCGGCCGGCGCAAGAGTCGCGGGGGCATCGCGGTCGATTCAGGCGAGCGACTTCGCGCACCCCGGGTTTGTTGCCATGCCGGCCGAACTCTCGAGCGGCGAGGCCGCGCGGAAACTGGTCGAAAACGTGGTGGCACGCTTCGGACGGATCGACGCCCTGGTGCACGTGATGGGGGGCTTCGCAGGTGGGCAGAGCGTGGCCGAGACCGACGACCAGACTCTGGAGAAGATGCTGGACGTGAACTACCGCTCGGCGTTCTTCATGGCGCGCGCGGTGCTGCCGCAGTTGAGGCAGCAGGGCGGCGGACGCATTCTGGCAGTCGCCAGCAGACAGGCGGTGGAGCCCGGGGCGATGGTGGGGGCCTACAGCGCTTCGAAGGCCGCGCTGGTGGCGCTGATCCGCACCATCGCCTTGGAGAACAAAGACCGCGGCATTTCCGCAAACAGCGTTCTGCCGGCCACGATGGATACGCCGCAGAACCGGGCAGGCGATCCGTCAGCCGACCGGTCGCAATGGGTGGACCCCGCGCAAGTTGCGGCTCTGCTGGTGCACCTGGCATCGGACGCCGGCGCGCAGATTACCGGCGCGGCGTTGCCCGTCTACGGCAGGCAGGTTTGAGAGGGAGGTCGCAAATCCTCAAACCGGTCAAATGGTGAAACTCCGCGCTCTTGACGAACATCTCGAAAAAAGACCATACTAAGCACCAAACGGTGTACATCTCAATTTCAGGGGAAGTGTAAATGTTCACGCTCCAGTATCTGCTGTCGGGTTTTTCAACCATCACTTCGCGGTGTGTTCTGGTGGCGGGCCTGCTTGCTGCAACGCTCGCCGTGCCGGGACTTGCGCAAACGCAAGCCATCAACGGGAGCATTCGCGGGCGCGTTACGGATGCCGCGGGCGCCGCGGTGCCGCAGGCCAGGGTCACGATTCTCAACGACGCGAACGGCTTCACGCGCTCGCTGTCCACCGAGGAGGATGGGTACTACGTTTTTCCCAACCTGCCGCTGGGAAGCTACACGGTGACCATCCAGAAGGAGGGGTTTCAAACGGAGCGGCACCCCGGCGTCAACCTGACCGCCGGCGCCGAAGGGGTGGTGGATAGCCAGTTGAAAGTGGGGGCCTTGACCACCGAAATCGAGGTCACGGGCGGCGCGTCCCTGGTAGAGCCATCGCGTGTGAACACGGGCCGCACGATCGACCATGCGGAAATCGACAACCTGCCGCTGACTTCGCGGAATCCGTACAACTTCATCATCTTCCAGCCGGGCGTGAGCGGCCATCCGAATCCCGAACTGGGGATTCCGCGGACGCTCAACACCAACGGCCTCCTGGACCGCATCAACTACCAGATGGACGGCATGGTGGACACCGAGAGCGACCGGTACGGGTTGCGCCTGTTCCCCATTTCCGATATCTACGTGCGCGAAGTGCAGACGGTCTCGAACAGCTTCGCGCCGGAATTCGGCAACACGGCTGGGAACATTTTCAACGTGATCACGAACTCCGGGACCAACGCGCCGCACGGCGAGTTTTACTATATCGGCCGGCCCATCGCCCTGGCGGCGCGGCCCATGCTGCTGGCGCTGAGCTCCCCGAAGCCGGATCTCTCACTCAAAGACTTCGCCGTGAACGGCAGCGGCCCCATCATCAAGGACAAATTGTTTATCTTCGGCGGCTATGAGCATCTGGAACGCGGCCTTCCCATGCCCAATACCATCGCTGCCTCGGATGCGGCTGCCATCGGGCTTCCAGCCAACCTCCTGGCGGTGGCGCCCAGCGTACAGCACGCGCAGTTCGCCAACGTCCGCGTGGATTGGGCGGTGAACGACAAGAACCAGGTGTTCTTCCGTTACAACTATTTCCGCAACGAGTACCCGTTCAATACCGCCGTCGGCGGCAAGAATGCGCTGGATGCGGCCTCCGATTTCCAGGACCGCGCACACGTGCTGGGCGCGCAGGTTCTCACGACCTTCTCGCCCACCGTGCTGAATGAGCTCCGCTTTGGCTGGCCGTATCGCAACGAGCACCATTTCGCGGATCCGCTCACCGGCGCCGGGCCGCAGATCAACATCAGCGGCGTGGCGATCTTCAATGGCAGCACGGGAGTCGGCGACCGGTACCAGGAGAAGATTCCGAACCTGAACGACAGTGTTACCGTGGTCCGCGGCAAGCACACCCTGAAATTCGGGGCGGGCTTCCAGCAGATGCTCGATACGCAAACGGCCGACGTGTTCAGCCAGTACAACTTCTCGTCGGTGGCACAGTACCTCACGGCCAAGTCCGGCGCGAACCCGCTTTCGTACAACAATTACTCCACCGTGATCGGACTTCCCGGCGCGTGGTATCACTCGTTCTTCTGGAACTGGTTTGCACAGGACAGCATGCAGGTGCGGCCCAACCTGCTGCTGATTTTCGGCGTTCGCTACGACCGGTTCCAGGGGCCCGCCGCCGACCCCAACGCGCCGTTCAGTTACTCGCAACACTTCCGCACGCCGGGGAAGGACTTCGCGCCGCGCCTGGGCCTGGCCTGGTCCATCACGCCGAAGACGGTGCTACGCGCGAGCTCGGGAATGTTCTACGAGCCGGTGCCGACCAACCTCTGGTACAACACGTTCATCAATAGCGGCAACCCGCTGGCCTACTCCGCCTCCATTCCAGCGAGCAGCCCGCTGGCCCCGGCTTTTCCGAAGGTCCTCACGCTGACGCCGGGCGTGGTGCCGCCGTCGGCGGACATCACCACCATCACCCCGAACTTCCGCAACGCTTACACCATCAACACCAGCATCCAGATCCAGCAGGCCCTTACGAACAACGATTCGCTGACGGTGGGTTACGTGAACACGGGAGCGCGCGAGCTGACCTTCCTGCGAAATATGAACCTGATCAATCCGACGGGGTTCCTGGGGGATGGCCGGCCGATCTATTCGTCCACACAGAGCGCGGCGACGCGGCTCGACCCGCGGTTCAACAACATCACCTTGCAGGACGTGGGCGCCATCACAAACTACAACGCGATGATCGTGAACTATCAGCACCGGGTGGCGCAGGGTTTCCAGGTGAGCGCTTCGTACACCTGGTCGCACTCCATCAGCGACGCTCCGGATGCCAACAGCTTCGAGCAGAACCTGTTCATCGAGGACAACACCAGCCGCTTGCGGGACCGGGGCAACAGCATTGTCAACCGGCCGTCGGCATTCACCCTGAGCGCGGTGATCTCCCCCAAAGTCAGTTCGGGAAATCGCGCCTGGAATTGGCTGGCCAACAACAACGACCTGGCTTTGCTGGGGAACTTCTCCTCGGGGGACCAGCAGAACATCACCTCCACGCGGACCCTGAACAACGATACGAAGGCGGTTACGCGGCCTTTGTTCATCGGCCGGAACACGGCTCGCACTCCGAGTATCTACCAGTTCGACGCGCGCTATACGCGGACCTTCTTCACGCTGTGGGAGCGGGTGAAGCCCAAGTTCATCGCCGAGGTGAACAACTTGTTCAACAAGGAGAACATCACGACCTTGAACGCGGCGGTAGCGGTGGATTCCCTGGGAGTGATGCAGCCGACCTCTTCGTTCCTGCAACCGTCGGGAACGGTGCTGGAGAAGAGGATCGTACAATTCGGGGTGCGGGTGGACTGGTAGGGGCACAGACCATCGTTTTCGTGTCATGCTTCACGGGGTGGGCAATCCTGCTTCTTGTGGCTGCTTGGGGGTGCGTCGACGGTTCCGTCAGCTTGACGTTTGTCCCTGGAACACGTTATGTTCAGACCAACCTCGCTAGACAGGAACCATGAGACCCCTACTAATCGCGATTGGGCTATTCGCAAATGTGCTTGCCACGGCTCAGACCCCCAAGTGGTCTGAGAAGGAGGCCAACGACTGGTATGCCAAACAGCCCTGGCTGGTGGGAAGCAACTACATTCCAGCCGACGCAATCAACCAGTTGGAGATGTGGCAGGCCGAGACCTTCGATACCACGCGCATCGATATGGAGTTGGGTTGGGCGGAGAACCTGGGCATGAACACTATGCGGGTCTTCCTCCATGACCTCCTTTGGCAGCAGGACCCCTCGGGCTTCAGGCGGCGGATCGATCGATTCCTGGGAATCGCAAAGAAGCACAAGATCCGCCCCATTCTGGTGCTGTTCGATTCCTGCTGGTATCCCTTCCCGGAAGTGGGGATTCAGCGGCTGCCACGGCCCGGGGTACATAATTCCGGATGGATGCAGAGCCCCGGGGCCAAGGCCCTGACCGACCCGGCGCAGCAAACCCGCTTGCTGGCGTACGTGCAGGAGGTAGTGCTGGCGTTCTCGACCGACGATCGCATCCTGGCGTGGGACCTCTGGAACGAACCGGACAACACCAACGGATCGAGTTACGGAAGCTCGGAACCGCGGAACAAGGTGGATCTGGTGCGCGCCCTTCTTCCGAAAGTGTACGAATACGCCCGCGCTGGGCTTCCGACCCAGCCGTTGACCAGCGGTCTGTGGAAGGGCGGCGACTGGTCCTCGCCCGAGAAACTGGACCCCGTCGAGAAGATCCAGATGGAGCTTTCCGATATCGTCTCGTTCCACAACTACGGCAAGCCGGACGAATTCAAGAAGCGGATTCAGGACCTGCAGGCTTACCACCGGCCCATTCTGGCGACCGAGTATATGGCGCGCACCGCCGGCAGCACGTTCCAGGGAATTCTGCCCATTGCCAAGGAGTACAGAGTAGCGGCCTACAACTGGGGTTTTGCCGCCGGAAAGACCCAGACATGGCTGCCCTGGGACTCCTGGCAGCACCCCTACACCGACCGCCAGCCCGCCATCTGGTTCCACGACATTTATTTCAGCAACGGCGAACCCTACCAGCAAGAGGAGGTGGATTTCATCCGGGGATTAACCGGAGGGAAATCCGCCGGCAAGGCCACCGCGCGACGCTAACGCCGGCAAGGCAGCGGCGCGGCACTAATCTGTGTCTCGATAGCGTCCATAGAAACTTTGGATTGGACTCGCATCCGAAGGGCTTTCTACACTGGAAGGGTTGCCAGCCTTGGCAGGAAAAGAATGCCCGCATGAATGCGGTCATGGCAGGCTAAAGCCCGCTCCACAGAGACAGACAAACAAGCAAGCAAGGGGCAACATCGGAGGGCCTGAAAGCATGATGGCGGTGTCGGAGACAAGCACACAAGTCGCACTACTACATCAGATCAGTAATATCGTCAGTTCCGATCTGACATTGGAGAAAATGCTGCAGGAACTGATCGGACTGGCAGTCGGCGTCACCGATTGCGACGCCTGCCTGGTGTACCTGGTGGAGCACAGCAGCAACGAGGTGGTGCTGCGCGCCTCGCAACTGCCGCACACGTCGGAAATTGATAGCATCCGGCTGAAGATGGGGGAAGGCATTACGGGATGGGTGGCCCAGCACAAGTCAGTGGTGGCGCTGGGATCCCATGCCGCGGCGGACGCCCGCTTCAAACGCTTCCAGGCTCTGCCGGAAGACACCTACGAAGCGTTTCTTTCGGTCCCGCTGATCAGTAATGGGGAACTGATCGGGGTGATCAACGTTCACCACAAAAACAAACACGCGCACAGACCCGACGAAATCGCGCTGGTCAGTTTCATCGGCGAACAGATGGGCGGCGCCATCGCGAAATCCAAGCTGGCGGAGTGCTCGGAAAGCGCCTCCCGCCGGATGGAAGTGCTGGCCGGCCTGGCACAGACCATTTAAGAGGAGAACTATCTCGACCGCATCCTGCAGGCGATCGCGGAGATGTTGGCCGAGACCCTGGATTCGCCGGTCTGCTCGATCATGCTGGTGGACGAAGAACGGCAGGAACTGGTGATCTCGGCGGCATGCTGCTCGTCGCCGGACTACATGCACAAAATGCCGATCAAGATCGAGGACTCCCTGATTGGCCGCGTGGTGCGGGAAGCGCGGCCCATCATGATTCCGAATGTGCTGGAGGAGAAGCAGTATCGCTATCCGGAACTGGCGCGCCGGACGGGGTTGGCCTCTTTGCTCTCCCTGCCGCTGATGACGCGCGACCGGGTGATGGGCACGATCAACATCTACACGCGGGAAGTCCGGCAATTCAGCGAAGACGAGGTCGGCTTTGTTAAGGTGGTGGCCGGCCAGGCGGCTATCGCCATCGAGAATGCGCGGCTCATGTCGGAAACCCTGGAGATGAAGCGTGCGCTGGAGATGCGCAAACTGGTGGAGCGCGCCAAGGGGATTCTGCAGCACAAATACAATCTCACCGAGGCGGATGCGTACCTGAAACTGCGCAACGAGAGCCGGCGGCTCCGGCGGCCCATGCGGGACTTGGCCGAGGCCATCATCCTGGCCGACGACCTGGAAAAATAGGGCAGCCGGAACCGCCCGCTATCGGGATCCTCGACATGCCCGGCCTTCAGTGCCGGGCTTCGGCCGGTTCCGAATCCATTCCCGGTTTCCCGGTTGCCAGCCTTCCAAAGTCACCCGAATCCCGCTAGTATCATGAATACGTGTTGACAGGCCTTCTCATCCCTCCGGGTGGCCTGTTGATGGCAGTATCTCGTGCGTAAGACCCGTCCCAAACCGGCCCCTCGGGAGAAGCCAGGCGCAACCCGGCAGGACGTCCCGAAACCGGCGCGGACATCCGGTCTTTGGACCTCCCGTCCGGATGTTTGGATCTGCCTGGCCCTGCTGGTTGCAACCTTCGCCGTGTACGCCCAGGTCCGGCAGTTTGACTTTGTGAATTTCGACGACCCGGAGTACGTCGGAGCCAACCCCCACGTGCGCCATGGCATCACCTTGCCCGCGATCGTTTGGGCGTTCACTTCGGGCGAAGCGGCTAACTGGTTTCCGGTTACGCGTCTTTCGCACATTCTGGACTGCCAGTTTTTTGGCCTCCAAAGCGGGTGGCACCACCTTACCAACGTACTGTTCCATGCGCTCGCCACCGTGCTGCTATTCGTATTTCTGCGGCGCGCCACCGATGCCCGTTGGCCCAGCGCGTGGGTAGCTTTCCTGTTCGAGCTCCACCCGCTGCATGTCGAATCGGTCGCCTGGATTGCAGAAAGAAAAGACGTTCTCAGCGCGTTTTTTTGGTTTCTGGCGCTATGGGCCTACGTACGCTATGCCGAGCGTCCCACGGCAGGCCGCTATCTGCTGGTGCTCCTGCCGTTCGGCCTCGGGCTGATGGCCAAGCCGATGATCGTAACCCTGCCATTCGTGCTGCTCCTGCTCGACATCTGGCCCCTCCGGCGGGCGCCGTTCAGCGGCCTGCCCCTAAGCCAAGCCCAGCTTCTCTGGAAGAAGCTGCTTTGGGAAAAGCTTCCCTTCTTCACGCTTTCCTCGGCCGTCGCTGTCATCACGTACCAGGTGCAAAGCAGCGCCGGCGCGGTGGAGGCGCTCAACGTCCCGCTGGCAACCCGCGCCGGGAACGCCCTGGTCTCGTATATCGTTTACATCGCCAAGGTATTGTGGCCCGACAGGCTGGCCGTGTTTTATCCCTATCCGCCGGATCTGCCTGTGTGGAAGCCCGTGCTTGCTGGTCTGCTGATTTTGGCTATCACGGCTCTGGTCCTCGGTTCGCTCCGGGGATATCCCTACCTCGCGGTGGGATGGCTCTGGTATCTCGGCACTCTGCTGCCGGTCATCGGGCTGGTGCAGGTGGGAGCGCAGGCGAGGGCGGACCGGTACACGTACGTCCCCATGATCGGCCTCTCGATCATGCTGGCTTGGGGCGCGGCGGATCTTGTGCGCCGATGGCCGCGCCGAAAGGCGGGAGTGATCGCGTTGGCAGCCGCGACGTGCGTGTCCTGCGTGCCGCTCACCTGGGCTCAGATTGAACATTGGAAGAACAGCGAGACATTATTCCAACATGCGCTGGAGGTGACAACCGGAAACGATGTTGCGCACCATAATCTGGGAGTCGCCCTGTCCACTGTCCCGGGACGCTTGCCGGAGGCCATCTCCCACTACCAAGCGGCGCTACGAATCAAACCCAATTCCGCGCGGACGCACACGGACTTGGGCAGCGCCCTGGCGAAGATCCCGGGCCGCCTGCCGGAAGCCATCGGCGAATTTAAAGCGGCACTAGAGATTTCACCCGATTCCGCTATTCCACATAACGACTTAGGCAATGCCCTGTCCAAGATTCCTGGCCGCTTACCGCAAGCGATTTCCGAGTATGAAACCGCCTTGCGGCTGAATCCCGATTACCCGGAAGCGCACAACAACCTGGGCAGCGCCATGGCGAAGACTGGCCGCCTGCCTGAGGCCATCGCACAGTTCGAAGCGGCACTGCGGTTGGAACCCGACGACGCGGAGGCGCACACCAACCTGGGCAGCGCGCTCGCGAACCTGCCGGGACGTCTGGCGGATGCCATCGCCGAGTATCGGGCGGCCCTGCGGGTGGAACCCAATTCCGCGGAGGCGCACAACGATCTGGGAAGCGCCCTGGCGCAGACTCCCGACCGCTTACCGGACGCGATCGCCGAGTACGAGGCTGCGCTGCGGCTCAAACCAGACTATGGGGAAGCCCACCAGAACCTCGGAAGCGCCCTAGTGGAGATTCCCGCGCGCGTCCCCGAGGCGATTTCCGAGTACGAAGCGGCGCTGCGGATCGATCCCAATTCGGCGGAGACGCACTACAATTTCGGAGTCGCGCTCTCGAAAATCGACGGCCGGGCGCAGGATGCCATCGCCCAGTTTGAGGCCGCGCTGAGGATCAACCCGGACTACCCCGCGGCGCACAGTAACCTGGGAGTTGCTCTGTCAAATATTGCGGGCCGGTTGCCGGAAGCGATTTCGCACTTTGAAGCGGCGCTCCGCCTGCGGCCCGACTACGCGGATGCGCACTATAACCTGGGAGTGGCCTTGTCGAACATACCTGGCCGGATGCCGCAAGCGATCTCCCAGTTCGAAGAGGCGCTCCGATTGAAACCCGACCCGCAACTGCGCCAACTGGTGGAGCGGTTGAGGGCCGGGCAACACTAACAGCGGCCCAGTTACAGCCGCCTTAGAAGCCGAGCTTGATTCCCAGTTGCAGCGCTCTCCCGCCGCCCGTGCCGTTAACGCCCGTGCCGCTGCCGACGGTCCCCGTCACGTAGCCATAAGTCGAGCTCGTCAGCGAGGTCTGCGGATTGCTGAACTGCGGAGTGTTGGTGAAGTTGAAGGTCTCGGCGCGAAACTCGGCCGACATGCGCTCCCCGACCTTGAAGGTCTTGAATAGCGAGAGATTCAAGGCGAACAGCCCCGGCCCGCTCATGATGTTCCGCCCGGTGGTGCCGAACCGGACTCCTGTCGGCTGCATGAAGCTGGCCTGGCTGAACCAAGGGTTGCCCACGTTGATGCCGTGCAGGACTTGCACCGGAGCCACCTGGTCCGCCGTCTGGCTTTCACCCGGCGTGTTCAGGCTGCTGCCGCTGGCGCCGAACGTCAGCGGCGTTCCCGTCAGGAGTGTCAGGGTGCCGGCGAGCTGCCAGTTCCCCAGCACATACGCTGCTGGCCCGCCCGTCAAGAACTTCTTGCCCGTGCCTACCGGCAACTGGTAGACGTAGCTCTGCACGTAGCTCAGGGTCCGGTCCCAATCCGTGCGGACGTAATTGCGCCGCACGCCGATCTGCCACATCAAGCCGCCGTCGTCGCCTTGCTGGTAGGCCATTCCCTTGCCCCAGGTAAAGGCTGTGGTCACCGTCAGATCGCTGAAGCGGCGGTCCGCTTTCACCTGCAGGGAGTTGTAGCTGGAAGACCAGCCGACCCAGCGCAGGGTGGCGCCCGCCGTTTTGCCGAACAGGATGTTCAGCGGCTGGCTGGCGGTGCCCCCACCCAGCACGCTGGTGGGCGCGTTCAGGTTCCACGTCGAGACCGTGTCCACCCCGTGCAGCCCAACGTAAGCCACGTCTAACGTCCAATGCCCCGGCAGCGACCGTTGCACCGCCAGATTCCAGCTTTCCGTGTAGGGATTCTTGAAATTGAGGTTGATCACGTCGTAGCTCCCATTCAAGAGAGTACCGGTAGCCGGAATGATGCCGTTAGACGGAATCGGCACCGGCACCGGAAGCGGGAAGCCCTGTTGGAAGGTCGCCGGCTGCCCGTTGGGGAGCAACGCCACGGCATAGCCGTTACCCACGTTGTTATAGAAGTTGTTGGCGCGCACGGGGTAGTTGTACGCGTATGTGTTATCCGGGAACGGCGTGTAGCTCATACCGAATCCCGCACGGATTACGGTTTTGTCCGTGAGACGGTAGGCCAACCCAACCCTGGGCGCGAAGTAATGGTAGCGCGTCTTCATGCCGAGGTTCGAGGGATTGCCGCCGATGCCCGCCTGCACGAGGGTATTATTGGTGGGGTCATAGTTGGAGAAGCCACCGGGGAACTGCGGCGTTGCTGGCGGATAGAACTCCCAGCGAAGCCCCAGGTCTACCGTCAGCTTTGGGGACACCTGCCACTTGTCGCCGCCGAAGGCAAAGAACTCCCATTGCCGGTAGGCCGGGAAGTACGTGTTGATGTCGCGCCCGAGCTGATACGGCACATCCAACAGGAAACTGGCCATGTCGTTGGCGATTCCCAGCTTGGAGGAGTTGCAACTGGTCGCCAGGCCGTTCGACCCGGTATTCACCGGCGTGCACAGCGCGGTCTGCTGGTTGCCGAAATAGTAGATCCCGCGCGGGCTGTAGGTCTGGTCCTGCAGCAAGTCGTCGCGGATGCGCTTGAGGTCGACTCCCCACTTGAAGGTGTGGTTGCCTTTGGTTTTCGTCCACGTGTTTACCACGTCGACGTTGGCTTCGGCGCGGATCCACGGCAGGCTGGCCGAATAGCCCACGACGGGGTTGGAGAAGCCGTCATTAATCTGGATTCCCACGATGCCGCTGGTGAACTGGCTGATGTTCACTCCCGGAATTCCCAGGGCCGTCGCATCGTTCGAGCCGTAATCGGAGGGCTGCGCTTCATTGTGATAGTGCGACACCGCCAGCCGGAGTTCTGCTACCAAGGTTGGCGAGATGACCCGGTCATAATTGACACCGGCGACATAGGTCTTCTGCGTCCCCGTTCCCATGAAGGCACCGCCCGGTCCAGGGCCGCCGGCCATCCCGAACAACGGAGCTTGGAACACCACCGGTCGCGAGTAGCTGAAGCGGCCGCTCAAGCGGTCCTTGTCGCTGATATTGTAGTCCAGTTTCACGTCGAACGAATCGGTGGTCTTCTGATACGGCAGCACCCCGAAATAGTTGTTGCTTGGGCTGGCGACGTTGATCGATTCGTTGGTCGGCGGCAGCAGTGCCAGAATTTTCGCCGAGATCGCGTTGATGCGGGCGGCCGGAATCATATTGCCGGGGAAGGGTGTGCGGCCCGTGCCGTCCAAGGGATTCCCCGTGGCCGGATCGTAAATTGGCGTCGTGGTGGCCGCACTCAGGTCGCCCGTCCGCCACGGGTTCGGCGGGATCGTCACCAGGTTGGTGTTGCCTTCATGATCCATCACGCGCAGGTAATCGGAGAACAGGAACAGCTTGTTCTTGCGGATCGGACCGCCGATGTTTCCGCCCACATAGTTATACGCCAGGTGTCCCACCGAGGGGTTGAAGAACGAGCGCGCGTTGAAGTCGCTATTCTGTAGGAATTCGTAGCCCGCGCCGTGCCAGTTGTTGGTACCCGATTTCAGCACCACGTTCACCACCGCGCCGGCGGCCCGCCCCATCTCCGGGTCATGGTTAGTCAAGGAAACGTCCACGGTCTGGATGGCTTCAATCGGGGGAATATAGATCTGGAGCAGACCGGTCCGCTCATTATCGTCGGTGCCCTCGATCATGAAGTTGTTTTCCTGCCGCGCCTGGCCGTTGACTTCCGTTTGCAGCGAGCTGGACGCGTTGAAGAATTGCGAGTGCTGCTCGGTCACCGGCGCAACTCCCGGCACGAGGTTCAAAAGGCTTTGGAAGTTGCGGTTCGAGCTGATCAGCGGAACGTTGGCGAGTGTCGCCGCGTCGATCTTCTGGCCTGTCGCGGCGCTGTCGGTCTGCAAGATCGGCGGCGCGCCGGTGACTTCGACAGTCTCGGTAATGGCGCCCGGTTGCAACTGGACGTCCACGCGGGTGTGCGTGTCCACCAGCAGCGTGATGTTTCGCCGCGTTTCCTTTTTAAATCCGGCTGATTCCACCGAGACCGAATAGATTCCGGGCGGCAGGTTGGGAACGTTATAGTTCCCGCTTCCGTTCGTCTGGTCCGTGTGGATGACGCCGGTTTGTGTTTCCGTGATGGTTATTTTGGCATTCGGTACAACCGCGCCGGAAGCATCGGTGACGGTGCCGAGCAAGGTTGCGCTGACGACCTGCGACCAACCCGCTACGGCAGTCGCGGCCGCCAACAAAAGAAGAATGCCAAGCAAGCGTAACTGTGACGGCGCGAACCTAGCGCCGGCGAAACTTCGTAGTTTCATGGTTTACCCCCTTTTTGGATGGCTTCGGCCGGCGGAAGCAGGATCTGTAACAATCCCGTGCGCGCGTTGTCGTCGATGCCTTCGATCTGGTAGCTATTGCTTTGCCGCTCCTGGCCGTTGACTTCGGTCTGCAGCGAGCTGGCGGCGTTGAAGAACAGGGAATGCTGGTATTGGGCAGGCGTGGTTCCGGGAACCAGGTTCAAAAGCGGCTGTAAACTGCGCTTCGTACCCAGGGGCAAATTCGTGACGACCGCAGTATCCGGCGCGGCATAGCGGCCGGGCGGCAGGTCCGGGAAGGTAAAGTGCCCACTTTCATTAGTTTGCGCGCTCCGGATGGTCCCCGTTGTTTCCTCGGTGATAGTCACCTTGGCGTTTCTAACGACGGCGGCCGAGGCATCCGTAATGGTGCCAAGCAGCGTCGCAGTGACGGCCTGAGAATAGGCCAGACCGGCGCTGAGACCTCCCGTCACACCCAAAAGCAGAATCGAACATTGACGAGACATGGTCTGCTTTTTTCTGCTCCCGATATCCAAAGCGTTGGTAACCTGCACGAAACAATGCAGATTAAGCTAGCTGATTATACTGCTAAACGGGTCCGAATGCACGATTGAATTTTCTAAAATCTTCATTCCAAAATACTGAAGACAGTCTTAGTTAGATTCCGACAGAGAAACGGTGGTCCGCGCCGGGGTAGGGAGGACTTGGGAACGCGGGTTTCTGGATTCCGACTGAACCGCGAGCAACAGATCGGGGCGCAATCCCCGTCACTCGATCCGATCCGGTTTCTACTACAGGCCTTTCTTCACCAGGAATGCGATCAGGTCGACCACACGGCAGGAATATCCCCACTCGTTGTCGTACCAGGCGACCACTTTCAACAGGTTGCCATCCAACACCTTGGTGAGCAGCGAGTCCACGATCGAACTGTTGGGGTTGTGCAGCATGTCGGTGGATACCACCGGATCCTCGGTGTAGGCCAGGATGCCCTTGAGCTCGCCGTCGGCGGCGGCCTTCAGGGCGGCATTCACTTCCGCCGTGGTCGCCGGTTTGGCAAGTATCGCCACCAAGTCCACCACCGACACGTCCGGAGTAGGCACGCGCATGGAGTAGCCATCCAGCTTGCCCTTCAACTGCGGCATCACCAAGCCGATCGCCTTGGCCGCGCCGGTGGTGGTGGGGATCATATTGAGCGCGCCGGCGCGGGCGCGGCGCAAATCCTTGTGCGGGAAGTCCAGGATTTTCTGGTCGTTGGTGTAGCTGTGGATCGTGGTCATTGATCCCTTCTCGATACCGAACTTGTCGTGGATGACCTTCACCACCGGGGCCAGGCAGTTGGTGGTGCACGACGCATTGGAAATCACGTTGTGCCGGGCGGGATCGTACATATCGTCGTTCACACCCAACACGATGGTGACATCCTCGTTCTTGGCCGGCGCCGAGATGATCACTTTCTTCACCGAGCCGCGGAGGTGTTTGCAGGCCTCCTTTGCATCCGTGAATAGGCCGGTGGATTCGATGACGATCTCCGCGCCCACGGAACTCCAGTCGAGCTGCGCGGGGTCCTTAGTGGCAAACACCTTGATCTTCTTGCCGGCGACCGTAATGGAATCGGCACCCGAGCTGATCTCTTCGTGCAGCATTCCAAGCACGGAATCGTACTTCAGCAGGTGCGCCAGCGTCTTCGTGTCGGTAATATCGTTTACCGCCACGAACTCGACATCATCCCGGTGCAGCCCCGCCCGGACAACATTCCGGCCGATGCGGCCGAAGCCATTGATACCAACTTTGACTGCCATTGATTCTCCTGTTTTTGTGAGGGATCGTTAATACAAAGGATATCAGGAGGCGGGTATCGCGAGCAACCCGTGAAGTGGGATGGGAAACTCTGAATTGGCCAGGCGTCATCCGGCCGGCTGCGGAATCGTGGGATCCAGGCTTAAGGCCGCGCGCGGGTGCGGTTCTCGTACGCCACTTTTCCGCCCACAATGGTGTACACCACGTCGGTCGACAGGATCTGGTCTTCGGGAATGGTCATGATGTCGCGTGAGAGCACGGTGATGTCGGCCAGCTTGCCGGGCTCCAGCGAGCCTTTCACTCTCTCCTCGAACGCGGCGTAGGCATTGTTGTAAGTGTAGGAGCGCAGCGCCTCTTCGCGGGTCATGCGCTGGTCCCGGTAGAACACCGATCCGTCTTTCAGCTTGCGGCTCACGGAGGCATAGAAGGAAGCCAGCGGGCTCACGTCTTCCACCGGCGCGTCGGTCCCGTTTCCGACGATCGCGCCGGATTTCATGAGCTTCTGCCACACATAGGCGCCCTCTTCGGCGCGCTTCGGGCCGAGCCGCAAAAGCACGTACGGCGCGTCGGAAGTGCAGTGGACGCCCTGCATGGCGGCAATCACGCCAAGCTGCCCGAAGCGCGGAATGTCGGCCGCGCTCAGGTGCTGCGCGTGCTCGATGCGCCACCGCAGATCGTTCTTGTCGGGATGCGCGCGGAAAGCCTGCTCGAAAATATCCAGCGTCTCGCGATTCGCGCGGTCGCCGATGGCGTGTACGCAGAGTTGAAATCCGTGCTGGATGGCCAGTTCCGCGGTCTTGCGGATATCCGCAGGGTCCTCCGTGTTCAGACCGCTGCTGTCGGGTTTGTCGGTGTACGGTTCCAGCAGCCAGGCGCCGCGCGAGCCTAGCGCGCCGTCGATCTGGCGTTTGATGGCGCGCACGGTGAAGAAATTGCCGCCGGCGCCCAGGATGCGATACTGATCCAGTTTGGCAGCCAGTTCCTCGTTGGAGGTCCGGAGCATCATCCAGATGCGCATGCGCAGTTCGTGGTTCTCGGCCATGCGCTTCAACGCGTCCACCGTGGACAGTGGCGAGCCAGCATCTTCGAATGTGGTGATCCCCTTGGAGAGCGACTCGTCAATCGCCAGATCGAAGGCGCGCCGCCGTTGGGCCGCGCGTTCTTCGGGTGTGCGCTTCGATTCCCACGCGGTATGCGCGCTGCCGGCCAGTTGCTGCGCGCGCTCGCGGAGCAGGCCCGTCGGGTCGCCCGACTTGTCCTTCAACAGCTCGCCGCCCGGCGGATTCCTGGTATCGCGCGTGATGCCGGCGGCTTCCATGGCCTTGCCATTGACGAACGCCGCGTGGCCGCTGGCGTGAGTCAGCATCACGGGGTTGTTCGGCGAAACCTTGTCCAACGACGCGTGCAACGGGAAGCCTTCCACGTTCGGCTCGGGGGCGTGGTCCCACTTGGACTGGTGCCAGCCGCGGCCCACGATCCACTCGCCGGGCTTGGCCTGTTGGGCGGCGCGGCCCACCTGGGCCACGATGTCGTCCCAGGTGCGCGCTTCCCTCAGATCCAGCCCCATGCGAAATTCGCCGACGCCGGTGAAGTGGCCGTGCCCCTCGATGAAGCCGGGGATGGCCAGCATCCCATGAAGGTCGATGACCTTGGTCTGCGGTCCGATCCAACGCTGGGCATCGCGGTCGCTGCCGAGCGCCGAAATCCTGTCGCCGCGCACCGCGATGGCCTCGACCGACGGCGCGGCCGCGTTCATGGTGACGATTTTTCCGTTGCGCAGCACCAGGTCGGCGGGTTGGGCGAAGGCCACGGTGGCGATCAGAAACAACAGGATGCGCATGGTTCGATTCCTTGGAACTACCAGCATACTCCACGCTATGTGAGACAGGCATTTCTTGCCTGTGTTGCCTTTGCTGGACTCGACGTCCCTCAAATTCTCCCCGATGCCCAATACCAGAGGACGCCGAGCCACTCGTGGAAAATGAGCTCGTTTGTTTGCAGGGCATTCAGGCTCGGCAGGAACTGTCTCCAGTGCCCGTCGAATTGCACGTACCGGTAGGCGCACGGAGCCGGCACCACGGTCAGGCCTTGATGGCGAAAGGCCTTCTCCGAGCGCAGCATGTGATAGGCTTCCGTTACCAGGACGACTCTGTGAATTCCCTTGCCGCTCAATAGCTCCGCCGAGTAGAGCGCGTTTTCGTAGGTGGAGCGCGAGCGCGACTCGGTCCAGATCATGGAGGGAGGAACTCCTTGCTCCACCAGGATGCGCCGCACCACTTCTGACAGCACTGCCGGGTTGGCCCCTCCCCACGCGGTCCCGCCGGAAGCGACGATCGGCAGCGCCCGCCAGTTCTTGTACAGCCAGCTCGCGTAGCTGCTGCGGACGTAGGTGTTGAGAGCCGGCAAGTCTTCGGGTTCAGAGGCGTCATGCGGGTAAACGCTGCCGCTCAGCACCACGATGGCGTCCGCATCCCCGGCCGGGTAGCGGCTGATGGGATATCGCCATTCCAGGGTGCCGGAAAGAACCCAGGTAACCGGCTCCCAACTCCAGAGGAACAGGGCCGCCAGCGCCATTCCTGTTATGAGCCTGCCGTGTCGCAAGTTGCGGCGTCTCACGCCGGCGGCCGCGAGCACGACCATCAGGAAAAGAAGGACTGGGGGAACGTATGTCATGGTGAGCAGCGCGCCGGTGGGCGCCAGGGAACAACGCACCAAGCGTACCAAAGATAACGGTACGCGAATCCCTTTCCCTTTGCACATTGGCTAAATTGGAATGATGCCCCGCTTAATATGGCTTGCGGTCCTGTTAATACCTGTTTCCCTCCTGGGTCAGGCGCCTCAAATCGGCGGCTGTCCCATATTTCCGTCCAAGAACATCTGGAATGTGCCGATCGACAAATTGCCGGTTCACCCCAACTCGGATGCGTACATCGCAACCGAAGGAGCCGGCGTTTCGCTGCATCCCGACTTCGGACCCAGTGGCGCTATTCCGTACACCGTCGTGCCGGTTACTCAGGCCAAAGTCCCCATCCGATTCACCGACGGCGAATCGGATCCGGGACCTTACCCGATCCCTCCGGGCGCTGCCATCGAACCCGGTTCGGACGCGCACGTCATCGTGCTGAGCCAGGGCGAATGTAAGCTGTATGAGGTGTTCGCGGCGCAGCCGCAAAGTGACGGGAGCTGGATTGGCGGTACCGGGGCGGTTTATGATCTCCGGCAGAACTTCCTGCGGCCCGATGGCTGGACCTCGGCGGACGCCGCGGGCCTTCCGATCTTGCCCGGCCTGGTGAGGTACGACGAAGTAGCGTCCGGCCAGATCCGGCACGCGATTCGCCTGACCGTGCCCAAGACCCGCAACACGTACATTTGGCCCGCGCGGCACTATGCGTCGCACCTGGACGGCGACGCCTATCCGCCGATGGGACAGCGTTTCCGGCTCAAGGCGAGCTATGACATCTCCGGATTCGACCCGATGGTACAAGTGATTCTCAAGGCACTCCAGACCTATGGAATGATGCTGTCCGACAATGGGTCCGCCTGGTTCATTACCGGCGCTCCGGACCCCCGCTGGAACGACCAGATCCTGGCGCAACTCAAGCGCGTCAGGGGCGCGGATCTGGAGGCGGTGGATGTTTCGTCGCTCCAGGCCGGCCTGAATTCCGCGCTTGCCAGCGACCCGTCCGGCTCGAATCGCGTGGACGTTTCGTTTTCGCCGGCGCCCGTGTTCGATCTTTCCGCGGCGCCGACCCAGAGCGTCACCTTGACAGGCGATGTCACGGGGGCCATCATCTCCAATCCGGGAGATGGCCAGATGGTGTCGTTCCTGGTCTGCCAGGATTCGGTGGGCGGGCACTTGTTCACCTGGCCATCGAATGTGCTGGGCGGGATGCAGGTGGGCGCCCTGCCGGGGAAGTGTTCGGCGCAGACATTCGTCAGCGACGGAAGCAAACTGTATGCCACGACGCCGGGAATGACGAATCAGTAGGCGCTGGGCTCGCTTCCGGGGGCAGCGGTTTCGGCAGCCTGCTGGCGGCGTGGGCGGCGGCCGATGCGGTGGCGAGCGAGGTGCGGTCGGGGACGATTCTGGCGGTGATGGCCCGGACGGTGCGGCGCTGGGAGTTTCTGCTGGGCAAGTATCTGGGCGTGCAGATGCTCATGGGCGTCTATATTCTCTTCCTGGTGGCAACCAGTTACCTTTTCGGCTGGATCGGAGGGGAGAGAATTCAGGCATCCGTGTGGATCCTGATTGTGTACCCCATGGTGCGGTATGCCATCTACAGCGCGATGGCGATGTTCCTGGTCACCGTGATGCACCCGATTGTGGCATTTGGAATCGTGGTGGTGATCTCGGTGTTGACGGGTATGGTCGTTCCAGGCGTGACCTCGTAATCTTACCTGCCGGCGTGGCTGCGGGCGCCGCTGTACGCGGTGCTCCCATCGACTGAACTGCTCTCGGAAAGCCGGTTTCTCTCGATGACCCAGTCCTCGATCGAGAAGACCTTGTGGACGGACCACCTCACGGCGCTGGCATATGGCGTGGATTCCGCGCTGGTGCTTGTGCTATTGGCGGTGTGGCTGTTCCGCCCTCGCAGCCTGACGCGGGAATATAAGTAATTGTTGCCGTCTCACTCCGTGGTGGCCCGGCCGAGGACCCCAGGCGGTAGGAACTACTGTCCGTTTCCGGACTTGCGGAGCGAATCGATAAAGGCTTTCAGGCTCGTCTCAGTCTGCCGCTGAGCGTCTGCAAGTTGCCGTTGCGACTCCGTCAACCTCTGCTGTGACTCCGTCAACTGCACAATATGCTCTTCGGTATCCTGCTGGGCTTCCACCAGAGCCGAGATCTTCCGGTCGATCTCCAAGCGAGCGCCCCGCTCACTGGCCAGCATACGAGCGCCCCGCTCTATAAACCGCTCAATACGAGTAAAACGCCTATCGCTTTCCGCCTGCTGTGCTGCAAGCTGCGCTTGATGCGCTTCCAGCCGCGCGTCAAACCTAGCCTGTTGTTCCAGCAGGAACTCCATCGTCTTCTCGACGTCCATAAGGCGATTGTACCGCAGGCGGGAGTCGTGAGTCTCTCAGCAAAGGCCGCAAACAGCTATCCTACTTTGCTCTTGCGGACGCGCTTCTTGGGCGATTCTTCCATCTCCAGCGGGGCTTCTTCCTGGTCGCCGGAAGCCACAGCGGTAGCGGCTTGCGCGGGCTTGCGCTTTTCGGCGAGGCTCCTCTTGAGCGCCTCCATGATATCGATCACTGGGGCGATGTGCTCTGCCGGGGCCTCTACCACCTTCTTGCCTTCGATCTTGGTCTCGATCATCTTCTGCAGGTTGTCGCGATATTGGTCGTGATATTTCTGCGGCTCGAAATCGGCTTCGAGCGAAGAGATCAGCATCTTGGCCATGGCGAGCTCCTTCTCCTTCACCAGGCTGGTGTCGGTACGGAACTCCTCCACTTGCCGGATCTCGTCCTGGTAGTACATGGTGTGGGACAGGATGCCTTTGGCGCCCGGGCGCAGGACAATGATGTGCTCGCGATTGTGCATCGCCACCTTGGCCAAGGCGTAGTACTTGGATTCGCGCAGGGCCTGGAACAACAGGGCGTAGGGTTTCTCGCCTCCTTCATCGGGAGCCACGTAATAGGAGCTTTCCAGGTAGATCGGATCCACCTGCTCGGCACTGACGAATTCCAGGATCTCCATCACCTTGGCGGTCTTGGGCGCCACCTTCCTGATGTCCTCGTCATCTATCTCCACGTAGTGATCCTTCTCGTACTCGTAGCCTTTGACGAGCTCGCTACGGGGGATCGGTTTGTCCTCAGCCTGACAGTAGATCGTCTGCTTGATGCGGGAGTGGTCGCTCTTGTGCAGCAGGTTGAAGCTGATGGTCTCGCTTCGCGCGGCGCTAAAGAGGCGAATGGGAAACGAAACCAAGCCGAATGTAAGATGTCCTTTCCAGACGCTCGATGCCATGTGTCGTCCTCCGAAATAGTTATGGCTTTCAAGATACTACAAAGCCGGATAAGATGTAAATGGAAGGATGTAAAGGGAGTTATGCCCCTCGAAGAGTACGTCTCCAAACGCCGGTTCGAGAAGACTCCGGAACCTCCTCCGGGCCCGGCAAAAAGCCCGGGCGGTGGCAACTATTTTTGCGTGCAGCGCCACGATGCCACGCGGCTACATTACGACTTTCGGCTGGAGATCGATGGGGTACTGAAATCCTGGGCGGTGCCCAAAGGGCCCACGCTCGATCCGGGGTTGAAGCATTTCGCGGCACACGTGGAGGATCACCCCGTGGAGTACGGCAGTTTCGAGGGCACCATCCCGGCCGGCAATTACGGCGCGGGCAGCGTGATGCTGTGGGACCGCGGCACTTTCGAATTGCTGGGCGACGCAAGCGGACTGGAGCAAATGGCGCGCGGCGACCTGAAGTTCCGCCTCGATGGCGAAAAGCTGAAGGGCGAGTTCGCGCTGGTCCTGATGAAAGGCCGCGGTAAGGGCAACGAGTGGCTCCTCATCAAGAAGCGCGACGCATACGCCGTTCCTGGGTGGGACGTGGAGAGCCATGCCTACAGCGTGCTTTCGGGGCGCACCCAGGAAGAGATCGCGCGCAACCTGCCGGCGCGCGAGACCAAGAGTGAAACGGCGGGCGCAGCGGACCGCGTGTGGGACAGCAGCCGTCCCGCGAAACGAGCGAGTAAGTCCGCCGCTACCGCGAGCGCCACCGCCCAACCCATCGAGGCCGCGCAGGCTAAAAAAAAAAGAACGTCGACCTGACCCAGTGGGCGCCCCGACTGAAGGGCGCCCGGCAGGCGGAAATGCCGGCGGCCATCGAGCCGATGATGGCGACGCTGGTGGACAAGCCGCCACGCGGTGAGGACTGGCTCTTCGAAGTCAAGTGGGATGGCGTGCGCGCCATTGCCTTCGTGGACCGGGAAGAGGTTCGGCTGCAATCCCGTAGCGGGCTACGTTGCGAGCGGCAATACCCCGAGCTGGCGGTGATCCCTCACCAGCTTGCGGCCGCACAGGCGGTGCTGGATGGCGAAATCGCGGTGCTCGACGAGAAGGGGGTCTCGCGGTTCCACCTGATCCAGCCGCGGATCGCGAACGCCGACCCCAACACCATCGCGCACCTGGTGCGATCGACGCCGGTAGTGTATTTCGCCTTCGACCTGCTCTACCTGGACGGCTACGATCTGCGCAACGTGAACCTGGGGACACGGCGGGAGCTGTTGGCGGCGGTCGTCACGCCGGGCGCGGTGCTGCGCATCTCCGAGGCGTTTGCGGGGGCGGGCGCGGAACTGCTGGAAGCGGCGCGAGAGACGGGGCTCGAAGGCATCATCGCCAAGCACGCGTCCAGCGGCTACGAATCCAAGCGCAGCCGCGAGTGGTTGAAGATCAAGATCGTGGGCGAGCAGGAGTTTGTGATCGGCGGATTCACCGAGCCGCAGGGCGATCGCGATTATTTTGGTGCCCTGGTGCTGGGGCTGTATGACGAGGCCAAATTACTGTGGGTGGGGAACGTCGGCACGGGCTTCGACCACAAGCTGCTCGCCGATCTCCACGCGCGCCTCAAGCCGTTGATCACGGACACGTGCCCGTTCGCGGAGCGCCCGAAGCCCGACCGCGGGATCACCTGGCTGCGGCCCGAACTGGTCTGCCAGGTGAAGTACGCCAACTGGACACAGGATCACCGCCTGCGAGCGCCGGTTTTCCTGGGGCTGCGGACCGATGTGGGTGCGGGCCAGGTGGTGCGTGAAGAGGTGGCGCCTCTGACGGTTGGGGATGCGGACTCACCGCGGAGGCGCGGAGGCGCGGAGATCAGCGCGGAGAAGAAGGAGAAGAAAGATACGGAGGTAGCGGAGGTGCATGCCCGTCCCCTGCTGCCGGACGCCAGGGAAGCAACTCTTGCCATTGACGGCCACACCCTCAAGTTCACCAATTTGAAGAAGGTGTACTATCCCGACGAAGGCTACACCAAGCGCGACGTCCTGAACTATTACGACGGTGTGGCCGGGCTCATCCTGCCCCACTTGAAGGATCGGCCCCTTTCCTTGAAGCGGTACCCCAATGGCATCAAGGAGGAGTTCTTTTTTCAGAAGGACACGCCGGACAGCTATCCTTCGTGGCTGCGCACCGAGTCGATCGATTCGGACCACACACAGAAGCCCATCCGCTACGTGTTCGCGGAAGATCGCGCCAGCCTGCTGTACCTGGTGAATCTGGGCTGTATCGACCACAACCCGTGGATGAGCCGGTCGCCGGAACTGGACTATCCGGACTTCGTGCTGCTCGACTTGGACCCGCAGGAGTGCCCGTTCGACCTGATCGTGGATGCGGCCCTGATGGTGAAGCGCGTGCTCGACCGGATTGGCCTGGCGGGGTACCCCAAGACGACGGGTGGCGACGGGTTGCACGTCTACGTGCCGCTGGAGGCGGTCTACACCTATGAGGAGGCGCGCATCTTTGCTGAACTGATCGCGCGGCTGGTGATTCATGAGAAGCCCGAGATGTTCACCACCCCGCGGTCGGTCTCAAAGCGGCAGAGGAATCGGGTGTACTTCGACTACCTGCAGGTGGCGAAGTCCAAAACCATCGCGGCCCCGTATGTACTGCGGGCGTACCCCGGAGCGCCGGTGGCCACCCCGCTGGAGTGGAGCGAGGTGAAGCGCGGATTGCATCCCAGCCAGTTCAATATTACCAACGCGCTCGGAAGGTTTCGGGAGAAGGGGGACCTGTTCGCGGGGGTGCTGAAGAAGCCGCAACGGCTGGAAGAGGCGCTGGGAGAGTTGGAAAAGCTGTGGGCCAAGGCCGGGGGCAGGCCGGGATGAAGACCTACTGCGGCGTGAGGACCACGATGACGCCGTCTCCCCGAAACACCAGGTTCGCGGCCGCTTTCTTGGTATCCGCGCCTTTGCGGGCTTCCACGCGGCCGTAGATCACCGCCCAGCGGTCGTAGTCCGGAGTCCCAAACCGAAACTTGCCCAGGGACGTGTGGCGTTCGATCTCGGTGAGTTTCCGGTGAAGCGCAATGGCGTCGAGCTCGAAATCGCCAGGAGGCTTGGGGCCGTCCTTGGAATCCTCCAGCAGCCAAAGTTGAGGCGGGACTGTGACGGGCGGGTCGCACGTCTGCTCGCCGACCCAGCGGCCGTTTCCGCGGAATGAGTAGCGGCCGATCACTGCCACGCTCTTGCCTTCCTGAGCCGGGAGGTCGCGAAGCACCTCGCAGACCCCTAAGGGGACGATCGGTGGATCGGCCGAAAAAGTGGTGGCGGCAGACAGGATGAAGACGGTTAGGGCCCGTATCATCCAGCGGCGGATTCCTGTTTTTCCCTGAGGCACGGTTCTTAATTAAGAATAGACTCGCGCAAGCGCTTCCTGGGTTACACTACACAAGATGACGAAGAGGGGTCAAGTGGCCCTTTTTCCGACCCGATTGCGCTAATGAGATGAAGGAGAAGTACGACTGATGTTTTCGATTCGCCAGGCCATCCTCCTCACGCTGGTGGCGCCGCTCCTGACGGCGCAACAAGGGCCGCAAAAAGAGGAAGACGATAAGCAGGCCGAGCGCCAGGAGTGGTTCTACAGCCAGCGGGCCTACCCGCGGGGGTCCATTCCGCCCGGAGCACGCGTGGACGCGATCCGCAGAATCCAGCAGATCGATGCGTCCATGCGCCTGCAGCACCAGGCCCTGCGCGCCGCCTCGCCCGAAGGCAGCATCCCGGCGGTGACCATGGATTCCGTGAACTGGGCGCTGATCGGTCCTAAGCCGACCGATGCCGGGTCCCCGAGTGTCACTTCCGGCCGCGTAAATGCGATCGCCATCGATCCGCGCGATAACAACGTGGTTTACATCGGGGCCGCCGAGGGCGGCGTGTGGAAAACCACCGATGGTGGGGTGAACTGGACCCCCCTGACAGATGCACAGGCGTCGCTCGCCAACGGCGCCATTGTGCTCGATCCGAACAATCCCGACACGGTATATGTGGGCACCGGCGAGGAAAACTTCTCGGGAGATAGCTACTACGGCGCCGGAATCCTGAAGTCCACCGACGGAGGCGCCACCTGGACCAACATTGTCGGGCCGTTTCTCCGGGACAGGATCGGAGCGCTGGCGATTCAACCGGGGAACAGCCAGGTCCTGCTGTGCACGTCCCAAGCCGGCGTGTGGAGGTCGGCCAACGCGGGGGCAACCTGGACACAAACCATGTCCGGCGCCGCCGGAATCTCCGTGGTATTCGACCCCACCAATGGGTCGAGTGTTTACGCCTCGCTGGGCAGCCCCAACGTCAATACCAAGAACGGCGTCTATCATTCGACCGATGGCGGGCTCACTTGGAAGACCGCCGGCGGAACGGGATCGGGCGCCCTGCCAACCGACAATGTGGGGCGCATCGAGATCGCCATGGCGCCCTCCGATCCGGCCACGATCTATGTGCAGATCCAGAACACCACCGGCAACGTCCTTCTGGGCATCTACAAGACCATCGACGGCGGAAGCACCTGGAGCAAGTTGCCCATTTCGAACCCACAAGTGTGGGGCCCCCAACTTTGGTATGACAACACTATCCGCGTGCATCCGACGAACTCAAACATCGTGTGGTCCGGCGCGCTGCAGATTTATCGCAGCATGGATGGAGGGCTCACCTGGGTGACATTACCCACAGTTGGGCCGAACGGCGTGGCCATCCACGTAGACTACCACTTCTTGGCGTTCACGCCCGATGGGACCAAGTTATATATCGCCAACGATGGCGGTGTGTATAGCACCACGGACGTCTCGGCGACCACGGTGAATTGGACCAGTCTCAACAATACCCTGGCCATCACGCAATTCTATCCGGGGATGTCGATCGACCCCTCGAATCCGCAAATCGCGGTGGCCGGAACGCAGGACAACGGAACCCAGCGCTACGATGGCGAGCTGAGCTGGCAGGGCGTGGCGTGCGGGGATGGCGGGTTCACCGCGGTGGACCCCGCGTTTCCCGCGCTGGCTTATTCAGCCTGCCAGAATATCTCGTTCCTGCGATCGCTGAGCCTGACCAGTAGCTCCACTTGGGTCAGCGCGTCGTACGGCATTGATCAAACGGACATCTCCAATTTCATCTCGCCGATCGCGCTGGATGGCTCGAATCCCCAAACTCTGTATTTCGGCACCTACCGGCTCTGGCAGAGCCAGGATAGCGCCGGCAGGTGGTATCCAGTGTCGCCGGATCTAACGGGCGGAAAAAAGGGAACGCTCAAGGCCATAGCGGTGGCGCCATCGGATTCGAACACCATATATATCGGGACAACCAACAGCAAGGTCCAGGTAACCAGCGACGCCGGGGACGGAGCCGCGGCGGTTTGGACCGACCGCAGCGCGGGACTGCCGTTGCGCTCGGTGACGCACATCGCGGTGGATCCGCTCGACCCCGCCACGGCTTATGTCACGTTTTCCGGTTTCAGCGGAGGGGCCGATCAACAAGGCCACATCTTCAAGACGGGCAACAGCGGCGCGACCTGGACCGACATCAACGGCAACCTCCCGAACATTCCGTTGAACGACGTGGTAGTGGACCCCGACATTCCGCAGACGCTGTACATTGCCACCGACGCGGGGGTGATGGTGACCACCAATGGCGGGGCAACCTGGTCGAGTCTCGGAAACGGCCTGCCGAAAGTGGTGGTGAATTCGCTGGTGCTGCAGCGCCGTGCACGCGTGCTGCGCGCCGCCACGCACGGCCGCAGCGTCTGGGACATTCTGGTTCCGCTGGCCGCCGCTTCGCTGCAGCCGGCCATCGGTTCCATCGCGCCCGCTTCGGCCAACGCGGGTGACGCCGCCTTCACGCTCGCGGTGACGGGCTCGGGCTTCGTGGGCCGCACGGTGGTCCGATGGAACGGACAGGACCGGCCCACCACCTTCGTGGATAG
>JAIQFL010000104.1 GCA_020073365.1 Terriglobia bacterium | reverse complement strand
GCCGAACAGCAGCGCCGTGCCGAGGGCGATCGCGAGCGTGAACACCAGGACTGGCAGATCCAAACGGATCGGGGCGGAAGCAGGCAGCTTGAATGGAATCAGAGCCACGAATCCGTCCAGTAACCAGTACGCGGCCACCAGCCCGGCGAGGCCCCCTGCCATTCCCAGCAGCATGTTCTCCGTGAAGAACTGCCGGAGAAGACGCCCGCGGCTGCTTCCCACGGCCAGTCGCACAGCAATCTCCTTCTGGCGAGCCGAGAGACGCGCGAGAAGGAGGCTCGCCAGGTTCGAGCAGGCAATCAGAAGCAGCAAGACAACGGCGCCGAACAGTAACAGCAGATTGATTCGGGCGTCCCCAACCAGCGATTGAAGATACGGAATCACCGTCAGGCCGCGGTATTCGCCCTCGGCAGCGCCGGCCGAAGAGCGCCGGAAATTCTCCGATACCGTTGCCATTTCAGCCCGTGCCTGCCGAAGACTGACGCCGGTCTTGAGACGGCCGATCATTTCCGTGTTCCTTCCCTTGTCGCCCACGCTTCCACTAGGGCGCAGGGGCACGAAGGCGTCGGTGGCTTGCGGGAGCCAGAAACCGCGAGGAAGCACACCGACAACCGTAAAGCTGGCATCGTCGAGCTTCACGGTGCGGCCCAACACAGCCGGATCGGCGCCGAAACTGCGCCGCCAGAGGCGGTCGCTGAGAACCATCGCCCGCGGGCCTCCGGCACGAGTTTCTTCCGCCCTGAAATCGCGGCCCAGAGCCGGGGGAACGCCCAAAGTACGGAAGAGACCGGCGGTCACCGTCATGGCCTTGATCCATTCCGGTCCGGAGCTGAGACCAAGGTCCCATCCGATACGCCCTGAAGACCGGCCACGGAGACAAAGACAGCACTCGACTGCTTCCAGAACTCAAACTCGGGAATATTGACATCACCCGGGGCGCCGGGAGGGGTGACGAGCACGAGCTGGCCGGGTTCCGGATAAGGAAGCGGACGCAGTAACACGGCGTGGACCAGGCTGAATACGGCGGTGTTGGCGCCGATTCCCAGCGCCAGCGACACCACCGCCACCAGCGTGAATCCGGGGCTCTTCCGCAACACACGGAATGCGTACCGCAGATCCTGCCAGAGTGTTTCGAAGAATCCGATGCTGTTCATCCGGTAGATCTCCTCTCGAATTAAGTGGGATTCCCCAGTTTCCGGCGCGCGGCATGGCGAGCCTCTTCCACGGGCATGCCACGTCCCACATTCTCCGCAGTTTCGATTTCGAGATACTCCTCGATTTCGCGCGTGCGTTCCTCATCCCAATACTTCCGGCGAATCAAGCGGTGCCAGGCCATCTTGTCTCAACTCCTGGGCTCTGCGGGGAAAGGTGACAGACCACGAAAAACGATGCGGAACGCACGTGCCGTGGTCTGTCCCAGGTACTGTGCCGGGTCATGAACACTGGTCATTATACTCCCATAGACGATCGACTTAAGCGAACGATAGTTGGGACGGCAGCGGTTTGCAGGGCTACCATGTTCAAGCGATGCGCAAAAGGACAGACGTCCCCAAGGCTATCGACTGGAGAGATGCATGTGCTGGATCAACTGGTTTGGGATTAGGGCGAACCGCCGTTGGTACTGGTACTATGGGATAGACACTATGAGTTTCCACTGGCTTGAAATGAGGATTTCGGAGGAGCAGGAGCGCCGTCAAAGGGAGGCCCAGATTCTGGATCGGCTGCCGCGCGGGTTGGAGGAGATTCATAGCGCCCTTACTGAGTGCATCGAGAGCTTCACTGCCTCGTTCGGAGCGGAGTCGGCGGACATGCGCCTCGAGGGAACCAAGATCCGCATTGCCATCCGCGAGCAAGAGGAGGGCAAATGGCAGCAGCGCAACAAGGTCGAAATCTCCGCTAACCCTACGGTGCCGGGTTTCCAGATCGAGCGCGGGGGCGAACCCCTGATCATCGAAATGGGCATGCTCCCCGGTGACAAGTTGTTCTACCGGGACCGCGAGCACGATCAGTACCTGAGCATGGAAGAACTGACGCGCCGTATCCTGGACCGCGCTCTCTTTCCGGACTTGGGCGAGTGACTACTTCCGGGCGCTGTACTTTACGGCCGTGTACTGGTCCCAAAGCTTGGCGATGCCCGCGCTTGCCGCGTCACCCGGGTGAATGATCACGCGGTAGCGGTAGCGCAGGCTCTGCCCCGGTTCCAGGGTCGTCGAGCCGTCTTGCGACTTGTCGTTGGTGAACGTCGAGACGCCGAACGGGTTGGCGGCAAACAGTCCGTAGGCGCGCACGTGCCAGCGCACCGGGTGGCGCGGGTTGGCCGGGTTATCGAGAATGGCAATTCCCACCTTCTCCCCGCCGATTTCGCCGGAATAATCGCACCAGTTGGAGGGCTTGCCCCAGACCTCCTTCTCACCCGCCTGGCCACCGGCGTTGGTGATGTGGCCGGTGCCTTTGTCCTCCTGAAGGACCGGCCGCAGGCGGATTCCGAACACACCATCCTTCTCATCGCCGAACGTGACCTTCTGGACGGCCGTAAGCGTGATGTCGAAGTCGACGATGCGCAGCTTGGGGTCGGCGTAGAAGGTCGTCAGGCGCGCTTCGGTGAGCAGCGTCTTGCCGTCACGATCGGTCCAATCGAAAGTGGCGGCGACGGAACCTTTATCCTTCCCGCTTTTGATTTCGCCCATTTTGCGGAGGGCGATCTTGCCCCGATCGGGCCGGTTGTAGGGCGGCGCGTCGATGGGAGCGATGTTCCAGAAATCCAGGTTGTTGACTTTGGCGTGGGCGAACCACAGACCGCGCTGGTGCGGATGATCGGGCGCCTTGCCGGTGTTCTGGCCGTTCACGATGGCGTGTCCGGTGGCGGCGTCGAACTCCTCCGCCACCTTCTCCATGGGCCACATGCGGGTGACGTACGTACCGGAGGCGGCGCGCAGCGGCCAGAGATAGGGCTTGGCGACTTCCGACCCCGCGACGTAGAAATCGGTGAACGGCTGGCCGTTGATGGCGACCGGAATCTTTTCGGATCCGGGTGTGATCTTTACCTGGCCGGCTGCCGGGAACGCCAGCAGGGCGGCGGAGAATAGGAGGGGAAAGGCGGATTTCATGCGCCTCCATTTTAGCGCTAAACGCCGCGAGGAGTGCTGGGGCTGCTGGCCGCCCCGGCCGCCCCTGGGCCGCACCTAGCCGCCCCCGGCCTTCCCTGGTCGCCCCAGCCGCCCCTGGCCCGTCCAACAAGCGCGCCGACCTGTGGCCATTGAACTTGTCCTCATTCACCTGAGCCGCAAGCGTACAATGGTCCCGTGGGCAGCCGGCCACCCGGTAAGGGAGCGCGAGAATGCATACTGTGACGGCCGCGGAATGGCGAGAACTGCTGAGGCTTCTTCTTTCCCAGAGGCTTGAAATCAACGCGATCGAGAGCGCCTTGAGAAATGCTCAGATTCTGACAGATGCGCAGATCAAGGAAATTCGCGTGCAGGCATCGGACACCGCCAGAGCCTGGAGCTCCCGCGATAGTGACGATGTGTTGACGCTCATTCGCGTGCACTCATCGCCCGACGCCACCATGCTTGTCCCGCCGATACGGGAGAATAAGCCAGGATCGTAAGCGCGAATCAGATCGCTCCCCACGGCGCCGCGGCACTCTCCCGGGACAGGCCCATGGGCGGCCCTCCCTACTTCACGTAGAACGCAATCTCATCGGAGGCCAGCGCACCGGTAGCGACGTCCTTGACGACGACGTTCAGCCGATAGGAACCTGGTGGAAGCGCGATGAACCTGGTGTACAAGGGTGCCGGGCCCGGGACGGACTGCTCGAAGGTCGAGACCGGCCGCTTCTCAGCCGAAGTGATGGTCGCCAGCACATTCACCGCATGGTTTCCGTAGGCGTTGAGTGGTATCGAGATCAACACCGTCTTTCCACCGGCCGCAGCGGTACTCATCACCTGCACAGTGGCACCGGTCTTGACCCTGGCGCCACCGATTGCGGCTGCCGCAGACGTGACCCCGGCCACATATCCCTCGATACGCGACGCATCCTTGTCGGTGGGGTCGCTGGTCATGCGGTACTCGCCCGACTTGTTGGGGTCGGCAAATTCAATGATGATGTCGTTGCCGATGCCCTCGAGGAGGCGATAGCGCCACTGCTCGAAGGGGACGGTGGTGATCGTGTCGCCACCCTGTTCGGGAGGCCGCCGGTAGGCGCCGCCGGACGGATGGGACTCGATTTCATCGGGCGGCCCGTAGGTGATGTAGATGCGGCCGCGGTCGGTCATCCATCCCGGGATCTGCGACGCGAAGTGTTGGTTGGCATAGGCGATGCGCCGGTAGTGCTCATCCTTGAACTCGTTTTGGGGCGTGCCCGGCGTGGGGTCGCGGCGCAGCCAGAACTGCTCGATGAACTTCTCTCGCTCCTCATCGGTCTGGAGGTTCTTGAAGGCGACGCGCTCCCGATCGGAGATGATGTAGGCGACATCTTCGTTCAGCCACTTCTGGTAAGGTGTCTCGGACCCGCTGCGGCGTTGCTCTGCGTCTTTTTTCAGTTGTTGGAAGCGCAGCGGGTTGGTAGTCTGACTCTGCTCCGAGGCGGGCCGTACCTGCGCCAGGAGCGGCCTGGGCGTCGCCTTTTCGCGAGGGCTTGCTCCCACCGGGGCAGTCTCCGGCAGTTTCTCCTGAGTCAGCAGCGGCGATACCGCTGGCTTCGGCGCGGGGGTTGGTTTGGTCTGCCACCCGGCCACAGCCACGCCCAGCGACACCACCAAAAGCCCTGCCGCCAGAACGGGCGCGGCCGATGCGCGCGGCCCTTCCGGTTCCTGGAGCAGACGTCGAATTCGTTTCATGAGGCTACCTCCCGTAGCTGCCAGCACGGGCTCGCGCGCCGGCCAGCGGTTCTCTTCCAGCGTTGCCAGCACCGCCGCGTATCCGCGTGCGTCGCCCTTCAGTTTCACCACCACATCGTCACAACAGTTCTCACGCTCCGCGCGGACCTGCCCGGAGACCCACCAGACGGCCGGGTGGTAGAACAGAAGTCCCTCCACCAGGTTCTGGAGCAGGTTGACCACGTAGTCCCACCGGCGGATGTGCGCCAGCTCGTGGATGAGGATCGATTCCAGTTGGTCCGTGGAGAGGCCGGCCAGCAGTCCCACGGGCATCAGGATGACCGGGCGCAGGAACCCCATGACGACGGGAACATCGATCAGGCACGATTCCAACAAGACCACAGGCGCCGACAGTTGCAGCCGGTTGCGCAGGCGATGGAGCCGGTCCTGCCAGTCTCCAGAGGCCGCGCACACGCCGGTGCGGCGCAGCCTTTGCGCCACCATCCAACTGCCCAGGCTGCGCAGATAGAAGAGGAACACGCCCGCCATCCAGAAGGGCGCCACCCATGGCAAGACCGACGCGAGGATCATGGGCCACGACCAGGCGGCCGGAGGCGGCCCGACAGGCAGTGGGCCGAAAGGTGTGAGGGGGACAGGAACGGCGACCGGCAGGCCTGCACGGTGGCTGGGCAGCAATAGCACCAGGGTGAGGGCGAAGGCCGCGGCCATCGCCACCAGGGCAAGGCTCGAAAGAGCGTATCGCAACCGGGCTTCGCGCGGCCGGCACAAGAAGAGCACCGCCGCCAGAAACAGGGCGATGACCACCCCTTCCCACAGAAAATGAATCAGCGACCAGCCGAGCGTCTTCGCAAAAGGCGTATGGATCCAGGCTTCCAGTTGGTTCATCGCGTCCCCTTCTCGTACTCGTCCAGGAATTCCCGGAGTTCGGCGAGTTCCTCTTTCGACACCTTGCGCGCGGACAATGCGCCCAACATGAGGCTCTTGGCGGAACCGCTGAAGGCCCGCTGCAACAGGTCGCCGGCAAGTTGACGCTGGGTCCACTCACAAGGTTGGCTCGCCTGGTATATGTGGGCTCGTTGCTTCTCGTCCCGCCGCACCAGGCCCTTCTCGGCCATGATCTGCAGGAGCTTCAGAACGGTGGTGTATTGAGTGGGCTTGCGGAACCCGATGGCTTCGTGGACTTCGCGAACCGTGCTGGGCCCGCGGCTCCAGAGGACCGTGAGGATTTCGAGTTCCGCGTCGGTTGGCCGCGGCGGATCAGGTAATTTCTCAGGCATCTACGAAAACGTTACTACGAACGTCTTCGTTGTGTCAAGAGAAAAAACCCGCGACCCCGAGGCCCGACGTTCCCATTTGCTCTCCATCGCGGGCTGCCCCGCGGCTAGCGGCTCCGCAACCCAATCATTAGACCGGTGATTCCCGGCAGGCGCGCGCGGCGGATCTCCCGGAAACCCGCCTCGCCGAGCCAGCCGGAATACTCCGGCTCGCTGTAGCTGCTGCCGCCGCGCGTGCCCACCAGCATGTTGAGCGCGAACAGCGCGGCGAAGCGGGGAGCCGTCTTGTCCGCCTCCAGGATGAAGTCCTGAATCACGACCCGGCCGCCGGGCACCAGCGCCTCGCGGCAGCGGCGCAGCAGATCCAGATTCTCCTCGGGGCTGAGCATGTGGCAGATAGCGGAGACGAATACCAGGTCGTATCCTTCGCCTAGCCGGCCGGTGCGCAAATCGCCGCCGCGGACCTGGACGCGGTCGCCCATCTCGGCCTCCTGGATGTGGCGTCGCGCGATGGGTTCCACTGCGGGCAGATCCAGAATATCGGCCCGCAACCCGGAGTTGGCCTGGGCGAAAGCAATCGAATAAGCACCCGATCCGCCGCCCACGTCCAGCATGCGGCGGATGTTCTCCGCGCCCACTGCGCGGACCACCAGCGGCGCGCGTTCCGAGGCGTTGCGGTGCATGGCGGCGATGAAGGCCTCGGTCCAGTCCTGGCCGCGGCCGGCGATTTCGTCGTGGGCGACCGCGGTGCCGGCGCGCACGCAGTCGGTGAGCGTCGACCAGCGGTGCCACAGGTGCGCGGTGTGCAGCAAGGCCGGCCGGGCGTTGTCGCGCGACCCCGCGGTGAAGTAGCGCGCGGCCGCCGGCGAGTTGTGAAAGACCCCATCGCGCTTGACCAGCAGGCGCAGGGAGGCCAGCGCGTTCAGGAGCATCTCGGTGGCACGCGGGTGCGTGTCGAGCCTGGCCGCCACTTCCTCCGCGCCTGCGCCGTCCCCCACGGCGGTGAAGAGGTCGAGTTCCAGCCCCGTGAGGACGGCGCGGCTCTCCTGAAATCCGCGGATGCGATCGTTCAGGTCGTCGGGGAGGACTCCGGCGGCCTCCCGTGCGCGCCGCGCCGCGAACATCTTCTGGCGGTTGGTCAGGATCTCCGCGCGCAGACCCGCGGGATCGGTACGCGCCAGGCGCTCGACGGGCGTGTCCTCCTGGAAATGCGAGCGGACGATCTCCGGCACGTCCGCCGGGGTCACGCCCGAGTACCAGATGCCTTCGGGATAAACGATCAGGTTCGGCCCGTGCTCGCACAAACCCAGCGAGCCGCAGACCGTGACCTGGACTTCGTCTTCCAGACCGCGCGCGTTGACCTCGCGCCGCAACGCCTCCAGGATCTGGCCCGAACCCCGGGCCGCGCAGCATGGCACGCCTTCGGGCTTCTCCTGGTCGCAGACAAACACGTGAAAACGGAATGGCTCCATGAATCTGTGGCCTTCTTGCCTTTCAGAGTATCAGACGAACGCACGGCCCGATTGTATTCCAGACCGCAATGTCTTAAACTATGGTTGGAGTCCAGGATATGCCGAGTGTCGAAGCTCCACGGGGCACCGACCGTGACCGAGTGTCGAATGCGCCGACCGTGTCCAGCGGTGCCGGCGCGCATCCATCCAGCCGGGCAGGCCGCGCAAACCGCCTACCCCCCAAGCTGCGCGACTTGCTTGCCGGTCTGAACGAGCTTCTGAGGCTGAGCGACTTCTCGCGGGGAGACGTCTTCCGCGACTGAGCGCTCGCCGCCGAGGCCCCCGCGCGATCCCCGGGGACGATCTTCGCGTGAGCCTGCCACGGGTTTCACGAATTCGACCCGTTTCCCCAAGGCGCCTCCAAACCGTGTATACCGATACCAGGAGAGACCATGAGTACTTTTCCCGTCATGCTGGGTGCGCTCTGTGTATTTGCCCTCGGCTACCGCTACTACAGCGCTTTTATCGCTGCCAAGGCTCTCGTTCTGGATGACCGGCGCGCCACGCCGGCTCACACCCTGGAGGATGGGCACGACTATATCCCGACGCCGCGCTGGGTGCTTTTCGGTCACCACTTCGCAGCCATCGCGGGAGCCGGGCCGCTGGTGGGTCCGACGCTCGCTGCTCAATTCGGTTTCGCACCGGGGTTCCTTTGGCTGGTGATCGGGGCCGTGCTCGCCGGATGCGTTCAGGATTGCATTGTGCTCACCGCGTCGGTCCGGCACAAAGGCCGTTCGCTGTCCGATGTCGCCCGCACGGAGATCGGCCCTTTTGCCGGTCTGGTGGCGATGATAGCCGTGCTGTTTATCCTGCTCGTGACGTTGGCCGGCCTGGGTATCGTCGTAGTGAACGCTTTGGCCGGCAGTCCGTGGGGAGTGTTCACCATCGGAAGCACCATACCCATTGCCCTCATCATGGGTCTGTGGATGTTCAGGAGCCACGCTGGAAAGGTCACGGTCGCGGGTCCGAGCGCATTCGGTGTGGTCTTCCTGATCGCGGCGGTCATCGGGGGACACTGGTTCTCCGAGACCGGCGCTGCACACGTCCTCACCTTCTCGCCCCACCAGATCTGTTTTCTCATGGCGATTTATGGTTTCGTCGCGTCCGTGCTGCCGGTATGGCTGCTGCTGGCGCCGCGCGACTACCTGTCTACTTACGTCAAACTCGGCACGATCGCGGTACTGATTATCGGGATCCTGATCGTCCGCCCCGACATCCAATTTCCGGCCTTCACCCAGTTCGTCCACGGCGGTGGGCCCATCATCAAGGGGAAGCTCTTCCCGTTCCTTTTCGTAACGATTGCCTGCGGCGCGATCTCCGGGTTCCATTCGCTGGTGGCTTCCGGGACGACGCCGAAGATGATCGACAAAGAGACCGATGTCCGGTTCATCGGCTATGGCGCCATGGCTGCCGAGTCACTGGTGGGTGTCCTGGCCCTGATCGCCGCTACCTCCATGCACCCGGGCGACTATTTTGCCATCAACAGCACGCCCGAGGTATTCAGCCGGCTCGGCTTACATACCGTGAATCTCGATACGCTTTCGAGGGAAGTGGGCGAGAAACTGGCCGGACGCACGGGAGGCGCGGTCTCACTCGCCGTCGGCATGGCGCAAATCTTCAGGGCGTTGCCCAGGCTGGATCGCCTGGTGGCGTATTGGTATCACTACGCGATTATGTTCGAGGCTCTCTTCATCCTTACCACGGTTGACGCGGGAACCCGCGTTGCCCGGTACGTGTTGCAGGAACTCCTCGGCAAGGTAAACAAGAACTTCAGTAACACGGCCTGGCTCCCGGGCAATCTGATTACGACGCTGTTCGTCGTACTGGGCTGGGGCTACCTGATTTATACCGGGACTATCTCTACCATTTGGCCCCTGTTCGGCACCGGCAACCAGTTACTGGCGACCATCGCTCTGTCCGTGTGCACGACCTTCCTGATCAACATGGGTAAAGCCAGATATGCCTGGATCACGGCGATTCCCATGTGCTTCGTCGGCATCACCACGGTCACGGCGGGAGTGTTGTCCATTCGGGGCATCTTCTGGCCGCTCACCGCGCAGCCGGGACAGGAATTCACCGGCTACCTCGATTCGGCGCTGATGGCCATCTTTATCGCCGGCGTGATTCTGGTTGTGTGCAGCGCATTCCGGCGCTGGCTGGCCGTGTGGAACGGCGCACCCGCGCCGCCCGAGGCCTTCGGGCCGCCGGTGGCGGCGAGCGGTGAAATCCGGATGGGGTGCTGTTGAAGGCAGTCCCTGGCATTCCCGCACCTCGGCGTCTTAGGCGCTAAATAAGCCCGTCGGCGGGAGAACCTGAATAGCTGGATAGCTGGTGCGATGGGCTGTTATCACCAGAAATCACCTCAGCCCGTTTCAAAGCGTCACCTCCCAAACCCATACTCCCGGCCAACTTCAGAGTGGGTCGTCACGGCACAGCGGCCGGGCATCGGTCACACTTATCTATGCCTTCACCACCAACCGCACCAGTCGCTCTCGACAAAGCCTACGCGCTCGCCCTATGGCTGATCGCGAAGACCGCTGCTATGCCGCGCGCTCACCGTTTCATTCTCGGCGACCGCATTTATTCCCAATCCCTCGATCTCGTCACGGCCCTTACGCAAGCCACCTTCAGCCGCGACAAGTCGCGGGCCCTGGAAACCGCCAGCGATCGCGTCAATTCCCTTCGCATTCTTCTTCGCCTGGCGAAAGACACCCAACTCGTTTCATTTGACTCCTACACCTACGCTACCGGTCTCCTCGACGAAATTGGCCGCATGATCGGCGGATGGAGGAAGTCGCAATGAGCCCGCTGTGGACCGAACTGACATCTCGTCGAAACCTTTTCGACGCCGCCGGCCGTGCCGCCCAAAGCAAGAAGTCGCGGCCCGATGTCGCCGCTTTCAGAGCCAATCTCGAACCGGAACTGTACCGCCTCGAGCGCCAACTCATCGACGGTTCCTACCGCCCGGGCCCCTACCACACCTTCCGCATCGTCGACCCAAAGCCGCGCCTGATCTCCGCCGCGCCTTTCCGGGACCGCGTGGTGCACCACGCTCTCACGAATATCGTGGAGCCGGTCTTCGAGCGCCGCTTTATTCCCTACTCGTTCGCCTGCCGCGCGGGCTTCGGGACTCACAAAGCTCTCGCCCACGCCCGGCGCGCTTGCGCGCGGTACTCGTGCGTTTTGAAACTGGATGTCCAAAAATATTTTCCGTCCATTGACCATCAAATTCTGGAAGACCTGCTGGCCTCGGTTATCCACTGTCCCGATACGCTCCGTCTCATCGAGCTCATCATCGCGAGTTCCAACCCCCAGGAGGAAGTGCTCCACTACTTCCCCGGCGATACCCTCTTCACTCCGCACGAGCGCCGGCGCGGGCTGCCGCTCGGCAACCAGACGTCGCAGTTCTTCGCCAACGTCTATCTGAATCCCATGGACCACTTGATTGTCCGCAATCTCCGCCCCGGTGCCTACGCACGCTACGTGGATGACTTCCTGCTGTTTTCCGACAGCCAGGAGCAGCTCCACGAAATGCATCGCCAGATTCGCGAGTTCCTCGACCGCTTTCGTCTTACGTTGCATCCGGGTAAGAGCCGTGTTCACCGGTGTCGCGACGGTTTCTCGGTCCTCGGCTTTCGGCTGCTACCCACGCACGCGCGGCTGGTGAGGCCGAACGTGGTCCGTTTCCGGCGGCGGCTCCGCCGGCTTCACGCGGACTACCATGCGGGGCTCATCGACAAAGAAACGGTGAATCAATCGGTGCAGGCGTGGATCGGGCATGCCATGCACGGCGATACCTGGCGGCTGCGCGAACAGATCTTCGACGCATTTCCGTTTCTTCCCGCTCAGCCTCGCAGAGGCGTATAAGGCAATGCCCGCCGCCCCAAATAGCGCGGCCCTGGCCGCGAGCCGGAGCCCAAGACCAGGGCCTGTTTTTGTTTGGCGCGGACTGCCCGCGCCGGGACCGCGGCCCGGAAGTGGAAAAGCACGCTCCCGCCGATTCCTCGGCGGGACTCTGACACCAGGCGGTTACGCCTGTTCCACATCCCCCGGCCAGCCGGAACCCCAGGATTTCGTTCTGTTCGTCCGGTTGGTTGTTGTTGCGATACGACGAACGCGCGTTCCTTCGATTGTTGTTGAAGCAACCGCCCCGCCACACGTGATGACCGCGTTCCGGCTTACAGTGTACCACTTGCTCAGCGGACGGATCCGCCCAAAAAAATCCCGCGAGGGGGCTTGCCCCCTCGCACTCCCCCGCGTGGCTTTCGGTAAGCCGTGAAAGGGAAAAGGGAAAAAAATCAAGTGATTCCCCCGGCCAGCCGGAACCCCAGGATAGCGTACAGTACGTCCGGTAGGTAGCTGCTGCGATACGACGAACGCGCGTTCCACCGATTGTTGTAGAAGCAACCGCCCCGCCACACGTACGTCCCACTGCCCTCGGACCACTCTGAAGATGTCCACTCCAGCACATTCCCGACCATGTCGCAGGCCCCCTCCGCGCTCGCGCCCGATGGATACAATCCTACTGGCGTCGGGTGTCCGATCTTGCTGTCGTCATAATTTGCGCGTGAAGGATCGATGTCCGCCTTCCCCCACGGATACTTTGTGCATTTCGGGCCACGGGCCGCGCGTTCCCATTCCTCCTCGGTGGGCAGCCTTCCGCCCGCCCACTCGCAATATGCCGTGGCCTGATGCCACGTCACGTTCACCACGGGCCAATTCGGATGCTCCTGCTGCTCGTCCCAGTTCTCCGGTTCGCGGTTCGGCGCGGTCCCTTCCTCCACAAACGTCAGATACTGCGCCACCGTTACGGGGTACTTCCCGATCCGGAACGGCAACAGGTTCATTTCGCGGAGCGGCTCATCATCATCATAGGCCTCTTTGTCGTAGTTCCGGCCCTTCGGATCCTTGCTCTGCGCCCCGATCCAGTAGTTCCGGGCCGCCCGGATCGTCACCCACTCGTGTTTCACCAGCCGTGGGTCGCCCGCCTGCCCCAACGCCTCCGCCGCTGCCAACCGATCCTGGAACGGCACGGACTTCGACTTCGCCGCGTCGAAGATATCCATCACCAGCCGCAACGATTCGCCGTAGCGCTCGTCCGATACCGTGTATCCCACCAGGTCCGGCAGCAGCGCTCCAATCAACCCTACGCACTTTGCGCGATTCGCCAAACTAGGCTGCTTGCCCATCCCGTCCAACACCTTTCGCAGCAGCGCGTCCACCTTGCGCGGACCCATGTTGTGCAACAGGCCGCCATACAGCAGCGACGTCTCCCGCCACTCCGGCTGGTAGATCCTCGGTTCCCCACCCAGCAACAGTTCATGCTGTGCCGTGTCTTCCCAGCCCGCGATTTCGAGCGCCGCCAGGTACTCCTGAAACGTCAGGTGCCAGTAGGCGATGTCCGGTCCGCGACTCACCACGATCCCGCTATCGTTCTGCTCCGCACGTAGGAATCGCTCCGCCGACTCGCGGTTCACGAACCGCCTCGCCAGTTTCTCTCCAGCCCACGCCAGCGGCACTTGCTTCTTGCGGCCCTCTTCGTGGTTTTGCATCTCCAGCGCCAACTCCCGCAACCTCAGCAGACAATCGCCCGCGGGCATCCGCCCCGGCTTCGCACGCTGTTTCGACAACCACTCCAGGATCGACCCGTACAGATCCACGCGCTTCTCCGGCAGTTTCACGTGGTTGTGCTGCAACACCGCCAGCGCCGTCAGCATCACCGGATTCCGCGTCATCTTCCGGATCTCGCGCCGCCCGTTCACCGCAGCCTCCAACTCTTCCCGGAACCCCCGCTCTCTCGTCTCATCGTCCTGGTACAACTGCTTCGCCACCTTCGCCAGGAACGCGCGGATCGCCTGCGGCTCCAGATCCCCAATCAACGCCTCTTCAAAGTCCGGGATCGGGACCTTCCCTTCCGGCCGCGACGTCACCACGAACCGGCACCCATTGAACGCTGCCGCTGCTTCGCGAATCAGTTTCGCCAGCCGCCCGCGCGAGTGCTCGTCCGGCGTTTCGTCCAGCCCGTCGATCAGCACGTGGCAGCCGCCGGACCTAAGCCTGGCGCGGAAGTAGTCCGCTCCCAGCCCGCGATTCTTTTCGTCGCACTGAGCTCCGAGGAAGACGGGAATCCAGTCCGGTGACGAGGCATCCGCGGGCCCCGTCTTCGGGTGCTGCTGCGCGATGTAGGCAGAGAGCACCGCCGCCTCGATGCGGACAGGGAGCGGCGCGCCTTCCACCCATTCCTTGCACAACTGAAACGCCACGCGCTTCAGGAATGTGCTTTTGCCGGAGCCGGGGTCCCCCACCACCAGGAGTTTGCGATGCGCCCGCATGGCCTCCTGCAGCGGGATCGGCCCGGCACGCATGTCGCCCTGCCTGGCCGCGTCCGCGCCGGCGCCCGACGAGGTGGTGAGTGGGATGTAGAACTCTTCGATCGAGAATCGGTAGGCGCGATTGTCGCCGAATTTGAGTCCTTGCACGTCGAAGTGGGAAGTCTCTTCGCGCAGGGCTTGGACGTAGCGGGTGGGGTCGCCGGCGATGGCGGCCGTCACTTTACCGGGCGGCGTGACGGGATGGCGGGCAATCAGGTATTTCTCGAGGTAGTCGCGAATCTTGTCGCGAAAATCGTCCGCGCCTTCGTAGGCGAGTTCCAGGCCGCGGATCTCCTCGCGGAACTCCAAAACCCGGGTGGCTTGCTTCGACTCAGCCACGTCCTTGAGGCGGTAGGGGGCGTCGTTGAAACAGATCACGACTTCCGGTTTGCCCGATTTGCGCGAGGCCGCAATGGCGGCGCGGATCTCGTGTTCGGTGCCGGTCTCGCCACCCATCTCCGGTATGGGTGTGCCGAAGCGCTTCCAGAGGATGCCGACTACGATGTCGCATTGCTCGATCGGCAGGTCTTCGTCAATGGGCCCTTGCGGGCCTTGCTCGTGGACACGGGGACGGACGTCGGTCTTCCAGCCGAGCACTTTGAATTGCACATCGCGTTCCGCGGCCGTGTTGCGGTTGAGGGCTGCGGCGACGTCGGCGAGGTGATTCCTCTCAATGGCGACGTCCCCGGGGGAGGCGACCAATAGGGTGACGATCCGGAACATTGAAATTCAGAATACTGTATCGGTGGAGTGTTTGATAGGAGCTGGGCAGCTTATGCTTCCAGAGCCGCAACCGGTTGGGGAAGATCTGAGCACATTCGGGATGATCGGCAACTGATTCCTGTCGAGAAATTCCCATACCGCCAAGAAGCCGCTCGGCAACCCTTTATTTCGACGCCTATGCTCTTGGCGTCGGATACTGCTTTCCCCGACCCGCAGGGTGTAGAATTCGGATGACGGTATCCTTTATGAAAAAGGCCTTTGTTCTGGTTCTGCTGGCGAGCGCCGCCTGGGCCGAAACGGCGGCTACCATCCCACTTCCCAAACCCCACACTACCGGGGGCATGCCGCTGATGCAGGCCCTCAACGCGCGCAAGAGCGGGAGGGAGTTCAGCCCCGAGAAGTTGTCACCGCAGGCGCTCTCGAACCTGCTCTGGGCCGCATATGGCGTGAACCGGCCCGACGGGAGGCGCACGGCGCCCTCCGCCAGCAACCGGCAAACCATCGATGTGTATGTCGCGCTAGCGGAGGGAGTGTACCTCTACAACGCCAAGGAGCACCGCCTGGACCTGGTGGTTCCAGGCGACCTGCGCGCAGCCGCGGGTCTGCAACCATTCGTGGCGCAAGCTCCCTTGAACCTGGTGTATGTGGCCGACTATGCCAAAATGGCCGAACTGCCGGACGCCACCAGAGTGCTGTACTCAGCCGCGGAAACCGGCTCGATCGGACAGAACGTGTACCTGTACTGCGCCTCGGAAGGCTTCTCCACCGTGATCCGAGCCATGGTGAACCGCGACGCGCTGGCCAAGGCGCTGCACCTCCGGCCGGAACAGAAGATCACCCTCTCGCAGACGGTCGGGTACCCCTCGCGGACGCCGGCGGAGAAAAAGGGCGCAAACTGACCGGCGGCGATGAGGATTTAACCACGAGGATCCACAGGGGAGAGAACGCGCCGCAGGCCGCCTTTGTGCCGTTCGTCGTGCACTACACTATAATTTCAGGTCTGTTATTCCATTTTCAGCCGTGAATCGCCTTATAATTCAAGAGGCGGCATGCCTCTATCGGCGTGCCCTTGCAAAAGCCATAAGAGGGAGGTCTCAACCACATGGCGACCATCCGGTTGTCGGTCAATGGTAAGGCGCGCAGCGTGGACACGGAGCCGGAGCGGCCCCTGCTGGAGGTGCTGCGCGAAGACCTGGGGTTGACCGGAACGAAATACGGCTGCGGCGAAGGTCAGTGCGGATCGTGCACCGTGCTTCTCGACGGCAAGCCAACCGTCTCCTGCGTCACGACGGTGCGCGCGGCCGAGGGCCGCAAGATCGTCACCATCGAAGGTCTCGCTGAGGCCGGGACGCTGCACCCGGTACAACAGGCGTTCCTCGACGAAGGCGCCGTGCAGTGCGGCTATTGCACGCCGGGCATGGTGCTCCAAACCGTGGCGCTGCTCGAAAACCACCCCAAGCCGACGGACGCACAGATTGTTGACGGCCTGAACGGCAACCTATGCCGCTGTTCGGACTACCAGCGGATTATGGCCGCGGTGCGGCGCGCTGCCGCAGCCACGGGGAAGAAAGGATAGGAGGCGGCGATGTCCAATGTGAACCAGTCCACTGTGAACCGCAGGGAGTTTCTGGAGATCGCGGGCGCAGGTCTTCTGATCGTGGCGACGGCACCGTTGTCGGATGCCCAGAGGGGCGGCGGAGCCGGAACCCTGGAAACCAGGCTGCACATCGGGGAGGACGGCTTCATCACCATCCTGAGCGGGAAGGTCGAAGAGGGCCAGGGCGCGCTCACCGAATTGGCGATGGCCGCGGCGGAAGAGCTGCGAGTGCCCCTCGACCGCGTGCGCATGGTGATGGGCGACACGGACCAGACGCCCAACGACGGCGGCACCTCCGGCAGCAGCACGACGCCGCGTACCTTCCCGCTGGTACGCCGGGCGGCAGCCACGGCGCGCGACCTGCTGCTGGCCGCGGCCGGCCGGCAGTTCGGCGTGGATGCCGCCGCACGGCTGGAAGTGCGCGATGGCGCTGTCCAGTACGCCGGCAAGCGGTACGGCTATGCCGACCTGGCCCGTTCGCCCGAACTCGCCGCTGCTTACAAAGAGGCGTTGCCGGCCAACACCACGGTCACTCCGGCCAAGGACTGGCAGATGTTGGGAAAGCCCCAAGTCCGCCTGGATGCTCGCGAGCTGGTCACCGGGGCGCACCGATTCCCCAGCGACATCGTGCGGCCCGGCATGCTCTACGGCCGCGTGCTGCGCGCGCCGTCCTACGGGGCAACGCTGGACAGCGTGGACCTGTCCGAGGCGCGGAAGATGCCGGGAGTGACGGTGGTACGCGATGGCGGTTTCGTCGCCTGCACGGCGCCCACCACGTTCGCCGCCCGAAAAGCCTTGGCGGCGATCTCCGCCACGGCCCGGTGGAAGACCGTAGAGCAGCCCTCCAGCAACGATCTCTTCGGCTACCTGAAGCAGCATGCCAGGCCGCAGGAACGCCCCCAGGGGCAGGACCGCGGCTCGGTGGAGAAGGGGTTGGCCGAGGCGCGCACCAGGTTGAAGGCGTCGTACCAGGTGCCCTATGTACAGCACGCCCCCATGGAGCCGCGCGCCGCGGTGGCGGAGTGGCAGGACGGCCGTCTCACGGTCTGGACCGGTACCAGCAATCCGGCGAACGTCCGCCAGCAACTGGCCGAGACGTTCCGCGTCGCGCAGGATCGGGTGCGCGTCGTCGTGCCGCACTTCGGCGGGGGTTTCGGAGGCAAACACACCGGAGAGGCGGCCACGGAGGCCGCACGTCTCGCCAAAGAGGCGGGACACCCGGTGGCCGTGCAGTGGACGCGCGCGGAGGAGTTCATGTGGGCGTATTTCCGCCCCGCCGCGCTGATTGAAATCGAGGCCGGCCTGGATGCGGGCAATGCCATTTCGGCTTGGGATTTTACGAACTACAATTCGGGCGCGGCGGCGCTCGACACCCCGTATCGCATCCCCCATACGCGGGTCCGGTTCGTGGCATCCGACCCGCCGCTGCGGCAATCGTCGTACCGGGTCCTGGCGGCCACGGCGAACAACTTCGCGCGGGAAGCGTTCACCGATGAACTGGCCGAAGCGGCGGGCAAAGACCCCCTGGAGTTCCGGCTGTCGCATCTCGACAACGAGAGGCTGAAGAACGTACTGAACGCCGCGGCCCAACGGTTCGGCTGGGTGGAGCGGCGGAAGAAGCGGCGCCCGGGAACCGGCATCGGCCTGGCCTGCGGGACCGAAAAGAACTCGGTGGTGGCGGCCTGCTGCGAGGTGGAGGTGGATCGCACGAGTGGCGCACCGCGGTTGATCGAGGTGGTCCAGGCCTTCGAGTGCGGGGCCATCCTGAATCCGGCCAACCTGCGGTCTCAGGTGGAAGGGTGTCTCATGATGGGCGTCGGCCCGGCACTGCGGGAGGAGATCCTGTTCCAGGACGGCAAGCTCACCAATGCGCGATTCGCGACCTACCGGGTGCCGCGATTCCGCGACGTTCCCAAACTGGACGCGATCCTGCTGGACCGCAAGGATCTCGAATCGGCGGGTGCGGGGGAGACTCCCATCATCGCCATCGCGCCGGCGATCGCGAACGCGGTGTTCGACGCGACGGGGAAGCGGGTGCACGCGATGCCCATCCGCGCTCCGCGGGGGTAGCGGCCGGCCGCCACAACGTGCTCTGTCTGCTTCCCGGTATTTCGCGGGTGCGCAGGGTGCCGCAGGTTTTTAGTGCCGTGACCGCTTGAAAGAATCGCCCGCAAGCGGGCGAGGCAGGCGGAACCGCCTGCCGCACCTCTGAAAACCACAGGAGCTGTTGTAGTGGCGCGGGCGGTTCCGCCTGCGGATCTCCGGCGCGGGGACCGCGCGGCGGATAGCGGACCAAGCCGCTAGTCGCCTTTCACCGGCCTGGAGGACGGGAGCGCGATCAGCTCGATGCCTTCGGCCTTGCCGAGGTTGCGCGAGTATTTCCTGGAGGTGGCGTTGTTCCAGTGCTCGTGCACTCCCAGGCTGGCCAGCGGCTTGCCTTCCCTCGCGGGATCGTACACCGTCCCGGAAGGCGGCTTGTTGGCCAGCGCGGCTTCGTGGAGATAGGCGTCGGCGGTGCCGCGGACCTGGGTTTCTTTCGGTTCGTTGCGCAGGAAGTCGAGGCCCACGGAGTCGATGGCCACCGGGTCCTGGGAGGCGAAGAGGCTGGCGGCCCATTGATCGCCGAATGAAGCGAATCTGGTCACCCTGGTTTCGTTGTGCTCGCCGGGATAGAGGGCGTCCACCAGGTAGAGCAGCGTTTTGCCGCCGAGCTGCTTGTGGCCGATCAGGTCGACCAGGCAGTTGTAGGAGCCGAGCGGGCGCGTGCGGCCGCCGAAGCTGTGCAGGGTGCGGGGACTGAATCCGCCGCCGTTTGGAAAATAGACCTCGCCGAAGTGATTCTTAGCGGTGAGCGTAACGCCGAACATGATGTGCGCACGCAGCAGCGCGAAGTTGATCAGGTACTTTGCCTCGGTGACGGTCTTGGGCAGATAGGCCTCGGGCAGGTTGGGGTCGGCGAAGTGAACGGGGTTGGATGGGTCGAACTCGGCGGCCATCTGGCCGTTGGCGGCGGCTTGTTTGGCCACGAAGCGGACGGCTTGGAAATCGGCGTTGGCATTGGCCCGGAATTTGCGGACGATGGGTTCGCCGATGGAACGGCTGGAGTCGTAGACGGTGATGCTTTCGCCGCGCACGCCGGCTACTTCGATGAGCTCAGCCACCAGGGCATAAATCATGTGCGGGCTGGGGACGGCCTGGCCGGTGGTCCAGCCGGAGCGATTCTGGTTTTCGTTGATCTTGATGGCGATTTTTTCGCCCGCGCGGTAACCGGTACCGGGGGCGCCGTGGGTCTGGTTGAAGTTGCGGAAAAGCGCGTCCCAGGCTTCCTTGCCCGTCTTCTTGCCAGTGAGTGAACGAACCGAGTCCGACACCATGGTGCTGACCAGGCGCTGGTCGGTGTTGGCGTCGTCCCACCAGTCGCCAGTTTTGCCGTCCCAGCGGGCGGCGTCGGGCTCGTGGGCCCAGACGACGCGACCAGGGAAGATACCCTTTCCGACGCCGATGGGGGTGTTGGGGGCATCGGAGGGAACAAAGGCTTCCTGGGCGGCGGCGTCATCGGTGACGCCGAGAGGCAGCCAGACGGCCACCAGCGCGGCAGCCAAGGCGAGGACGGGGAGTGCATAGCGTGTGTGGCGGGACGAGTTCGACGCCCGGCGATAGAGCGCCTTGAAGCTCAGCAACCCGGCGAGCCAGATGACGAACCCGCTGGCCAGGGGCGCGGCGGCCCGCTGGCAAGGATATGACGCGCGCGAAGGTTTGGGAATCACGCGCACCAGGAACCAGATGAGAGAAGCCAGCCCGGCAAGGATCGTGAGCTGTTTCAGGCGGGGGCGGCGATGCCCTGTGGCGTGGGGACATTCGGCGTGCTGCATGCGACCTCCTAAAAACAGTGCCGTCAGATGCTTTCCATTATAAGGTAAACAGACTCTTAAGTATGAAAGACCGATGCCAGGAGGTCGTCTGCCTCGTTAGGCCTTCCCTGCTCCACGGAGAGAGGAAGGGGGACCTAACCTTTAGAGGCTACGGCCGCCTCCGCGCGTGGCTGGGCGTTCGCGCCGTGGCGGTGGCCAGCAGGGTGCCGCTCACCGGCGAATCCAACGTGAACCACGTGGTGTTGGAGGGAGCGGACGATGGCGCTCTCGATCCCGTTACGCGGCAGATGGTCATGATCAACGTGCGATTTATCAGCCAGGACTACTTCAGCGCGTTAGGGATTCCGTTATTGCGCGGCCGGGCCATCGAAGAAGGCGACCGCGACCGCAACGTGGTGGTGGTCTCCGAGCGGCTGGCGGCGAAACTGTGGCCCGGACAGAGCCCCCTCGGAAAGGTCCTGAGCAGCGGGTCGGGTGTGATCCATGCCGAGGTCGTGGGCGTGGTGGCAGATGTCCACAACACGAAGCTGGAGCGCGATCCGACCTTGATCGTCTACACGCCATTCTGGAAAAACCCTAACCAGGTGGCAGGCCTGGTGGTGCGGTCTTCCGCCGACCCCCGCGTCCTGCCAGAGGAAGTGCGCCGCGTGATTCAGTCGATAGACTCCGGCATCCCGGCGCCCAAGATGCGCACCATGGGCGAGATTGTGGCGGAGTCCGTCACCGGACGCCGCTTCCAGATGGACGTGTCGTTGGCTTTTGCGGTCTCCGCGCTGCTGGCAGCGCTCGGCATCTACGGAGTGGTGGCCTACGGCATCGCGCTCCGGCGCCGCGAGTTGGGCATCCGGATTGCGCTGGGCGCGCGGGCGGATTGAAGCCCGTGGCGTTCGGCCTGGCGTCCGGGATGCTGGTGGCCGCAGCCGCAGGCCGCCTGGTCCGCAGCCTCCTGTTCGGAATTAGTGCGACGGATGGATGGACGCTGGCGGCCATCGCCGCGGGGTTAGCTTCCATTGCGGTGCTGGCTTGTCTCATGCCGGCACACGCGGTGACGAGCATCGATCCCGCGGGGGTCCTGCGGGAAGAGTAGGCCTGAGAGCCGCTGAAATGCTACTCTTCCGCCGGCGTGCCGCCTTCAACGTCATCCCATGGCGCACTCTTCAGAGCTTCAGGGCGTTCTTGCGGATGTAGTCTTCCACCTTGGCAGGCGCCGGCCCGATGTAATGATACGCCTCGCCATAGGTCAGTCCGAACTTCTTGCCGGTCTCCGCGTCCCGGTCCAGCACGAACTGGCGCGTGTATTCCCGGTTCGCCGTCTCGTCGTCGTTGCCCAGCAAAGGAAGGTGCAATCCCTGCGCCGTCAGGCGACGCCGCAGTTGCGCCCCGCTCTGGCCGGCCGGCCCTTGAGCTGCGTTAAGGATATTGATGGAAATCTTCTGGTCCATGAAGCCCGTGATATCCACTACGCGGTTGACATACTGGGGACCGCGTGCAAAGTAATACTTCTCCGTCACCGAGTGGGGCGACAGGCCCGCATCGAAGTGTTCCGGATAATCCTTGCTCATGCCGGACATCCAGCAAGCTGCTTCCACCGCGCTCGCGGTGACGTAGTGGTCCGGGTTCTCCTCGTAGTGAGGCCACGGATCGTAGCAGATGACTGTGTCCACTTTCAGCAGTCGGAAAAGAAAGATGAGCCGCAGCCGCAGTTCGAGCGGAGACACGCTGTCCAACATGTGGTTGCGGTAGTACAGGTCGTATGCCCTCTTCAGCCCGAACGCCCTGGCCACCTCGAGATTGTCACGCTCGTTGGCCAGCACGCCTTCGCCGACACTGCCCGGGCCGGTATGGTCGTCGTTCGTGGTGCGGATCAGGTAGCCGGTGTACCCCTCGCGGATCAATTTCAGCACCAGCCCGCCCGCGAAAATGGGGATATCGTCGGCGTGCGGTTGAATCGCAGCGAGCACCTTCCCGGCATGCGGCTTCCCCGCCTGAGCCCGCTCGATTTGAACCTCCGTTGTAGCAAACGGCCCTTCATCGGTCACCGCGCCCGCCGTGGAAACGGCGAATGCGCCCCCTGCAACTTGCTTAATAAACTCGCTGCGCTTCATCGGATCACCTCCTGATCTAACTTCTCCGGCGCCACCGAGGGATCCGCCGAAGGCCATGGCCATTCCTTCGGTAAAGCGCCTATGGGCCCCGCCCCCAGATATGAGAGCATCTTAGTTTCATGATCGAACGCCAGCCGGGGGATGGCCACTACAAGTGGGCCGTGGTGGGGATGCTGTGGGGCATTGCCTTTTTCAACTACGCCGACCGGCAGGCGGTGTTCGCGGTCTTTCCGCTGCTCGAAAAGGAGCTGCACCTTACGTCCGTCGAGTTGGGACTGCTGGGCTCCTCCTTCGCGCTCACTTACGGCATCTGCGCCATGTTCGCCGGCGCGCTTGTGGACCGCGTCCGGCGCGTCTCCGCCATCCTCTGGGGCCTCTATATCTGGAGCCTGATCTGCGTCGCCACGGCGGCCTCCCGCACGTTTCGGCAGCTCCTGGGTTTCCGCGCGGCCGAGGGGCTCGGGGAGACGCTCTACTTTCCCGCATCCATGTCGCTGATTGGCGGCTATCATGGCCGCGAGACCCGCTCCCGGGCCATGGGGCTGCACCAGACCAGCGTCTACATCGGCACCGTGGCGGGCGGCTTCTTCGCCGGGCTCATCGGACAGCACTACGGCTGGCGCTGGTCGTTCATCGTCTTCGGCGGCGCGGGCATTCTGCTGGGCGTGGTGCTCCACCGCTTCCTGAAGGAACCGGCTAGCGTATCTGCTGCGGATGCTCCGCTCCCCTCCGTAACGACTTTTCGCCTCCTGCTCAGCAAGCCCACCGTCCTCTGCCTGATGGGCGCATTTCTGTGCGCCAACTTTGTGGCGGTAGTACTGCTCTCCTGGATGCCCAAATTTCTCTATGACAAGTTCCATCTCAACCTGGCCATGGCCGGCCTCACTGCCACCATCTTCGCCCAACTCGCGAGCATGCTGGGCGCACCCATCGGCGGATGGTTGGCCGACAGACTGCGCCGGCGGGCCCCCGGCGGCCGGCTCATGGTGCAGGCCATCGGGGTCTTTGCGGGTGCGCCGTTTGTGGTCCTGTGCGGCATGACGAGCTCCATCGGATGGCTGATGGTGGCCCTCACGCTTTGGGGCTTCGCGAAGGGTTTGTACGACGCCAACATCTTCGCTTCGGTGTACGACGTGATCCCGCCCGAGACTCGCGGCAGCGCCGCCGGCCTCATGAACACGGTCGGGTGGCTGGGCGGAGGCGCGGCGGCTCCGCTCACCATCGGCATTCTGGCGAAGTCCTATGGGCTAGGCGTCGCCATCGCCCTGGCGTCGGCCGTGTACCTGGTGGCGGGGGCGTTCCTGATTGCCGCGATCGTGTTGTTCGTCAAGCGTGACCTCGCATCGTGACCGTGGGGCGGACCCCCTGGTCCGCGGCCAGCCCCCTGGCTGGCCTCTTGGTGGTTGCATCAGACTACGGCACGAAGAAGCGGGTCCGGGGGGACCCGCGCGGACCAGGCCCTGGTCCACAGCCGCCCCCCGGTCGGCCTCCCCTGGTCCTGGGGTCCCGGGGTAGGAACGGTTCCGCTGTTCGTTCCGCAGGCCCCTGGCCCTCCGGAGAAGACCGGGCACCCTCGGGATCATCGGCCTCCTACGCCCCCACACTCGGCTTTGTTCTTCGGTGAGAATTCCGCGGTGTTGGGGGCACTAGTCGGGTATGATCTGCAACCGGCGGCGACTTCCGCACTTCTATATCCCACCCCACCGAAAAAGGATGGTGTCCTCCGAAGTCGGGCGCCGCTGTTACAATAGGACTTTCATCCCTATCTTTCAGGAGCTTACCCCACATGGACGAAAAAGAGCGCGCACGCGCCTTAGACCTCGCTCTGGGCCAGATTGAGAAGCAGTTTGGCAAGGGCTCGATCCTGCGCCTCGGCTCGAAGGACGCGATTGTACCGGTCTCGGTGATCTCGACGGGTTCGATTTCCCTGGACGCTGCCTTGGGCGTTGGCGGCTTCCCTCGCGGCCGCGTCACCGAAATCTTCGGACCGGAATCGTCCGGCAAGACTACCATTGCGCTCCAGGTGATTGCCGAGGCGCAGAAGAAGGGTGGCATCGCCGCCTTCATCGATGTAGAGCATGCGCTCGACCCGGCCTACGCCCGGAAGCTTGGTGTGGACGTCGACAACCTTCTGGTCTCGCAACCCGACTACGGCGAGCAGGCCCTCGAAATCACCAATCACCTGACGGCATCGGGACAGATCGATGTGCTGGTGGTGGATTCCGTCGCGGCGCTGGTCCCCAAGGCCGAACTGGATGGCGAAATGGGCGATAGCCATATGGGCCTCCAGGCGCGGCTGATGTCGCAGGCCCTCCGCAAACTCACGGGCGTCGTCTCCAAGTCGCGCACCTGTTTGATTTTCATCAATCAGATCCGCGAGAAAATCGGGGTCATGTTCGGCAATCCCGAGACCACCACGGGTGGGCGCGCGCTGAAATTCTACGCGTCCGTGCGTCTGGACATCCGTCGCATCGCGGCCATAAAGGATGGCGACAGCGTGGTCGGCAACCGCACCAAGGTCAAGGTGGTGAAGAACAAAGTGGCCTCGCCGTTCCGTGAAGCCGAGTTCGACATCATCTATGGCGAGGGTATTTCCAAGGAAGGCGACCTGATCGATCTGGGAGTAGCGCAGAATCTGATCGAAAAGAGCGGTTCCTGGTTCAGCTATAAGGGCGATCGAATCGGGCAAGGCCGCGAGAACGCCCGCCAGTTCTTGAAGGACAACCAGGATATCCGGCAATCCATCGATACAGAGCTCAGGAAGTTCCTGGGCCTGATCAAACCGGAGCCGGCCGCCGCCGCAGCAGCAGAAGCCCCGGCGCCCAGCGCCGCCGCCAAGCCGGCCCCGGCACGACGCTAGGGTGAGGTGGGGCATGCTCTGGCGCTTTGGCCAGCATTAGCTTGCCCGCCAAGATAAGTGAGACAGGGCAGGCTAAAGCATGCCCCACAAGGAAGAATACCGGCAGCGCGCCATCCGTCTCCGGCTTGCCCGCATGGAGAGCCGGCCGGGGGGGCTAGCTATCGCCACCGGGTTTGCGCCCCTCGATGCGGCCTTGGGGGGCGGCCTTCCCCGCGGCCGCATCGTGGAACTGTTCGGCTCTTCGTCCTGCGGGAAAACCACGCTGGCGCTCCAGGTAGTCGCGCGGATGCAGAACAACGCATGTGCGGCTGGTTGGATCGATGCGGAGCACAGCTTCGATCCGGCCTATGCCGCTGCACTGGGTGTCGCAATCCAGCATCTGCCGGTTGCGCAACCCGACTCGGCGGAGCAGGCACTGGAAATTGCACGTCAATTGGCGGTCTCCGGAGCCGTGGATCTGCTGGTCGTCGACTCCGCCGCCGCCCTCGTCCCCAAGCTGGAACTGGAAACCGCAATCGGAGAGAGTGGCCATGGACTGCAGGGCCGCGTGCTGGCATCGGGATTGCGCAGGCTCTCGATGGCCGTGGCCAGGACCGGCACATCGCTGGTCTTTCTCAACCAGATCCGCACTCGTATGGAGTCATCGGGCGGCGAGGCCGAGACCAGCGCGGGAGGCGCTCCGCTGAAACTCTACGCCGCCGTGCGGATCGCGCTAGGTCCTGTTATAGGGAAGCGAGTGCGCTTCCGGGTAGTGAAAAACAAGGCCGCGACAGCATTCGGAGAGGGCCAATTGGAGTGGAGCGACGGCCTTGGGTTCGTGAAAACCCCGTAGAACGGCCCTCCCAACGTGCACAATGCAAAAAAGGCGTGAAAAACGGCCCTTTTTCCGCGCAATTCCCTTTACATCACCATGCCCTTCCCTTATGATTGAAATCGATCCAAGACCGGCGCTAGGGAGAGCGCCGCGGTCTCGAACCTTGTTCGATGGTTGGGTAGTGCGGTCACCGGAGACGTGGCCCCCGATAACGGAACGAAGCAAAAACTACGGAGAATCAAAAAGGAAAACTATGGCGAATCAAAGAATGACCCAGACGCAACTGGTAAGATCGCTCGCCGAGAGCTGCGAAGTCAACAATAAGGCGGCGCGTGGATTCCTGGACAACCTCGCAAGCCTGGCAATCGCCGAGGTCAAGAAGAACGGAGTGTTCGTGCTGCCCGGCATCGGCCGGTTAGTGCGCGTGGATCGCAAAGCCCGCACGGGGCGCAACCCCGCCACCGGTGAGTCCATCAAGATCCCGGCTAAGAAAGTCGTGAAGTTCCGCGTGGCCAAGGCGGCTAAGGACGCGATCGTGCCGCCCAAGAAGACCAAGTAACCGGCGCATCCGCCCAAAATACGAAAAAACGAAACCCCGCTCGAAGCCAGATGGCCGCGCGGGGTTTCGTTTCTTGAATGCTTGAAGCCGAGATGAAACCAGCTCACCTTACGGGCGGTTCCTCGAAGCCTACACCTGCTTCTTCTCTTCGACCTTCTCCTCTTCTTCCTTCAATGCGGTCTTGAAGTTTCTGATGCCTTCCCCTAACCCTTTGGCCAACTCCGGAATCTTCTTGCTGCCGAAGAGCAGCACGAAGACCGCGCCGATGACCAGGATTTCAGGAAAGCCAAGACCACCGAGGGCACCAGCGATCTGAATGCCAGTGGGTTCCATACGGCCTCCTTCTATACACCCTATTGTACAGGATTCCGTGCGGTCTTCGCTAACTCAATCGGGCCGGCGCACGCGGGCGCCCACCAGAGGCCCTAACGGATCAAGTGTTCCATATTCTGGAGTTCCTGCTGCATTCGGGCGGAATACGGCGCGAGGAGGACGTTGACCAGAAACCATATCGTGCTGGCGGAGAGTAGCGTGCGGGTCATGCGGTTCCTTCCCAGAACGACCCGCAGCACGATGGCCAGGACAAACGGCAAAACCGCCGTCACCACTCTTGCGTGCGGACTCAGGTCTGAGATTAGCTCCAGCACTACAGGAGTGTAAGGGCCGGATGGCTGCTCGCGTCAAGATATCGTCGGTTAGGGGCCGAGGTGTATACCGGATGGAGCATTTGGCCGAAATGGCCGCGAACCTGTGCGGGATAATAGCCACAAGGGGCGCCATGGACTTCAAGGAACAACTCAAATCCTCCGTCGACATTGCCAGCGTGGTCGGAGAATATGTGCGCCTGAGGAAATCCGGGACGCAGCGCTACATGGGCCTGTGCCCCTTCCACACGGAGAAGAAGCCCTCCTTCACGGTTCAAGTGGTACATCAGCTCTATAAATGCTTCTCCTGTGGCGCGGGCGGCGACGTATTTAAGTTCGTGATGGAGATTGAGGGGATCAGCTTCTACGAAGCCATGAAGCTGCTCGCGGAGCGGTACGGCATCCCCATGCCCAAGCGTTCGCTGGTTGCCGACGAGGATTCGAAGCTTCGCGAGGCGGTCTTCCAGATGCACGAACTGGCGCAGGATAGCTTTCGCGCCAGCCTCAAGGGGCCTGCGGGCGAGGCTCCCCGGAGCTATCTGGTGCGCCGCGGGATGGTGCCCGAGACCGCCGAGCAGTTCGGATTGGGCTACTCGGAGCGATCGGGGCGCACCTTGCTACGTCTCTTCGAACAGCACCAATTCACGGCCTCGCAAATAGAACAATCTGGACTGGTCCGAAAGCGCGAGGATGGTAGCTTCTACGATAACTTCCGCAACCGGCTAATGTTCCCGATCCACAACGAATCGGGTAAAATCATCGGTTTCGGAGGCCGCGCCCTGTCGCCCGATGACAATCCGAAGTATTTAAATTCGCCGGAAACGCCGATATATAGAAAGAGCTTCGTGCTCTACAATCTGCATCGCGCAAAGGAGGCCATTCGAAAAGAAGACCGGGTCATCCTGGTGGAAGGCTATATGGATGCGATCGGCGTCACGGCAGCCGGGTTCCGCGCGGTCGTGGCCAGTTGCGGGACTTCGCTAACCCCGGAGCAGGTGAAGGCGGTGAAGCGCCACTCGCAAAGGATCGTCGTCAATTTCGATCCGGATGCGCCAGGGGCCAATGCGGCTGAACGGTCTATCAATCTGCTACTGGAGGAGGGCCTACAGGTTCGCATTATGGAGCTCGACGGTGATCTGGATCCCGACGAGTATTGCAAGGAGCGGGGAGCGGCGGCCTACCAGGAGCGCCTCGACAAGGCCAAGGGATATTTCTACTGGCTTGCCGACCGCGCGCGGTCGAAATACGATATGCACACATCCGAAGGAATCGTGTCGGTGCTGAAATCTCTTATGCCCGCAGTACAGCGGATCTCCGACAAGCTGGAGCGCATGGCGATCGCTAACGATGTGGCCGGCTATATCGGGGTGGACCGCGGCATGGTGCTGGACAGTTTCCGCAAGGCCGTCGCCGAACGGCACGAGAAAGCCTTCGAGCGCCCCCGCGTCGAGATCCGGGCCGACGAGCGCGTGTTGTTGAACGCCGTGCTCGGCGAGCCGGAAATTTCCAGCGAGCTCATCCGGGAATTGAGACCCATCGGCGCCATGGACAGGTTGTCGTCGCGACGTATCTTCCACGTGGTGTTCGCCCTCGATGCCGCGGGCACACCCTTGACCTTCGACGAAGTGAACGCCCGACTGGAGGAGACCGACCGCAACCTGCTGGCGGAAGCGGTCCTGCGCGAGGACGTCGAAGTCTCGCGGGAAGAGGCGCTGGCGGCGGTCGAGAGCATCCGCCGTTCCCAGGCGCAGAACCAACGTGTCGAATTGAAGGCGCGGATCAAAGAATCCGAGCGCGGCGGGCGCTGGGAAGAGGCCCTCCATCTCATGGAGGAACTGCAACAATTGGAGCGGACATCACGCGAGCGAAGATGAGCTGTAGGGTGCCCATGGCGCGCGGCGCCGTGGTGTACAATGATCTGGATTCTCCTCCGCCGGGAGTACGGGGCTTCAGTGGCGATAGATGACAAATACGACGGGCTGCAGCGGCTCGTTCAGCTAGGCAAGGAAAAGGGCTACGTTCTATATGACGAGGTCAACGAAGTCCTCCCTGGAGAACTGCCCGGCGGCGCCGAGCTGGAGGATGTGCTGGCCGGCCTGGACGGCGCCGGGATAGAGATCCTCGAGGAGCCCAAGGATTTCGAGAAAAAGCTCGAAGAGGGCGAGGAATTCCTGGACCTGGAATTGCCCGCCGGCGTGGGCGAGAAGGTCAACGACCCCGTGCGCATGTACCTGCGCGAGATGGGCACCGTTCCGTTGCTCACCCGCGAGGGGGAAGTGGAAATCGCGCGCCGCATCGAACGCGGCCAAAACACGGTTCTGAAATCCTTATCGCGGGCGCCCCTGGTGATCCAGGAGATCGTCGCCATGGGCGACGACATGGAGAGGGACACGCTTTCGGCGCGCGACCTCATCCAGATTTCCGATCCCATCATGACCGACGAGCTGGTGGAGGAGAAGCGCCGCGAGTTCTCGCGGAGCCTGGAGGAGATCGAACGCCAGTACCGGCGCATCCTGCAGTGCCGTCAGAAACTGCAGGCCATCCCGCGCGGCATGAAGCCGAAACAGTATCGGCGCCAATTGTGGGAGCTCGGGCGGCTCATCGTTCGGATCTCACGCCTCGTGCGCTCCATCAAGTTCCAGAGCCCGGTCATCCGCCATTTGATCGACTGCTTGCGGTCGGCTGTGGCCGAGTTGAAGCCGCTGGAGAAGGAGATCGCGCGCGTTCAGAGGAAACTCGAGACGTGGCCTGGCGGGCGCGCGGAGAACATCCGGGAACTGCGCAAGGAGCAGCGGAGTTTTGGGCAGCAACTGCAGCAGCACGAGGAGCAGTTTGGCGCGTCGGCGGCGGAGCTGCGGCGCACGCTGGAGATCATCACCAAATCGCACGAGGAGGCCGAGGCCGCCAAGAAGGAGCTCATCGAGGCCAACCTTCGCCTGGTGGTGAGTATCGCCAAGCGGTACACCAATCGCGGACTGCAGTTCCTGGACCTGATCCAGGAAGGCAACATCGGGCTCATGAAGGCCGTGGACAAATTCGAGTACCGCCGGGGCTACAAGTTCTCGACATACGCCACCTGGTGGGTGCGGCAGGCCATCACGCGCGCCATCGCCGATCAGGCACGGACCATCCGAATTCCGGTGCACATGATCGAGACCATCAACAAGCTGATCCGGACGTCACGACAGATGGTGCAGGAGCTCGGCCGCGAACCCACCAATGAGGAGCTCGCCAAACGGCTCCAATTGCCCGTATCCAAGGTGAGGAAGGTGCTGCGCGTGGCCCAGGAGCCGATCTCGCTGGAAACGCCCATCGGAGAGGAGGAGGAATCGCACCTCGGCGATTTCATCGTGGATCACAACGGCATGTCCCCCTCGGACGCCGTCATTAACCTCAATCTCCGCGAACAGACCGCACAGGTACTGAAGACGCTCACGCCCCGCGAAGAGAAGATCATCAAGATGCGTTTCGGCCTGGAAGACGGCAGCGAGCACACCCTCGAAGAAGTGGGCCAGAACTTCGCGGTGACGCGCGAACGGATCCGTCAGATCGAAGCCAAAGCGCTGCGCAAGTTGCGTCACCCCAGCCGCAGCCACCGCCTCCGTGCGTTCCTGGAGAACGGCACGAGGGGCGTGTAGAAACCGGGACAGACACCACGTTCCCTGTTTCAAAACAAAAAAAACCGGGAACCCGCGCTACGTTTCCTGATTTCAGGAAACGCGCCATCCGTCCCCGGTCTTCTTAGTCCCTTAAACTCGTTCCTACCAGCGAGGCTCGCGGCGTCCGCCGCCACCACCACCGCCGCCAGGACGCCTTCCACCACCGCCGCCTGGGCGGCCACCGCCGCCACCACCGCCGAAACGGTTACCACCACCGCCGCCAAAGCCGCGATCCGGCTTCGGACGCGCCTCATTTACGTTCAGAGCTCGACCATCCATCGTGTAGCCATTCAGAGCTGAAATGGCCTGATCCGCTTCCGTTTCGTTTTCCATTTCGACAAACGCGAACCCGCGCGAGCGGCCGGTATCGCGATCCGTCATGATCCTGGCGCTGTTGACTGCGCCGTACCTTTCAAACAAACTTCGGACAGCCTCTTCGGTGACATTGAAATCGAGGTTGCCAACGAAAATATTCTTCACACAATCCTCCAGACAATTTGAAAGCGGGCTCATCGGGGAGGAAACACAAGCGGGGCGACGGTGCCGTCGCTCAGAAACACTCAGCCGGATTCGCGGAAGCTATCAAACGCGCTCCAACTATACCACGGGTCCCGGCCAACCGGCAAACCGGGCGAGGCGACAAAGGGTGGCCAAATGAACAAAAAAGGGGAAGCCGTTGGGCTCGACGGCGCCACGCCAGGCAGGCGCGCAACCCTGGGTCGGGCCTTCGGCCCGGCCCAACAAAAAAGCCCTCCTGGGCGGAGGGCTTTTGAGATAAACCGGGCGACTTCCTACTCTCCCACACAGTTGCCTGTGCAGTACCATCGGGGCTGAGAGGCTTAACTACCGTGTTCGGGATGGGAACGGGTGGGTCCCTCTCGCTAAGGTCACCCAGAAACTGGTGACAACGCCACTTCCAGAACCCGGCTTCCTCATACCACGGGGATGCGCCAGGTTCCTTGGCACTGAATATTGACGGGCTAAACACTCGGAAAGCAGCGCCACAATTCCTTTGTGTGCGCAGTAGTATTTTATGGTCAAGCCGAACGGGCAATTAGTAACGGTAAGCTCAACGCATTGCTGCGCTTACACATCCGTCCTATCAAACAGGTAGTCTACCTGTGCCCTTATTAGCTTGCGCTTGGGAGATCTCATCTTGGGGAAGGTTTCACGCTTATATGCATTCAGCGTTTATCCTGACCGAACTTCGCTACCCAGCGATGCGGCTGGCGCCACAACTGGATCACAAGAGGTTCGTCCACTCCGGTCCTCTCGTACTAAGAGCAGGCCCCCTCAAATCTCCTACGCCCACCACAGATAGGGACCGAACTGTCTCGCGACGTTCTGAACCCAGCTCACGTACCGCTTTAATAGGCGAACAGCCTAACCCTTGGGAGCTTCTACACCCCCAGGATGCGATGAGCCGACATCGAGGTGCCAAACCGGAGCGTCGATGTGAACTCTTGACTCCGATCAGCCTGTTATCCCCGGCGTACCTTTTATCCGTTGAGCGATG
>JAIQFL010000542.1 GCA_020073365.1 Terriglobia bacterium | reverse complement strand
GTGTAGCCGACGTTTTCGAGATCGTTGTGCTTGCCGCCGGCGCGCACGCACTTCTGCGAAGTAGCGGCGCGGTCGTAGTCGCGCTTCTCCAGGCCCAGGAACACGTCCTTGAACTGGACCATGCCCGCGTTGGTGAACAGCAGAGTAGGGTCGTTGGCGGGCACCAGCGAAGAACTGCGCGCCACGCGATGGCCTCTTTCGGCAAAGAAGTCGAGAAAACGCTGTCTGATTTCGTGACCTGTCACGGAGATTCCTTCTGGATGTGGACTAAATTCAATTGTAGCGGACCGGCTCCGGCCCCTAGCGCGGGCGGCCCAGTGCCGAGGTCTTTCGAAGAGCACCAGAAGGACGAAAGCCGGCTGCCTCTAGCGGCGCCCACAGCCCGGGATCGTTCATGCCAGTAATCGGAATATAGGCATTTTACTGGTATTGGCCGGCTATGTCAAGAGCCTGCCAACCGCTTTGTCGGACGCGCGTCGGAGGTCTTCAAACGATCCGGAATCGCAACAACCTTCAAAAAAACAATTTGCATGAGGAATGTTTTCTGTTATTCTGGAATCGCTCTGGCACTCAAGTAACCGCGCGAAGAATATGGAAACAGCCGCTCCAGGGATTCTGACTCGCGACGAAATGGAGAGCAGGCGCCTGATGGCCGCACAGGACCTGCAAACGGGGCTCACGCAGTCCCAAGTAGCCCGAAAATTCGGGGTAAGCCGGACCACTGCCTCCCGGTGGCACCGCACGTTGAGTGGAGGGGGAGTAGAGTTTTTGCGCAAACGGCGCGCCCCGGGACGTCCCAGCCGTCTGACGGCGGAACAGCTTGCGGGCGTGCGCGAAATCTACCGGCTCGGCCCGCGGTTCGTGGGTTTCGAGGCCGACCGCTGGACCACCATACGCCTTGCCGAAGCGATCCACGCGCGCTTCGGTGTGCGCTACGACCCTGACCATGTGGGCCGAATCATGCACCGGCTCGGCTTGCGGGAACGCAGGCGGACCCGCATGCAGGTACCCGAGATGCTCTACGCTTCGCGGCACAGCCTGCCGGAAGCTACGTCCACCGTGGCGTAAGGGATTTCGGGGATTTCGGGACTGGCTACGGAACCCCCGAACTGCAAGCTACGGCTTCCAACGCGGCCGGGCTGGCTGAGTTTGGGGGTTACATAGTCCGTGCCCGAAATGGAATCCCTACGCGCTGCCCAGCTTCTTCTTGGCGAACGGGATGGCGAAGGCCGCCGGAGGGTTGTGACCGGTGCTGGCCGCGGCCTTACGGTAGGCCTCCATCGCTTTGTCTTGGTCGCCTAGCTTTTCGTAGGTCATGCCGATCAGGCATTGGAAGAACGGATCGCTGGCGCTGGTTTTTTGCAGATCGTCGAGGGCCGCCTTGTAATCGCCCACGTACAGCGCCACATAACCTGTGAGGTACGGCAGGAAAGCCTGCTGCTGCGCGTACAGCCCGGCATCCTTCGCCTTGATGTCCTCCAGAGCCTTCTTTGCCAGGGCGACATGCTGCTGCGCTTCGGCCTTATTCCCGCGGCGGGCCGCGATCCGCGCCAAGGCGTGCTCGGTGCGGTATTCCCAGAGCGCCTGGCGGCCCGGGTGGAGGTCCGCGGGTTCCCGGATGCCGGCGTCGTGGCCCTTCTGGTACCACTTCGCGGCCGTGTCCAGGTCCCCTGCGTCGATGCAGACGCGCGCGGCTTCGTTGGCCATCTCACCTTCCTGGTAAAACGCGTTGCCCGGCTCCGCCGATTCGCGGGTCTTCCAAAAGTCGAACACCATCTGCTCGTACTTCACGGTAATCCCGCAATCGCCACTGAAAGCGTGGGACATCGCCATGGCCCTATGCGCATTCGCTTTCGCCGCGGCGTCGGGCGCCACATCGATGGCCTTCTGGAAATACTTGCGCGCCTCAGAGCCCTTGCCCATCAGGTCCAGAACGATGCCTGCGCCGCTATTGGCGGGCACCGAATCGGGCGTTGTCTTGAGTTGCTCCTGATAGACTGCCAGCGCTTCCGTCAGTTTCCCTTGGCGCATCAGTTGTTGCGCCGGCCCGCCGCGCCCCCCTTGGGGAGGCTGGGCACACAGGGTAGCGGCGGAAAGCAGCATCGCAGAAATTGTGGATCGGAACGGACGTGGTCCCTGCATGGCTGCGATTATCGCACAGGGGAACGACGCGGAAACGCGCGTGCAGCCTTCGCTGCCCGCGCGTGCGCGAACCCGTAGATCGCCAGCCGGCGATTCGATCAGTAGCCGGAGTAGACGTTGGGATAGCACGGAGCCGGCTGCCAGTTGCCCCATCCGTCATAGTAGCCGCAGCCTCCATTCGAATAGTAGCCCCAGCCGAAGGGAATGCCGATCCCGATGCCAAAGTAAGGACGAGCCCAGAAACGCCCGCCGTAAAAGTAGCCTCGGCCAGCGTAGAAACGGCCAGGATAAAAGCCGCCTCCGCCACGATAGTATCCGCTTCCGCCGCCGTAATAACCGCGGTTTCCATAGTACGGGGCAGCATACCGCGACCCACCGCCGTAGTAGCTACGCCCCCCATAGGACGGGCCGGAATAGCGCGGCCCACCGCCGGAATAGCCACGGCCGGAATAAGACGGAGCCGAATAACTGCGTCCACCACCCGAATATCCCCGGCTCGAGTAGGACGGGCCGGAGTAGCTGCGCCCACCGCCGCCTGAAAACGAGTGGCCGGAAGACCTGCCGCCGAAGGACCCGCCTCGTGCACCGCCGCCGCGCTGGGCCAGTGCGGCAGTCGGCCCAATCAGCACCAGAACCGCGGCCAAAACCAGGGCCGGAAACGCGGCTCTGATCCATCCGGTCTCGAGTATCCGATTCATAAGAACCTCCATTACTTTCGCAGAAAGAACGTGCAGGCCGCATGCCAATCCTAACTTTTTGAAAACAGGTGGGTTGGATCATCCGGAGAGAGATCCGCATGGCTGAAAACCACCGCTCGCGGTTCTCTTCAGCCAGCCCCGCAGGTCTCGGGACGGCATTAGAATGCCGCACGTTGATGCCGCACTGACCCGGAGAATCCGCCAAACCACTTCAGGCCGCCGAGGTGCGCCTGCTCACACGGATAGCCGGAGGGGGTTTTTCGCTGTTCATCGCGTGGATCCGTGGCCATAATTGTTTTGGCCTACTACATCGTCCTGCAGGGCAAAAGGAGGAGACACCGTGACGGGAACAGACTTTCGACGGATGGCACTTAGCATGCCCGAAGCCGTAGAGGGCGCTCATTTCGGCCATGCCGACTTCCGTGTGGGAGGCAAGATCTTTGCAACGTTAGGGCTTGAGAAGGAAGGGTACGGAGTGCTGATCTTGACTCCCGAGCAACAAGCCGGAATGGTGGAAGACGCACCACAGATCTTTTCGCGGGTAGCCGGCGGATGGGGACGCCAGGGTTCCACGCGAGTGCTTCTGGCAAAAGTCAAACCGGATATTCTGGAAGCAGCGTTGCGCACCGCATGGCGCAGAAGAGCGCCCAAGCGGCTGGCGGGCTGAAAGCGACAGACGACAAGAGGCGCTTCGTCTGTCCCACCGGGCCCCGCTACCCGCGCGGCGCCATCACCAATCCCGCCGCGCCCACGATTCCCGAGTTGTCCGCTACCTGCTGCTCCACCAGCGGCACCTCGCGCCCGAGCAGGCCCCGCGAACGGTTCCACACTTCTTCTCGCAACGGCTCGAGCAGTTCCTCGCCGGCATCGGCTACCTGTCCTCCGATGATCACCAGCTCCGGATCGAACACGTGCAGCAGACCCGCAATCCCCGCGCCCAGCCGGCGAATAGCCTTCGAGACAATCGCGATGGACAATGCGTCGCCCTCGCTCGCCGCCTGAAAAATGGTCCGGCAGGTGGCCAGTTGTGGCTGCTCGCGGAACAGCCGGGTCAACGTCGAAACGCATCCCCGATGCACGGCTGCCCTGGCTTCGCCTTCAATCGCGCGCGCGGAAAACACGGTTTCCAGGCAGCCTCGATTGCCACAGGCGCACAGAGGCCCATCCGGGTCGATGGTGATGTGCCCCAGATGGCCCGCCACCCCGGAATGGCCGCGCAGCAGGTGGCCGTTGGCGATCACCGCACCGCCCACGCCCCCACCCAGAGTCAGCATCAGGACATTGTCGTGCCCCCGCGCCGCACCCCATATCCTCTCACCGGCCAGAGCGGACCGCGCGTCGTTGTCGGCGAAAACCGGCACATCCATGGGCAGTCCCGTCAGGTTGCTCAGACGCAGCCCCTCCAGGAAATGCAGCGGGCCCGGCAGAATCTCCACCTCCGTGGTGTCCGGGTTGATGATCCCCTTGCAACCGATCCCCACCCCCGCCGGAAGCGTAGTGGCCTCCAGCAACCAATGAATGGCATCCTGCAGCGACGGCAAAAGCCCATCCAGGTCGTTGGGCGTCGGAATGGTCCGGGAGGCCAGTATCGCGCCCTTCTCGTCCACCATCCCCGCCCGGATCTGCGTGCCCCCGATATCGATTCCCAACACCACCATGCGAACCCCGTTTCAAACTCCGGTGATGCTCCACCCGCCATCCACCGTCAGCACTTCCCCGGTGATGGACCGCGCCTCTTCGCTGAGCAGGAAGATCGCGGCGCGCGCGACGTCTTCGGCGTCGATCATGCCACCGGTCAGCGGCTGCTTTTTCTGGATCAATTCCACCAATTCAGGACTGCCCTGCGTCCGCTCGCTCGCGGGCGTGCGGACCAGCCCGGGAGCAATTGCGTTGATGCGGATTTTGTACGGCGCGTAGTACGCCGCCATCGAGCGGCTCATCGACATCACCGCACCCTTCGCCGCGGCGTAGGCATGCGTGGCGAAATGGCGCGGCTCGGGAGCTTCGGCCAGCGCGCTGCCCATATTGAGGATGGCCCCGCGCAAGCCGTTCCCGCCAACTTCCTGCTCGAGCATCCGGCCAATCACCGCGCGGCACATCTGAAACATGATTCGCAGATTGTGCGCCAGGGTGATCTCCCAACCTTCATCTGTGCATTCATGCGCGGGACCATCTCCGAACCGGCGGCCGCTCAGGCCTGCGACATTGAACAATGCGTCCACGCGGCCGAATTTCGAGAGGCAATGCCCCAGCACGCTTTCGGCGGAATCGGGTCTGGTGAGATCTCCCACCCAGACCTCGCCTCCGGTCTCCAGAGCCAGTTCCCAACCGGACTGTTGAGCGCCCGTGGCGATGACCACGCGCGCCCCCTGGGCTGCCGCCAGCCGCGCGGCGGCGGCCCCAATCCCCGTAGACCCCGTGACGATCAGAATCGTGCCCTGCAAGTTCGGCAAATTCTAATCTAGCAGAGCCGGCCCGTCGGGTCCCGGCAAGGCGCCCTTTGATGCGGTGGTACCCCGGCCCGCGCCCGTGGCCCCGGACGGGCCGCGCTGCATAGGCAATTGATCGATGATGGTAGGGGCTGTGGTTGTGTCCGCAGCACTGGAAGATGTATAAGGGGCGGGGGCGGATCCGGCGGCGTGGCCGGTGAGTCGGCGCGTCATACCAGCCGCCATGGCCTGTACCGGATTCTGCTGGGCCTGGGTGGGACAGGCCCTTCGGCCTGTCTCTTGACGGAGGAATTTAGCAATGCGACGGAATTACTTGGGCTTCGGCGCGGCGTTGATGGCTGCGCTGGTAATGCAGAACTCCGGCCGGGCGGCAGACGCCAGGGTGCGGGTATTTGGAGCCTCGCAGGTACAGGAGGTCTATCGCGTCCTGCTGGACCGCGGCGCGCTGCTGCTGGAATCCATTGTCGAGGTCATCAAGGAGAAGGACATTCAGGACGGTGAGGTCCTGGTGAC
>JAIQFL010000103.1 GCA_020073365.1 Terriglobia bacterium | reverse complement strand
TGTCATGAGACGCTCGCAGGTTCTCGAACTATTGTCCTTTGACAACTATGGCCCAGGAGCTGCCACCCGCGATGTACCAGCCCTCGTCTTCGGAGAGTCGTAGCGTTCGCGCTTGGTCTAGGGCAGACCGCATTGGCGAGTCCAGATTGACGACCCCTTGGTCATGCAGCTTGGTCAATAGGTCATGGACCTCTTGCGGGGTTGCATTTTTTTTTGGCGTCTGGCATTTGAGCCTCCTATCTATCTATGTAAGCCAACAATAACTGTCATGAGACGCTCGCAGGTTCTCGAACTATTGTCCTTTGACAACTATGGCCCAGGAGCTGCCACCCGCGATGTACCAGCCCTCGTCTTCGGAGAGTCGTAGCGTTCGCGCTTGGTCTAGGGCAGACCGCATTGGCGAGTCCAGATTGACGACCCCTTGGTCATGCAGCTTGGTCAATAGGTCGTGGACCTCCTGCGGGCGTGCGTTTTGTCTCTTCGGTGCATCCGCTGCTACCATTTCATCGGCCTTCGCATGAAGTAGGTGTCCCTGGTCCTCGAGCACGATCCGCTTTACTGCTACGAGCTGCCTGCCATCGTACCCGTGGAGTTCTAGCCTGCCGACGCCAGAGTAAGATGCTGGGAGGGTAAGTGTCGTGGTTCCGTCGCTAACATCGCGGGTCAGCAGCGGCCGTTCGTTCAGGAAAAGATCGAGACGTGAGATGTTTTTGGTGGTCACTGAGACACTGATAGTTCCGTTACCCGGCCTCGGACTCAGCACGACAGAAAGGGCGCGCGAAGGTAGCCCCGCGAGTAAGTGTGCTGCCCGCGCTATAAGGTCCTCGTTTTGGTTGAGCAAGTCGTTCTTGGTCATAAGGTGCAGATAGTCTGGAACCGTACCGAGGTCTTCGACAGGAGTACCTGACTTAGCACCCACTCGTGTGGATCGGCGGAGGGCCACTCGAAAGGATGCGTTCTTTGGCAGGGACTGGAAGGGTGAAGTCCTTCCGGGAAGAACTTGGCGTAGCAGTTCGTGCGTCCAGACATTAGCCCCTCCCGCCCCCGTATTGGCGCTTGTTCCCAGGATGGGCCCGATCCCATGGTCCTGAAAGCCAGCCGCGAAGATATCTGTCGTACTGTAGCAGAGGGCATCTGTGATAATGACAACGGGCCCGTAGTAACTCTGTCCCAAGCGGTTGTATGCCTCGACGGGATCGAGAGGAAAGCCGTCGGAGTAGGTCGTCGCTGTTTCCACTGACTGGGTGATTGAAGCCTTCCATTGAGTGAGCACTGAGTCACGCTCACACAACTCAAGTGTCAAGGGTGTATTGATGAACTGGAAGCGCTCAGGATCTATAGGTTTTGGTGTGAGGACCTGGAGCAGGCGCTCGCCTGCTGTGATTACGCCACCAGGATTACCGCGGACATCGATGATCAAGCCGCTCCCGCTCTGGCTGAGTATGCCAGCAATCCGGATGAATTCAGTAACCAGTTCGTCAGGATCGGCCACTTGGAAGTTCCATATCCGAATGTAGCCGAAGTCGCCGTGCGGTGTGTTCACTATTCGGAAGGAGAAGACATTCGGCAGCATGCTTACATCCGCCATGTCCGAGCCCAGGCCGGCCCCAGCAGATGCGGAGGCGCGGCGGCCCCCAATGGCGATCTGCTTCTCTACTTCCATAGCTCTAGGCGCGAACAAAATCTTCTTGGTCCGTTGGATTGCTTCATTCTGCGCGTCGATCCCAAGTGCGCGTGACACTGGGTGCTGTGAAGAATTGGGGTCGACACGGGTGGGAGACGGATCGGGTTCAAATATCTGCCATTCGAATCGGAGCTCATGATTCTGACCCTCAGCTGTATATCTGATGATGACCCACTCTTCATCAGGAGGCGCCGTCAGGATCATTGGCCGGATCGTCAATGCATCAAGACCACGCGCGTGGCGTGCAGCCTCATTGCTGCCTGCCTGGCGGTCGGCATTCAACTCAACAGCCCGCTCGATAGGGATTCCATTCCAGTGGGTGATAACTACGCCGGTACTGAAGTATGGATGGCTGAAGCCTGGATACAACTTCGATACTATGTAGCGGCGCGTGTCTCCTTCGAAGAACTCCTCCACCAGGAAAGGCAGGAACGCCGTCTTCGTCCGGAAAGGATCCGGAAGCAAGTAGTTTGTGTGGAGGTCTCGGAGCTCAGTGAAAGTCGCAATAATTTCGTCGTGAAACTGTCGTGTAGACATAGCGCCGAGGTGCTGCCTGAGGAGCTTCAGGCGTTGCAGCGGATCCACGGCATGCATTGCGCGCTTGAAGGGAAGGTGAACGTAAACCTGCTCAATCACTACCAACGCCTGATCTACAATTCGTCGACGTTCTTCCGAGGTGAGACGGTTGCCTGTTGCAAGGAAGGCGGATAGGGTCATTGTCTCCCCGAGGATCGTCGAAGGAGGAGCCTTGGCCAAGTTGTCGGTGCTGCTCCCAGCGCGAGTTATATTCAGCCCCGAACGGAGCGATTCGGTCGAGGAATGGAGCGATTCGGTGGAGTCCACGTCCTCGCTGGTCCCACGAGATTCTCAGGATCGTCTGAATTATAAAGAAACCGGGATTTCCATTTTGGCACCCGGCACGAGACAAGTATACACCCAATCGCTTTCCGTTGATCCTCTGGGTTTGTTTTTTTTTCCTAGGGGAGCTGTGCTCGTCTCCCCAGGGCGCAGTTTTCGCCTGCCTGGTCTGCCTGATTTTGCTGGTGTCATCGCCCCCTGCTACCCGGTCGCCACCGCTAGCGCATCGATCCGCAGAACCATGCTCCCGAACAACCGCCGTGTGAGATGGCTCTCGGCCAGCATCAGCCAGTAGTACCGGGCGTGCTTGACCAGTCTGCCCCCGGTCTTCACCAACCGTTGTTGAAAGCTGGTCAGCGACCAGTTCTCGATCTTCTTCGGCAGCACCAACCGCCGCCACAGGTTCCCCAGGTTGTAAGCCATCACGCTCAACCATAGCCGCACTTCATTCGAGCGGAATCGATGGCAACTCAGCCGCGTCATCTTGACGGCCTGTTTGCCTTCCTTGATCCACTGCTCCACTGTGCCCCGTTTGTTGTAGAACCGCACTACCGCCCTGCTGTCGGTCTCCAGGTTGGTAACGATGAAGCCCACGCGGGGGAACAACTCTCCGAAATGAAACTCCACCTTCGCCACCACCCGGCGCGCCGTCTTCCAACTCGCCGCCTGATATCGGAAACTCTTGTACCAGACCACGGGCTTGTGGCTTGGGCGTCCCACTGGGCGGGTCAGCAATTCCGCGATGTCCCGCTCCAGGTTCTCATTGGCCGGAATGCGGATGGCGTACTTCACGCCGCGCGCCTCCAGCGCCTCGTAGATCTCCGGCTTGGCGAAGGCCGCGTCGGCGCGAAACACGACTTCCTTGCCCACCCTTCTGCTGCCGCTCGATCTCGGGCAGGGAGCAGTTCTTCCCAGTCGTCGGCACTGTGGGCGTTGCCGGGACGTAGCTTTGCCGCCAGGCAGTCGCCCTCGCGGTTGAACAACAACAGCGGGTGATAGCGCATCATTGACATCCTCATAGCCCGCGATGCGGCTGTAGACCGACTGGCGGAGCAGATCGGCCAGTGGAAGTTGGGTGTTCTTCCGGCGCCGCGAATTGCTAAGGTGTTGGGCGATCATTTCGCCGAAGCCCAGCCGCTCATCCAATTCGCGCACCAAGATGAGGCCGCCATCCGAGGTGATCCGCGATCCCTGGAAATCGATCTTCAGCGAAGCGTTGAACGAGAGCTGGAATGGTTGATTTTGTTTCTCACCCTTTGGGTGTTGACCTCCGGAGCTTCCTCATCGCGTTGAAACCCGCATGAATAAAGGCGTCGGAGGCCAGCAGGAGGTATCAGTAACTGCTCAAAAACGGAAATGTGGGTTTTTTTTCATGACCGGCCCCTTAGAAGCGTGTAAAGAAGCGCCCGCAAGCGGGCGAGGCAGGCGGAACCGCCTGCCCCACCTCTGAAAACACAGGACCTGCGGTGTCTGCGGAGGCGGAGGCTGAGGGAGCGGTTGCCCGCGCCGTCCCGGGACGCCACATTAGAAATTCACCTTCGCCACGATTTGCACGTTACGGGGGTCGTTGCCCTGCGTATTGCCCAACAGACCGAAGCGGGCATTGCCCAGCGAGGTGTTCGCCAGGCCGAACCACGGTGTGTTGAAGGTGTTGAAGGCCTCCAGGCGGAACTGAAGGATGAGCCTCTCATGCAGCGGGAAGGACTTGAACACCGAGGAGTCCATCAGGCCAGGCCGCATCTCCCGTCTCTCGGACCATTGCGTCCCGTCGACGCGCAGTGTGCCGGCCGGCCTCTGGATCCAGGCGACCGCCTGGGTGGTGCTGGCGCAATTCTGCCGCACGCCGTTGGTGTTGAGCGTGCAAGCGTTGAAATAGTAGCCGTTCGGGTTGTACGGGCCGTACAAACTGGCTGGCCCCGGTGGGGTAACCGTCCACGCCGGCAAGCTGGCGGCCGGACTGGAAGAGAGCGATCAACTGCACCTGCCAGCCGCCGAACGCGCCTTTCAGGAAGCGATTGGAATGGGTGAATAGCGGGATCTGATACCCGCCCGCGATCGAAAGACGGTGCGGCAGGTCTTCGGACGCCCGCACGCTCTCGAGTTGGTTGTCGTTGAACTGGGGATTCACGTAGCTGACCGCCTGCATGGTTTCCGAGTAAGTGTAGTCCACCAGCAGGTGGAACCCATGCGTGAGCCTCTTCTGCATCTGGACCTGGAGTGAGTTGTACCAGGCCCTGCCATTGGGAAACCCGGTGCGCGTCACGCTGAGGAACTGGGGATACGGCAGGAGGAGCTGCTGGCGCTGCACCGTCGCCCCGTTGATGGTAGTGCCGGGCAACAGTCCCGCGAAGGGATTGGCCACTTGTGCGGTCAGGTAAGGCTGACCCAGCGCGAGCTGGGTAGCCGGCAGAGCATCGATGTTCTTGCTGGTGGCCAATTGGCGTGTACGGCTGCCAACGTAGGAGATATCCAACAACACACTGGCCGGCAACTCGTATTGGAACCCGGCGGAGAACTGGTGGATATAAGGGATGGTGCGATCCTGGTAGGCGTAGGTGATGCCTTGCCCCGCGAAAGTCGCCAGCCCCGATGAGCTTCCCGTGGCTCTGAGCATCCCGCTGGGAAACGGATTGCTGAGGTGTCCGGAGGGTGTGAGGCCCCCATCGAGCGACGATACAAAGGGACTGGAGGTGCTGAAGCCCTGGGTCTGAGGGCTGATGTACGTCGGGACGTAAGACTTGCCATAGCCTGCACGAAGAACCATCTTGGGCAGTACATGATATGCCACCCCGACTCGCGGGTCGACGTCGGTCACCTGGCGTTTCCAAGGTAAGCGGTTTTGCCCCGAGACGAACAGCAGACCCCCGGTCAGAGACAGGCCGGGCACTTGCAGCGGGCTCGGGCTAGTGGGATCGAAGCCGGCATTTTTGCGGTTGTAGCGCTCGGTAATGGGAGACTCGTACTCGTACCGGCCGCCAACGTTGACGGTCAGCTTACTATTGATGCGGATATCATCCTGTATAAAGAGGCCCGCCGAGTGGTAGCCGAACGCGGGCGAGGCATTATAAGGCGAGCTGCCGCTTCCGGCATAACCCAACAGGAAGGAGGCGAAGGCGTTCCCCGAAAGAGCATCGGCATTCAACGTCGCGCTGCGTCCAGGCGTTGGTAAAACCGAAGCTGGCGAACGAATAGTTGGGCAGGTTGTCAAACAACACCCGGTACTCTCCGTCCCACTTGAGTGAGTGCCGCCCGATGGACTTATTCGCCACCACGTTGAAGTACCAGTTCGTGCTGGTATCGGAGTTGTTGCCGGCCTGGCCGAATCCCGTATAGTTAGTAAAAGTGAGGGTGGGGAAGAACTTGCCTTGCGCCTGGGCCAGCTGGCCGGCTGGGAAGCCCAACTGCGTCGGGTCAAACCCGCCTCCGTTCATGTAATTTAGAAAAATATGCTCGGTGAAGCCGAAACGCGTCGTCACCACCAGGGTTGGCGATAGCGTGGAGGTCGACTGCGCGTTGGCGCCCTGGTTATAGCGCTCGAAATTGTTCGGCCCTAACGCCGGAATCTGCCAGCCGTAGTACGGACCGGTCTGCCAGCGCTTGTTGGTCACATAGTGGATGGAGAACCGCTCGTTCTGCGTGATGACCTGGTCGAAGTTGATGGTGTAGGCGTTATAGCGCTCCAGCGTCAGGATGCCGGGGCCAGAGGGGTTGTAATTATTGAAACCCGAGGCATCCGCCGTAATGTTTGGCTGGGGAATATACTGCATCAACTTGAGCGCCACCGGGTCGATGCGGTTCTGCGGTATCAGGTTGCCGGGGAACGGCTGGCGTATGTAGCTGTTTCCTGTCAACTGGCTGGTGGTGGGGTCGTCGATGGTGATGGGCTGGCCGGCGGAGGTGTGCAGGCCGGAGAAATCACCAGTCCGGTTGGCTGGCGTGGGAACGGTTTGCAGCAAGTAGTTGGGAATGTTCTGACGGATGCCCTCCCAGGAAAACAGGAAGAAAGTCTTGTTGCGGCCGTCGTAGAGTTTTGGAATGTAAACCGGGCCGTTCGCCGTGGCGCCGGGCTGGTTCCACAGGAATGGTCCGCGCGGCTGGCCCTGGAAATTGCCCATAAGCCAGTTGGCCTGAGGGTGAGTACCTGGCGATGGCCACATCCGTGCACGGGATCACGTAGGCTCCGCTGAGACTGCACGCACCGTTCGCCGGTTGCGGAAGGGACGTAATTTTCCGCGTTACCAATTCCGGAAGGATGGCCGCCCGGTAGAAAGCGCCGGAAGGAGCCGCGGCTACCTGCAGACTGCCCGGGAGGGGCCCGCCAATATTACGGACGCTCATTTCGATGGTCAAAGGCTGGGTTGTGTCGTACTGGCCCAACACGAACTGGAAGTGACTGGAGTCGATCACCGAGTATTGCGCCTCCACGGAGACGCGGCCGGAAGCGAGATTCTGGTAGGCCGCCGGCAGCGTCAGATAGACGATGGCCGACGCCGAGGGCATCATTGCCAGAAATCCGCGGGGGTCTGCCTCGACGAAGAGGTTCTGAACTCCATCCACCTGGATCCGCATCGCACCGGCGCTCGCGCCGGCGGCCAGCGAGAGCCTCCAGGTGAGAACGCCGTTGCTCGCCAGAAAGGAAGCGTCGATCCCCGGATACACGCCTGGCATTTCGACGGAACTGTATTGATTGATACCCGCGATCCACTGCCGTTGATCGGCGCCGGTGAATATGTTGATTTGCCCCGGTAGTGTGTCGCCGGGGTGCATGGAAGCGCCGGCATTGCCGTTCACAAACCGCAGCGACACCTGGTCCGGCGCCAGCACCAGGCTGTTGGTCGTGAGGTACCCGACCGGCGGTAGAGCGTAGAGAACCTCCTGGGGATACTGGCCTTTATTCTCCGCGAACCCGAGCGGTGGAATGATTGGAATTTGAACCGCATGCACTCGGCAAGGGAGCGCGAGGGCCAGACACGATAGCATGGCGTACCGGAACATCGGGTGCTGCGAAGCAATCGACTGGCCAAAGGGACCAGGAATCAGCCTCAACACGTGTGAAACGGTTGTCGTCGTCCAGTCACGATTCCATTGAGCGCTGCGTGTGACGTCCCAGAGTGGCCCAGCCTGATGTAGCGCCCATGAGAAGGAGCTGAATATGCCCCAGGAATTCAACGAATCGGCAAACGTGCACATGAACCGGGACGATAGCGGGATCGTCCGCGATCTTCTGCATGTCGAGGAGCCCTTTGTATCCACCGCGCGGACCGCACAACTGGCGGCGCGGGAGTATCTCGATGCGTTTGGCGGAATGCTCGGCATCCCCGGCGAGCAGTTGTTTCGACTCGGGCTGCGCGTTGAAGAGCGGCCGGTTGAAGCGGGCGTAGAATACCGCCTGGTCGATGAGAAAACACAATTCGACACCACCACCGTCGTCTTTAGCCAGACCTGCCTGGGAGTCCCGGTTTGGGAGGCTGCCGTAGCGGTGCACCTGATGCACAATCCTTACCGGGTTGTGAGCGCCCAATCTACCATCCACCAGGATGTGCGCGTGGAGCTCGCTTCCAAAAGAACGCTGGACCGCGCGCACCAGTTGACGGAGGAGACGCTCGCCCGCAGCCTGGGGCTGCCGGAGAAGGGCGGCGAGTTCGACCGGTCCTCGCTCAAAATTGAGCGGCTGGAATGGTACATCTACCGCTACGAAAGAAACCAGCGCGTTCGCGAAACCGGGGAGCCGCCCGCAGCCGAAGGAGGGGAGCCAGCGCACCTGGTGATGCATCATCATCGCTATCCGCCTCTGCCGCCGGCCGGTGAGCAAATCGTGGAGGGGCATCATTATCTCGTAAGAGCGGTCTATTTCGTGCTCGGAACGCCCCAAATGCCGAATCTCCACTGGGTCGCACTGGTGGAGGCCGAAACGCTGTCGGTCCTGCTGCTCCGCGCCTTCGTGGACTCGGTGGACGGTTTCGTGTTCGTCCAGGATCCCATGACCACCAACGGCGGTCCGCTGCCCAGCGCCAGCGACCCCGCGCTGAATCCGCTCCGCCAGTCGGTCCTGCTGCCAGGGCTGGCCCCACCGTTCGGCGGTAACTATGCTCTGGTTGGCGATATCGTGCGGCTGGCGGACGTGGAACTCCCGGTAGTGGCTTCGCCCCTCGAGCCTGTGGGCACGGACTTCGATTTCAACGCGCGCACAGATAACTTCGCCGCCGTGAACGCCTATTACCACTGTGATAACTTCTTCCGCCTGGTGCGGCAACTCGGCTTCGATTTGAGTACCTATTTCGGCGGTACGCTGTTCCCCTCCGTGGTGGATCACCGTGGATTGGGCGGCAACGTGGTGAACGCCCACTGTCTCGGCAACGGGGCTTTCGGGATTCTGCAGACCGCCTTCGCGCTCGCCGACACCACCAACGTCGTCCAGCCAATCGGCATTGCCTGCGATGCGCGCGTGGTCCTGCATGAGCTGGGCGGCCACGGCATTCTATACAACCATGTGAACTCGGCGAATTTCGGTTTCTCGCACAGTGCCGGCGACAGTTTCGGCGCGGTCCTGAACGATCCGGATTCGCAGGCGCCCGACCGGTTCGTCACCTTCCCCTGGGTGAACATCGGGCGCCGCCACGATCGTACTCCGGCTGCGGGATGGGGCTGGAACGGGAACATCGGGCTGAATCCCTTCAGTGGCTTCGATCCTGGCGGCTACAACAACGAACAGATCCTCTGCACCACGCATTTCCGGATCTATCGATCTATTGGCGGCGACTCCACGGAACTGGCGGAGCGCGTGTTCGCAGGCAACTATGTCGCCTACCTGATCCTGAGGACCGTCGGGGCTCTGACCCAACCTACCAACCCTCCCAACGCTACGGTGTATGCGGCGGACCTGATTACGGCGGACCTCGGCAATTGGACCAGCGCGGCACAGGTGGGCGGCTGCTACTGGAAGGTAATCCGTTGGGCCTTCGAAAAGCAGGGACTCTACCAGCCGGTGGCCATGCCCAAGCCGAATAACAACATCGGCGCCCCTCCGCCAGTGGACCTCTACATCGACGACGGGCGTCACGGAGAATATCAATTTGGACCCACGGGATTAAACCGGTACCTGCAGAAATTCTGGGAGACGACCGATGTCTGGAACCGGCATCATCCGGACGGACATGCGGAACATCAGACCCCCATCGTCGACCGCACCAACTATGCTTACGTGGTAGTGAAAAACCGCGGAACGCAGACCGCCAATAATGCGATCGTGCGCGGCTGGCACTGCCGTCCGTCCGCCGGTCTGGTCTGGCCGGATGACTGGCAACCGATGATCACGGCCTCACTCAATGTTCCCAGCCTTGCCTCCGGTGGGCAGGTGGTGGTCGGGCCGTTCGAATGGCGCCCGGAACACCGCGGCCATGAATGTATGTTTATGGGCGTGAGTGCCCCCGGGGACCGCGCGAACAACGACCCCGCCAGCTTCTTGCCGTCCGCCGCGGGCCCTACTCCGCTATGGCGTCTCGTGCCATGCGACAACAACCTGGGATTGCGCGCCTTCATTCCCGTTCCGGGTGGAGGCCATCGCGAGGAACTGGTTGAGGCGTTTCACGAGCGGCGGTTCTGGGCCAGCAACCCGTTTCCCTCCACGGCGAAGATGGAGGTCCGCATCGTGCTGCCGGCCTTTCTGACGGTCCGCGGCTGGTCCGCGTACCTGGACAACCCCGGGGGCGGATCCTTCTCCCTTGGTCCGCGCGACACACGCGAAATCAGGCCACGCCTGATCGGCGGGCAGGACTTTACGGCTGCACAACTGCAGGCCGCCGGGCAGGTGACGATCGAATTCATCGTCCTGGCCGATGGTCTGGTGGTTGGCGGCCTCACCTATGTGCTGGATCCCCACTTGAAAGAGCCCGCCGTTGAGGAGTTCGAGGAGGAAATCCACGAGCACGAGGAGCACGAGCACGAAAAGCATGAGCACGAAAAGCACGAGGAACCGGCAGAGAGGGAGAGGCCCCGGCGTATCAAGCTCGAAATCGATTTGGACTAAACGCGCCGCTTAAGAAGGCCGGTCGCGCATTTTGATGTGCGAAGAGACAGACGACGAAAAACGATCGTCTGTCCCACCCGCTACTGGCTACAGCCTTACCTTTTCACCTGTCCTGCACGACCGGTAGACCGCGTCCACCAACTCCAGCGCCTGGTAGCCTTCCTCTCCCGAGACGAGCGGCTTGCGGCCGTTTTGGATGGCATCGCCGAACTCCAGAAACTGCCGTTCGAACGGCTCCAGCGAGATCGCCATGGGGTCGGATGCCCCCGACGCCACCTCCTGGGCCACCGGCGCCGGATCTCCGGAATCGTTCTCCACGTCCCAGGTAGTGAGTTTATCGCCCGAGATCACCGCGGTGCCTTTTGTCCCGTGGAATTCGGTCCGTTCCGTGTATCCCGGCCAGAATGCCGTGGCCGCCTGGATCACACCGGTGGCGCCGCTGGTGTAGCGAACCACGGCGCTCACTACATCCTCGGATTCGATCTTGTGCAGGGCTCCGAGTTGCCACACGCCGAACAGCTCGCTAACCGGCCCGGCCAGCCAGCGTAGAATGTCGATCTGGTGAATCGCCTGGTTGATCAATGCGCCGCCGCCCTCGGTCTTCCAACTGCCCTTGATGGGCCGCGAATAATAGGCGGGTGAGCGGTACCACTTCACATAACAGTCACACTCGATCAGTTTGCCCAGGCGCCCCTCGGCGATCGCGCTGGAAAGGAACCGGCTGGCGTCGTCGAACCGGTGCTGGCTCACCACGCCCAACAGGATGCCCCCTGCGCGCGCCGTATCGATCATCCGGCGGGCGGTCGCGAGGTTTGTCGAAATCGGTTTTTGCACCTGCACGTGCTTCCTGGTTTGGGCGCAGATCTCAATCGGCTCCAGACGGAAATCCGGGAAGGTACACACGTCCACATAGTCCACCTCCGGATGGCGGCAAACCTCCGCATACGTGGGCACGAATTCGGCGCCGTGCTGGGCGGCAAATCTGCGGCCCGCTTCTTCATAGATATCCGTGCACACGGTCAATTGGTATCCGATGTTCTTGTAGGCGCGCGCGTGCAAATTCGAGATCGCGCCGGTCCCGATCATTCCGACTCTCATAGAACGACTATTCTACCGAACGCGGGTTGGACGCATTCGACCAGCCTATAGCGGTTACAATGAGGGTTCAAGCACATGAAGCGCTCTATCGTGGTTTTCGCGGCGGCCCTTGCCGCCCTGACGGAGGCGGGGTGCACGCACGCGCCCCCTCCTAACGTAGCGGCTGAAGTGAACGGCCACACCATCACTAACGCGGAGCTGGACAAGGCTTTCCAACAGAACCAACAGCCCGTGGAGCGGTCCAACGAAGATCAGGTGATGGCCAATAAGCTGGAGCTGCTCAATAGCATGATCACCAGCCAGATCATGCTGCTGCGCGCCGAGAGACTCGGGCTGACGGCGGTGGATGCCGACGTGGACGCCGAATTCAACAAGATGAAGGCGGGCTACACCAAGGAACAGTTCGAGGCGCGGTTGACCGAGCGCCACATGACTGTGGACGATCTGAAAACGCAGATCCGGCACGATCTCACCTTAGACAAGCTGATCAACAAGGAGATCCGGGCGCACGTCTCCATCACGGATGCGGACGTGGCCAATTTCTTCAATGCCAACAAGGCCGCATTCAACCACCCCGAACCGCAGATCCGCATCGCGCAGATTCTGGTCACTCCCAACCCTGACCCGAACGTTCGCAATCTGAAAAACAGCAAGGCGCAGAACGACAAGGAGGCCAGGGCGAAAATCGAAGATATCGCGGCCCGCCTGCAGCGCGGCGAGGATTTCGCCATGTTGGCGCAGAACTACTCCGAGGACCCCAACAGCGCGGCCAACGGCGGAGACATGGGATTGATTCCGGAATCGAATCTGGACAAGGTGAGCCCCGAGCTGAAGAGGCTGGTGCTGTCGCTCCAGCCGGGCGTGCCGTCGCGCCCGCTCCCTACCCAGTATGGCTACCAGATCCTGAAAGTGATCGCCAGGGAGCCGGCCGGTCAGCGCGAGCTGAATGACCCGCGCGTGCAGCAGGAAATCCGCGAAGCCCTGATCAACCGGAAGAACCAACTCTTGCAGGCCGCGTTCTATGAGGTGGCGCGCAACGAGTCCAAGGTCCAGAATTACCTGGCCCGCAGCATTGTCCAGAACGCCGGCCAAGCCAAGTAACACCGGCCTCCTGGCCTCTCGGCCTCGTCCGTGAGCTTCAAACCCGCCGTGCAAAGCGAAAGTCGCTGTGACCGGCCGGATCCTTTCCATCAGTATGGCCAGGGTGGAGGCACAAAGCGGCTGTCGAACCCCTGTGCTTCGGGGAAGGACGTAGCATCCGGGCGAACAGCGGTATCCAGCCACTTCTCCATCGCCGCGAGTGTGGTGAGGATCTGTGTGGCCGTGAAGGCGCAGTGACCGACTCCGCTAACGAAAGCCTGAGCCAGGAAGTCCGCGCACCCCGACGCCTCGACCGCCGCGCGGTAGTCGGCTTCGTTGTTGACTTCGGCGAGGCCGTCCGCGGTGGTGTGCAGAGTGATCACCGGCTTCGTCAACACTCCCCTGACAGTGGCGAAGCGGTACGCGAAATCACGGCAACGAACGCACGGGGCGATGGGGGCCCGGGAGTTCATCTTCGCCAGTAGATCATCGGGATTGACACCCAGACCCGCCAGGTACGTCTTGTCCTCGGGCTTGAGACTGTAGCGGTGGTCCAGGTTCTGCACAATCGGTCCGGTGGCCCAGGCTTCCATGGTCTCGCGCTGTTGCGTGGTCCACAGCATGTTCATGAGGTAACCCGGAAATCCTTGCATCGGGTCGGTTACCCAGAAAGCATCCGACGACAGGCCGTTGACCAACCGAATGAATTCCCAGGCTCCGCGGTTGCTTCCATCGGGTTTAGGCCACGGCACGATGGGATTGACGTCTTTGGCGAAGTTGAGACCTGCGCGCAGGTCGTCTATGGCTCCCCAGGCGTCCGGCCAGCCAAAGACCGCAGCGTAGGCCAGGGCGAAATCGAGTGTCCGGTCCATTCTCCTCGGCGTGCCGGCCGCGGGCGGGCAGGTCGCAATGGCAGCGTCGAATGAGCGGGGGTTCTCTTCGATCAGCCGGAGAGCAGCCAGCCCGCCCAGTGAGGTGCCCAACAGGATGATGCGCTTGGGTTCACCCACCCTCCCCCGAAAGTAGGTGGTCAGCGCGAAGGTGTCCTGAACCTCCGCCTTTTGCTGCCACTCCGAAGTGGCTACCTGGGAAGCCGCCAGTGCGTAGCCCTGGGACAGGAGAGTCTGTTCCAGAGGCGGTTCGGGGCCCTTCAGCACCGGGGGTACCAGCAACGGCTCAGGAGGCGCAACGCCTGTCTTGCTTCCCTGGAGGTAAACCAGCAGGGTTCCGTTCCAATTCACCGGAACGCGAATCTTGAACATGGCCCCATTCAGGCTCTCTACCAGATCCAGGGGCAGTGTAACGCGCACCGAGACGCCCGGCGGCTGCGCGGCGGCCGGCCGCGGCACGGCGACCAGCCAGAACGGCACGGCGGCCGCAAAGAGGATCAAGCTTGCCGAAGTTTTCCTGGGTTTCATGTGAGCTCCATCCAGCACCAGTCTGCCCCTCCTTCGCGCGGTCTGTTGCTTACTTGCGCCTTGATTTCATCTCACCACCAAAGACCATGATTTCAAGAGCCTTGACTCCGATTCTCCGGGGCGTTACTCTTGTCTCGCATGGACCAGTCCGGCCTCAGCCCGGGAACATTTCGCTTCGGCCCTTACGAGGCCGACGTGGGGACCCGGGAACTGCGCAAGCACGGTCTGCGCATCGGGCTCCGGGAGAAATCGTTCCAGGTCCTCGTGGCGCTCCTGGAGCATCCCGGCGAAGTGGTCACGCGAGAGAAGTTGCGTCGCCGGCTGTGGCCGGAAGGCGTCTTTGTCGACTTCGACAACAGCCTGAACAGCACTGTAAACCGGCTGCGCGATGTGCTGGGAGACTCCTCCGCCAAGCCCCGATTCATCGAGACGCTGCCCCGCCTGGGGTACCGCTTTATCGCCCAGGTAGAACCGGCGCGGGCCGCTCGACCCACGCTCGCGGTGCTGCCTTTCGAGAATTTGAACCACGATCCTGAACAGGATTTCTTCGCCGATGGAGTAGCTGATGCGCTGACCACCGCACTCGGAAACGTCAGCACGTTGCGCGTCATTTCCCGGCAATCCGTGCGGCATCTAAGGAACAGCGAGAGAACCGTCCCGGAAATCGCGCGTGAATTGAAAGCGGACGCCATCGTCGAAGGATCCGTTCTTCAAGTTGGTGGTCGCGTGCGGATCACGGCGCAGCTCGTGCAGGTGGCTCCCGAGCAGCATCTATGGGCCAAGGGCTACGAGTGTGAGATGGGCGACATTCTCACCATCCAGGGACAGGTGGCCCAGGCGATTGCCGAGGCGGTGGAAGTGGTGTTGACGCCCGCAGAGAAGAGCCGGCTCGCCCGCCCGCGGCCGGTCGATCCGGAAGCGCACCTGGCATACCTGAGGGGCCGGCATCATATGGGCCAGTGGTCGCGGGAGAGCTTCGAAAGAGCGCTGGAGTGCTTCCGCTTGGCGGTGGAAAAGGATCCGGCTCACGCACCGGCGTATGCCCACATGGCGGACTGCTACGCATTGCTCGGGCATTGGGGGCATCTTCCGTTTCGCGATGCGTTTCGGAGATCCAAAGAAGCCGCGCTCCAGGCGCTCGCGCTCGACGACACGTTGAGCACTGCGCATTGGGCCTTCGCCTGGGCCACCTGGGTGTGCGACTGGGACCTTGTTACATGTGAAGCCGAGGCCCTCCGCGCCATCCAGCTAAACCCCAGCGAGGAACACGCCCACGCGGTCTACTCGGTCTTCCTGGTCACCACTCGCGAAGATCCAGCCCCGGCTGTGAAGGAAATGAAGCTGGCTTTGGATCTGGATCCGCTGTCGCAATACGTGAATGCGAACATGGCGTGGATCTACCTGTTTGTGAAGGATTATGGGAGTGCCAGCGAGCAGGCGCGCAAGACCCTGGAACTGTTTCCCGACTCGCTGCTGGCCTGGTGGGGACTCGGGCTCTCTGAATTGTGCCGGTCCAGATTCGCCGAGGCGATTGCAGCATTGGAGAAGGCGGCCGCGATTTCGCCCGATGCGATATCGATTGCCTATCTGGGATCCGCGCAAGCCAGGACAGGACGCGCCGACATTGCACTTTCGTTGCTGCAAAATCTTTTGTCAAGAAGCGAACGGGAGCACGTGCCGCCGAGGTGCTTCGTGTTCCTCTATGCGGCCCTTGGAGAACAAGACCGGGCATTCGAGTGGCTGGAGAAAGCCTACGAGACTCACGACACCGGTCTTTTCTGGCTCCGTGTCATGCCGCTCTACGATCCGTTGCGGTCATCTCCAAGGTTCAACGAAATGCTGCGCCGAGTCGGGCTCTCACTCAATTGATTTGAGGCGCTGGTTTCACCGCTTGGCATCCGGCAGCCGTCCCGTCACCCACATCGTTTTATATCCGACGGGGACCACCAGCCGGTCCTGCTTCGTCGAGAACGGGAACAAAGCTCCCGTTTTCGGAGGTTCGGGGCGCGACTCCGACACCTCGATCTGCAGGACAGACTCATGCTTCACATCCAAGAGGGCGTGGAAGGGGGAGGCAACGCCGTTTACCTCCAAGGTATCGAATGCCATTCCGATGAGGAAATAGTTCTTGGGGGTTAAATGATGTTCCATGGTGGTGATCCGTCCCAGGACAGTGGCACCGGCCGGCACCAGAATAGTCTTGGAGTTGGGAGCACGGACAGCCTGGGCCACCCTCGCCGTGACCAGGTCTCCCGCTGCGGCGGCGCCAGTGTCGATCGGAGCGACCAAAGCCAGAGTGATGGGAAGCCATGCAGGCAGAGGAACCCGGGCGGCGGCGGCATCCTTCCCGCCGCTATTGGCGTCCGCTGGCTCATCGCCGAAACGGAGAGTCGATTCCGCCCCATACTGCCGGCACCCCGAGAACGTGGTCACGTTGATAGTCTCGCGGGCGTTCCGGCTGACAATGTGAAGTTGGCTCGACCTCGGCAGCAAGACATCTTCGGCGCCGATCCGCACGCGCTGGTATTCCAGAGCGGTAGTTGCCTGGCATATTTCCGTAGTGGGAGGCAGCCGGTCGGTTTGGATGGTCAGGCGCACCAGTTCCATGGACTCCGGATCGATCGAAAATGAACCTTCATATCCGGTGGTGTGCCAGGAATCGGCGCCCTGGCCCAGCCCCAGATCCGCACGTACGCGGTAGTGGCTGGCCTGCACCGGAACGCGATAGCTGAACTCCAGCAGCGCCCGCCCTCCGGCGGATGCTTCCCGCTCGTACGAGAACTTTGTGCCGGGGTTGTCGAAGATATCGCTCAGAAAGGTGCCGAACTCACCGGTGGACGTCGCCCCTTCACCGACGATCTGATGGATTTGGCGCGAATCGAACTCGCTGGAGTTGGCCCAGGAGTAGATCTCATGGCCGTTGGATACGGCGACCTCCAGGCGCAGGCGGTCGGTGGCTTCCAATTTGGGCGTGTCACTGCCGTTCTTCCGGTTCTCTATGATCCGATCACAGGACGCAGCAGGGAGAGATTGCGCGTTCATGCGGTGGGACAAGCCGAAATACTGCCGATCGACGGTTTGGACGCAGGTATATCGCGGCAGTCGCCGCACCAAGGTCGCGAGTTTTTCACGGACTTGGGCCAGTGTGCCGTCAGGATCCCTGGCGCTGGCTGGTTTGGGCGCGTTCTGAGCGGAGAGTACCCAGGCTCCCAGCACGATCGCCCAGACTGGGATTCGTGCAGTCGCCATCTTCCGCCCCGATTGAAACTGCATTGGACTAACCAATTATCGCAGCGGGCGGACACCCGTGGTTACCCAGCAGGGCCCCCGGCCCCCGGGCCCTGTTTTTCCGGCCGGATTCGCTACAATCGATGCTTGCCGCCGCACGAGTTCCGCCCCGCCACATTCGACCAGGAGGAATCGGCCGACCTTCGCCGTCAATATGTGCGGCACGCTCTACGGCTGGCCATCGCCTTCGCCGTCTTGTTCGCCGCCGTGTACCTGGCGTTCCGGTGGTCCGGCGCCGCGGTCCGCTTCGGGGCGTCCCGCGTCGGGGACCGGGGCGTGGCCACCTGGCATGTGATCGGGGCCGTCCGCAACGCGGCTACTCACCAGCCAATTCCCTGGGTAAGCATAGACGACGATCCTTCCGGGCGGCCACCCTTCTTCCATGCCGATGCCGACCACTGGGGTGAGTTCGACCTGGTCACGCTTGCCGAACCCCACCGCATTCGAATCTCCGCGACGGGATATCGTACCGTAACCGTTAATGTGGGCAGAGTGTGGTTCCTTTGGCTGCCAAGCGGCAAAGAACGGTACGACACAGAACTGGTACCTGAATAGATACCCGCATATAGGGGGACGGTTTCCTTATTCTATTCAAAAAAGTTGTTTAAAATAGTAAAAAGGGGTTGCATCACACACCTGTCTGTGATAAATTCGTCATGGCTGGTCTAGTACTAGTGGACAGGGCAACCGGTACTTCACTGGGACGTATATGTCGATGCTGGCGAGTCTATTGATCATCGCGTTCTCGCTTGTTCTGCTGGTGTATTGGTTTCGTTACAGTTGTATTCTGCTGTTGCGAAATCATTCGGAACTCGTTGATTCGCCACGCGCTATCGTAGATAATCGCTTCCGCGTCGTCGAGGTTCAGGAACGCTTGCGAACCGCGGAGCCGTTGGATCCGCTGCACGCCTCCTTGCAGCGCGATTATCAGGTCCTCATTTATCTGTTTGAACACGCCGCCGGACTTGAATTGGCGGCCTTCGAGGATCGTCTTCTGGTCATCGACTATAAAGTGATGCAGTGGTGGTACCGCTTAACGAAGACCGCTGCCCCGGATCAGGCCCGCCGGGCTCTCACGGAAATGGCCTCGGTTCTGGCGATCCTGGTAGGCAAGATCGACCAGCGCGCCGGCCTTTACAACGAAGTGTAGGAAAAAGCTTCTCCTCCTTCAAGCAGTCTTCCTTTCTCGCGGCTCAGCCGTACTTTTCCCATCATCGTCTCGGGTTTTCGGCGTTCCGCGTGCTCTACAATGAAAAACGTGGGATCCGAAGCGACACTCCAACTTGCCGTTGACCGGCTCAATTCTGTCCGCCGGGAAATCGCAAAAATCATCGTAGGACAGGACGACGTCGTCGAAGGCGTGCTGATTTGCCTGCTGGCGGGGGGCCACGTGCTTCTGGAAGGCGTTCCCGGCCTGGGTAAGACCACCCTCCTCCGCACGCTCGCACGCACCCTCCAACTGAAGTATTCACGCATCCAGTTCACACCCGACCTGATGCCCGCCGACATCGTCGGCAGCATGATCATCGATACCGAGGGGCACGCCAAGACGCTTCGTTTCCAGCCCGGCCCGATCTTCGCCAACCTGGTTCTGGCGGACGAAATCAACCGCGCCACTCCCAAAACCCAGTCGGCGTTGCTCGAAGCCATGCAGGAGCGCACCGTCACCAGCGGTACCACCACTCACGAACTGGAACTGCCGTTCCTGGTAATGGCCACCCAAAATCCCATCGAGATGGAGGGCACCTACCCTCTCCCCGAAGCGCAACTCGACCGGTTCCTCATGAAGATCCTGGTCACGTATCCCACTCGCGAGGAACTGCATCGCATTGTCGAGCGGACCATTCAACGGGAGGAGCAGGTGCCCATCCCGGTCCTGGATCGCGACGCGATCCTGGAAGTCCGCGCGGTCTGCCGCGAGGTGTTAGTGGCGCGGCATGTGCAGGAGTACGCCATCCACCTGGTGATGGCCACACAGCCCGAGCAGAAGGAGGCCCACGACCTCTCGAAGAAGTACATCCGCTACGGCAGTTCGCCGCGTGGCGCCCAGGCGCTGGTGGAGTGCGGGCGCGTTCTGGCGCTCATGCGCGGCCGCTTCCATCTCGCCATCGAAGACGTGCAGCAGGTGGCTGCGGCAGTCCTGCGCCACCGCATCATCCTGAATTTCGACGCGCACCACGACGGCCAGACGCCCGAGACCATCCTCCACGCCCTCATCAAGGCTGCAACCGCGCAGGCCTCCGTCGCGTAGGAATCGTATGCCATCCGCCCCCCTGCTGGACCGCGAGTTTCTGGAAAAACTCGAGCGGCTCACGATTCACTGGCAGAAGTCGTTTGCCGGCCTGGTGGGCGGCCACAACATGTCCCGCTTCGCCGGCGCGGGCCAGGAGTTTCTGGATCACCGCAATTTCCACCACGGAGACGACTTGCGAGCGGTGAACTGGCGCGCCTTCCTGCGCCTGGAGAAGCTGTTTCTCAAGATGTTCCAGGTGGAACCGCGGGTTCCGGTCCGCCTGCTGCTGGACCTGAGCGATTCCATGATGGCCTACGGCGGGCAGAAATTCGACTATGCCCGGAAACTGGCAGCCTCGCTCTGCTATGTCGGCCTGGTGCGGCTCGACAGCATCGAAGTGCATGGCTTTTCGAGCCGCCTGTCGCCGCGTATTTTTTCCACGGGCGGGCGGCACCGCTTCCCCGGAGTGATGGACGCGCTGAAGTCGCTGTCGGCCAGCGGCGCCACCGATTACCTTTCGACCATACGGGAATTCATCGGCACGTATTCGCAGCGCGGCCTGGTCATCATCATCTCCGATTTCCTGGACGACAATGGCTGCGAGCGTGCGCTCCAGTATCTGTCCGATTTTGGCCACGAGCTGATGCTGGTTCAGGTCTGGACCGACGAGGATCGCACGCCCCCGTGGACCGGCGAACTGGAATTGCGCGACGCCGAGACGGGAGCCGGCCTGAAACTGGACTTCGACGATGCGGCGCGCCAACGCTACACTCGATCCTTCGACGAATACTGCTCGGAAATTCAGACCCTGGCGTTGCGCAGCGGCGGCCGCTACGCCGGCGTCTCGACGTCACAACCGCTGGAATCCGTAATTTTTGGCGACTTGGTCCGGGTGCGGGGGATAGCATGAGCGTCCCACAATTCTAGGTCTTCCTATGTACTCCCTGAACCTCTCCTTGCTCCAGTTCCTGGCCGTTTTCGGCTCGCTCTCGGCCATCGCCATCGCCCTCTATCTCCTCGACCGCTCACGCCGCCGCCAGATCGTTTCCACGCTCCGTTTCTGGGTGGCCGCCGAGCAGCCCGCCGTAGCCGCCCGACGGAAGCACATCCAGCAGCCCTGGTCCTTGATCCTGCAACTGGTAAGCATGGCTTTGTTGCTGCTCGCTATCGCCCAGTTGCGCCTCGGCACGCCCGCCCGCGCGGGCCGCCAACATGTGATCCTTCTCGAGACTTCCGCCTGGATGGCGGCCCGTACCGGCAAGACCACCCTCATGGACCTGGCCCGCGAAAGGGCCCGCCGCTACCTCCACGCGCTCCCGGCACACGATCGCGTCATGCTGGTGCGCGCAGACGCTCTGGCCACCCCCGTCACGGCCTTCGAGCCGGACCACCGGAAGATCGACGCCGCCATCCAGAACTCGCAACCCGGCGCCACGGCCCTCAACCTGGACCAGGCGCTCACCTTTGCGCGCCACGTCCAGGCCCAGGATGGCGGGCGGTCGGGAGAGATCGCCTTCATCGGCTCCGGCCGCACCATTGAGCGCGACCCCGAAAACGCCGCGGCGCCGCCGCGCAATCTGCGCGTCCTGCTGGTCTCCGATCCCGTCGAGAACGCCGGACTGCGCAAGATCGGCATGCGCCGCTCAGCCACCGAGCCCGACCTGTGGGAAATCTACGTCTCCGCGCACAACTATGGAACGCAGTCGCGCAAAGTCACGCTGGCCCTCGATTTCGGCCCGCCCGGCAACAACGGAAGGATTCCTGCCGGCGCCCAGCACATCACGCTGCCACCCGGCGCCGATAAAGAAGCCAGCTTCGAATACCGCACCCGCACCGCCGGAAGTTTGCGCGTGACTCTGACGCCGCACGACGCTTTTCCCGCCGACGACCACGCCGAGCTGGAACTCCCCTCGCAGCCCATGTTGGCCGTGACGGTCTACTCCGACCAGCCGGAACTGTTGCGGCCGGTCCTCTCCGCCACACCGCGCGTCGCCGCCGTCTACCGCAAACCGGGCGAGTATCGAGCCACCGACCAGGGCCTGGTGATTCTCGACCGCTTCATTCCGCCCGTGCGTCCCGCCGCCGACTCCATCTGGATTGACCCGCCCACCAACGGCTCACCCATACCCGTACGCATCACTGTGGAACAGGAGGCGTTCCAGGGATGGGATGCCGGCCACCCGGCCTCCGCCGGCCTGCGCACCAAGGATTTCAAGCTCGAAAAAGCCTCCGTCTTCGAGCCTGCTCCCACCGACGGCCGAATCGGTGAGGTGGAGCAGGGCCCCGTGATTGTGTCGCGGCCCGGGAAGCCGAAGATCGTGGTTCTGGGCTTTCACCCGGTGCTTTCCGGCATGCGCTACGAGTTGGCCACGCCGCTGCTCTTCGCCAACCTGCTGCGCTGGGTTTCGCCCGAGATTTTCCTCCATTGGGAAATCTCGGGCGGCAGTGTGGGAACCGTCAAACTCGTGATGGACCAGGATGTCGCCGAGAAGGATGTAAAGGTCACCAACGGAGATGGCGCGCCGCTGCCGTTCACCATCCATGACCACGCCTTGAATTTCTTCTCCGGCACTCCCGGCTCCGTACGCGTGCTGGCCGGCGACCGCGAATATCTGTATTCGCTCACGCTTCCGCAACTGTGGGACGGGAAATGGGAGCCGCCTGCAGACGCGCAAAAAGGCATCCCGCATTTCGCGACGGTGTTCGATAGTTCCACCGACATATGGCCCTGGCTGGCGATTGCGGGCGCCGCGGGCCTGCTTGTCGAATGGATCTTGTTCGGTCGGTTCCGCCGGGCCCACGCCGTCCCGCGGCCGGTTCTGCTGCGCCGCAAGGCCACCATACCGTTGGAGGTGCGCCGGTGACGTTCGACCACCTTGGTGGGACAGGATTCAGCATGGTGGGACAGGCTTCAGCCTGTCATCGGCCCTGGGGGTTGGGGCTGGCAGGCGAAAGCGCCTGCCCCACGGAGGTGCGCCGATGACGTTCGACCACGCATGGGCGCTCCTGCTGCTTCTGCTGCCCGCGGCATGGGCCGTTTGGGAATGGCCCTCGTCCGCCCGCCGCCTGGCGCTGCTGCTCAAGGCGGCGGCGTTCGCCGCCATCGCGCTGGCGCTGGCCGGACCGCGTCTCACGGTGTACGAAACCAAGATGGCCGTCGCCATCCTGGCGGATACCTCGGCAAGCGTATCGGCGGATGACCTGAGAACCGAATCGGCGCTCGCCGACCGCGTGGAGCGCGCGCGGGGACGCCACTGGACTCACGTCATCCCCTTCTCCCGCGCCACCCGCGGCGCCGCGCGCGAGGAGCGCTCCAAGGACGGCTGGCAGTTGCACCACACCGCCGGAACCGCCGGACATGGCACCAACCTGGAGTCTGCCATTCGCGATGGCGCGGCCTCCCTTCCCGCGGGCATGGTGACGCGCCTGGTGCTGGTGTCCGATGGCAATGAAAACCTGGGCAGCGTGTCGCGGGCCATCTGGCAGGCGCAGCAACTGGGCATCCCCATCGATACCATAGCGCTCGCGGGCCGTCCCAAACCGGGCCTGCTGCTGGAATCCATCGCTCTCCCCGGGCAGGTGTTCAGCGGCGAGCGCTTTCCGATAGAAGTGACTCTGGAATCGCCGCGCGCGGCCCACGCCACCGTGGAGATGACCGCCGAAGGCAAGGCCATCGGCAACAGCCAGGTGGATCTGATTCCAGGAGTCAACCACGTGCGGCTCCAGGCCAGCGTCAACTCGGTGGGGGCGATCGCGCTGGCCGGCAGGATTTCGGCCGCGGATCTTGGGGGAGCCCGCTTCGAAGATGCCGTGACCCTGCGCCGTCCCCGCGTTCTGTTCGTCTCGCACGATCCCCTTCAAAGCGAAGAGCACCTGGTCCGTACCTTCGAGGCCAACCAGTTCGAGGTAATCCACGCCACCGGCGGCATCCCCGACAAGCTCGACGATTTCCAGCTCGTCGTCATCAACAACTGGGACATGGAATCCATCTCGGCCCCCCGTAAGCTTCTGCTCGAAGAATACGTGAAGAGGGGCGGCGGCCTGGTGTGGATCGCCGGTGAGCACAACATCTACGTGGAAAAGAAAGGCCGGGAGGAGGACCCCCTGGAGCGCTCTCTTCCCGCCAAGATGGCGCCGCCGCGCTCTCCCGAGGGCACCGCCGTGGTGCTCATCATCGACAAGTCGTCTTCCATGGAAGGCCGCAAGATCGAATTGGCGCGCCTGGCGGCGATCGGCGTGGTGGAGAATCTGCGGCCCATCGACACCGTGGGCGTGCTGATCTTCGACAACTCGTTCCAGTGGGCCGTACCCATCCGGCGCGCCGACGACCGCGCCTCGATCAAGAAGCTCATCTCCGGCATCACCCCGGATGGCGGCACGCAGATCGCTCCGGCCCTCACCGAAGCCTACCAGCGCATTCTCCCGCAGACCGCCGTCTTCAAACATGTCGTGCTCCTGACCGACGGCATCTCCGAAGAAGGCGACAGCATGACCCTGACCCGCGAAGCCCTCGCCAACCACGTCACCATATCCACCGTCGGTCTGGGCCAGGACGTGAACCGCGCGTTCCTCGAAAAGGTGGCCACGGCGGCGGAAGGCAAGTCGTACTTTCTGAATGACCCCGCCGGCCTGGAGCAGATCCTGTTGCGCGATGTGGAAGAGCACACCGGCGTAACCGCCATCGAGAAGTCGATTCAGCCCAAAGTAGTGAAGCAGGCCGAAATTCTCGACGGCGTCGGCATCGAAAGCGCGCCCCCCTTGCGCGGCTATGTTCGCTTCCAGGCGCGCCCCACTTCGGACACCATCCTGGAAGCCGACCGCAGCGACCCGCTGTTCGTGCGCTGGCAATACGGATTGGGCCGATCCGCAGTATTCACTTCCGACGCCAAGAATCGCTGGGCCATGAACTGGGTCACCTGGCCCGGCTTCGACCGCCTCTGGGCTAACATTTTCCGCGATCTGCTGCCGCACGCGCCGCAGAGCGAAACCACGGCCGATTTCGACCGCGCTTCGAGCGAACTGGTGGTGGACTATCACCTCTCGCGCAACGTGCCGGAGCCGTCCGCCATCCCCGACATCTTCGCCTTCGGACCGAACGGTTTTCAAGCCCCGCTGAAGGTGAACAAAGTGGCCGCCGGCCACTACCGCGGACGTCTGGCCATCGGGCAGAACCAGGGCCTGTTCCGCGTGCGTCCACTAGCCGATTCGCCGGCTTTTCCCGAGGTGGGCTTCTACCGCCAGGAAGACGAAATGCTGGAATACGGCAACAACGAGCCGCTGCTGCGCCAGATTTCGACCGCCACCGGAGGCCATTTCAATCCGGCGCCCAAGGCGGTGTTCGACCCCGCCGGCCGCAGCATCCGTTCCACCATGGAGCTTTGGCCCGGTCTATTGGCCCTGGCCATCCTGCTCAATCTGGCGGAACTGGTGCTTCGCAAGTGGAAAGGGCTTCTGCAAGCCCTGCATTTGCGGCCGCAGGCGGTGCAGGCGTAGCGGCCCGGTGGGACGGACGATCGGTTTTCGTCGTCTGTTCCCGTGGGCCTGCGGCTCGCGCAGGCGCATGTTTATTGGCTTATGACTATGCACCTACTCGTATCCACCACGGCGCCAATGGATGCGGCTGCGGATGAAGACGACCCAGATCCAAGGGTCGTAAGACGCCGAGGTCCAGACCAACAATATTCGGGATTTGTAAGATATGGGTTGCACCCAAGTTCCATGACCGGGATGCTTCAGCAGTCCTGGTCGTTCTTTGGAGTTAACCTCAGAGAATCAAGCACTTGCACCTTATCGACGCTGAAGCTTCGGATTAGAATTAGAAGCTCGGACCGATAGGTTAATTACCCACAGATAACTAACATATTAAGATTATAAGGTACTATACTACCTATCTTAAATGATGAAGGCCATTCCTGCACTACGGCTCGTGGGATGTCTGCTCGTGGCCCGGTGTCTACCGGCAGCGGTGAGTGTCACAATCCAATCCAATGCGCCAAATCAGGTGTTTACAATCAGCGGCATTAATTGCGGTGCTGGCGGGTACACCACGCCGCAGACGCTGAATTGGACGCCGGGCGCCAGTTGCACGGTGAGTTTCCTCTCCCCCCACAGCAACCAGCTTGGAATTCAATACATTTTCACCGGATGGCAGGATGGTGCCACTGCAAATCCGCGCGTCATCACTCCAGGCGGCCGCGCAATTCCGCGGGATTCCCTTCGGCCTTGATGATGAAGGACCCGGGGTTGAACGTGCGGTCGCCATCCTTGAAGGAATCTTCGGCGGCGAACATTTTGACGTCCTTCAGGCGGAAGCGGAACGTGGCCAGAGTATGGTCGGCGTTGTGATTGATCAGGTACGCCGTGTTCCCCGGCCCAGTCACTTTACCCTGCGGCCGGGCGTCCTCGGTGAGCATGCTCATGGATGCTTCGAGGATGTCCGGCCTGGTCACCCGAACCGTGGTGACGTTGTGCATGGGGCCCATGGTCCAACCGGTGTCATCGTATGGCGGTGGGTCGTTGATGTTGTAGAACTGAGTGTCGAGCAGCATGTCGGCCATGCGGCTGTAGGGTTGATCCATGCGGATCACGTAGCTGCCGGCCGGGAACTTCTGCTTTTTCCCCTCCGGGTTGATGGCCACCTCGGTATCGCTGGTCAAGCGGTTCGCCTCGACGCCCTGGAGGCGCAGCAGGTTGACCACTTCCGCGACCTGTCCCGGGCGCGGATCGTCGGCCGGCAGCACCCATGCCGCGGGGCCTTCATTCTTCGCCTTGTCCACGCTCCGCCTGCTCTTCAGGTAGAAGTTTTCAAGAAACTGCTTGCGGTTGGTGGCCACATTGTTCATGGCGAACAGGATGCCGCTCTGCTGGAGGTTGATGTTATTGCGGATGGACCAGTTCACCCGGGGCAGCGGCGGATTGGGACGAAACCAGGTACGGCTGGTGCTGTTGGCGGGCACCGTGCGCTCTCCGGTATCCGCGCCACCGCCGCCGAAGGTCTCGTAGAACCGCCCGATGGAGTTGTGCCCGTTGGCGATGTAGAACATGTAGTTGGGCGCCCATCCATCGTAGTAGCCGTGCGTCCAAACGCCTGGAACGCCGCGCTTGGTCAACTCCTCGATATCGACGTATGCCATCTTCTGCCATTCATCCACCACCAGGGGATCGAGCCAGGCATTGTACGGGCCCATGCCCGTGGACACATAGAGGAAGGGCACGGACTCGTGCAGGTCGTGCAGGACCGTGGGGTGGTATTGGAGAAACGCCCCCATCATATTGCGGGTGAGCGCCAGCGCCATGCCGATGCCATCGCGGTTATTGTCATGCGCCACGTACTTGCCCCAGTAGACCAGGTTGGGCGCCGGTTTTCCCGGGTTCTCCTTGCGGTAGTGGTAGACGTCGACTTCGCGGTCGCGGCCATCCACTTCCGACACGGGTGTGATCAGCACGATCGAATTCTTGCGAATGTTCCGCATGAGCGGCGAATCTTCCACGGCCACGCGGTACGCCAGTTCCATCAGCATTTCGGGCGACCCGGTCTCGGTGGAATGGATGCTGCCGGAAGCCCAATACAGGGGCAGCCCTTCGGCGATCAACTGGTCGGCCTCGGCCCGGGGCGTCTTGCGGGGGTCCGCAAGCCTGGCGGTGATTTCCTTGTAATGATCGAGCCTGGCGATATTGGCCTCATCGGAGACGGCCACCAGGATCATTTCGCGGCCCTCTTCGGAGTGACCGATGGAAAACACCTTGACGCGCTTGGAGGCTTTCTCCAACTCCCGCATGTAGCGGTCGATGTCTTTGGTATAGGTCAGCTTGTTGGGCGTGCCGATGGCGTAGCCCAGGATTTTTTCGGGCGAGGGCACGGTATCGGAAGCGGGCAGGTGATCGACCAGCTCGGTCAGGAAGAACGGCTCCGTGGTGTACTGTTTGATCTTGGCCGAATAAGCTTCGTCATTCTTCTGCGGCGCTTGCGTTGCCGGCGCCGGGTTTTTGACTGGCTTCTTGTCGGCCGCGGTCAGCGCCAGGGCTAAAAAGAGACAAAACGCGATTCTTCGCATGATGCCGGGAGTAGCACGACGGGGGTTGGGGGTTGGGGCTTAGGGGCCGGGGGCGCTAAGTGTAGATACGGCGGCGTCGGTTGCGCGCGGCAGCGTTGCAGCCGTTACAGGCCAAGGGCCCGTCCCACCTAGGGGGTCGGAGTGCGCGTGGCGTTCTCCTGGACGCCATGCGCCTTGCTGGTGCGCAGCGCTTGGGATTCCCGTCCTTCGAACTGGAAATCGTCTCCGAGCAGTTCCTGTACGGTGTATGCCGCCTTGCCTACTCCGCACGAGCCGTGCTGGGACGTATTGGCGAAGATATGGTACAACTCGTGGGCCACCACCCGAGCGAGCGCCCGCCCGAACGACTCCTCGCGATCGGGAGGCCGAACAAACAAGAGGTCTTTCTGGACGAAGGTGCGAATGCGGTCACAGTCCACGTCGCTGAACGGAAGGATGGCCCCGTCACTCACATGGGTCCAGCCCAGGGCGCCGGGGTTGGCGGCGTTGTGGGCGCTCAGGCCCGCAGTATCGCACCGCCCCTTGAAAGTCAACACCGCCAGCTCAACGCTAATCTCATTCCCTCTGACGCCATCCAGGGAGCGCCATTCGAACGCCAGGCCCATCGGCGCCATGATGGATTCGAGCTCATCGTGGAGCGCCTCCAGGACGCCATCGGGCGGTTCCTGGTCAAAATGCGTGTAGAGTGCAATCGGGGCAATCGGGGCAACCGGGGTCTGCCGAGTTTCGCCGAAGCCGGGCAGGGCGCCCAGCGTCAGGCAGAGGACAAAAAGTTGTTTCACGTGAAACAGACCTCAAAACCTTAAATAGGACGACTGGCGGATCGATCGACCACCAGTTCCGGGTGCTCCCGAACGAGAGTATTCGCCATATGGCAGGCGAAACAGAGCGGCAACGAGGCCGCCAGCACCTCATGTAACTTATCGGCAGGGACCTGACCCCAGTCCACCGAAACCTTGTCAGCCAGAAACAGAGCGGGCTTCTGGCCGGTCCACTGGATGTCCCCGAAGGGCCGGCTGCACGACGCGCAGACCTTGCCTTCGTACCACTTGGTGAGGATGTTGCGAACCAGACAATCCTCGGGGGAGGCGGCGATCTGGGTGAGGCATTGCTGCCCGCATCCGGCGCGCTCCGGCCAGCGGGAGCAGGCGGAAAGCCGCAGCTCCGGAGCGCCGGCGAGCGCCGTGGCGGCGGCGTGCCGGGAGTCCACCAGGACGCCCGCCGGCCTTTGGTTTTCCGGGCAGGTGATCACCCGCCTGCCTCGATACTTCCACCAGGAGCTCGCCAGGCGCACAATCGCGATGCCCGACAACACGACCACGCCTAGCAGTACTACAGCCTGAACCGGCATAAACAGCTCCGAAAATACGTAAGCAATGGTCTGGCCAATCGCTAAAGCACTGAATCGAAACGGCAAAGCCGACCGATCCGGACCAGTACTCCTCTTTGTATAGTGGGGGGTATCCCGCAGCGCTGCGTGCTATGACGCTGAAAAGCAACGAGTACACGATCTCGAACGTCTATTCTCACGTGAGAAATCGTGCCATTTGGGTCATTTGGGTCATCTCGCTCCTATTTGCCGGCGCACTCGGTGCCGCCTATGACGACTATGCTTCGGTCAAGCAGAAATTCGACCAGATTGAAGGTGACCATCTGCGAGCCGGCACGCGGGTGGAGTTGACGGTGCGGGAACTGGCCGCATACGCGGAACGGGAGGCGCCCGCAGGCGTTCGGAACCCCAGAATCCAACTGGTGTCGCCGGGCGTGGCTAGCGGCAGCGCGCTAGTGGACTTCAACAAACTGCAGCGCGCGCAGGGATACGAGCCAGGCTGGCTGATGTCGAGGCTGCTGGAGGGCGAACACCCGGTCAGTGTGACGGTGCGGATTCGCTCGGCCAACGGACAGGCCACGGTGGATGTGCAAAAGGTGGAGATTGCAGGTCTCACCATTGACGGGAAGACACTGGATTTCCTGATTCAGAACTTCCTGCTGCCCACTTACCCGGACGCGGCGGTGGGCCGGCCCTTCGAACTGGGTCACCGCATCCAGAAGCTGGATGTGCAACCGGCCGCGGTCGGGGTGGTGATCGGTCGGTAGAGCGCGCGGTGCACAGCCGGAGCCAAACAGGGAAGAGCCAAGCTAACCGAACCCAGAGGGTACCCCGACGCCGAGGCGCGGAGGAAGCGCGGAGAAAACGAAAGTCAAAACTTGAGGGCGCGGAGGAAGCGGAGAGCGCAGAGAAAACTACTTCCAACGGTGTGGAAATTCGCAGTCTTATGATAAACTCCGTGCACGGAAAGGCCACCGTCCTCCAAATCGTACTGCCGTTTTGGGAGCGAGAGGTCCACGGTGCTCCAGGTATCGCATGAAATCGATCCGCATTCTCCTGGCCGATGATCATACCGTCGTCAGGAAAGGGCTACGTCTCTTGTTGGAGAATCAACCGGGCTTCACGGTGATCGCGGATGCCGCCGACGGAATGGAGGCGGTTGCGCTAGCCGAAGCACACCGTCCCGATGTGATCGTCATGGATGTCGCCATGCCGATTCTGAACGGCATCGAAGCCACCAGACAGGTTGTCGCCAAACTGCCGCAAACAGCCATCGTAATTCTCAGTATGCATTCCGACGAGGGTTACGTGCTGAAAGCACTGAAGGCCGGCGCGCGGGCATACCTGCTGAAGGACTCCGCTGAACATGACCTTATCAACGCGGTGAAGGCCGTGAGCGAGGGCAAGGCATTCTTCAGTCCGGCAATTAGTAAGATGCTGGTAGAGGACTATGTGCGGCAGATGCGGGAACAGAACATCGAAGACAGCTATGAGCTGCTGACCACGCGCGAACGTCAGGTGCTGCAGTTACTAGCTGAAGGACGGAGCAACAAAGAGGCGGCGAATCTACTGGAACTGAGCTTATACACGATTGAGACTCATCGTAACAACATATTTCATAAACTGAACCTGCACACCGGCGCGGAGCTGATCCTTTATGCGATTCGTAAGGGTATAGTCAGTTGATCGGGTACCGGCAGAATCAGGGTTTGTACTTTCTGCGGTGATTCCTGACCAATTCGTATCCGGAGAGCGTGATCAGGGCGAACGCGAAGAGAGGGCTGTCGATCTGCAGAAACAGGGCCAGCACCAGATAGAGCACTCCGGCCAATCCAAGCGCCACAGGGTAAACCATGCTCTTCGTCATTCAAGAAACCTGTAGAGTTGGCAGGGGAAAGCGCCTGCCCCACTAGCTTAGCTAGCGTAGAATTCCGACCTGGTAATCCACGTTAATCCGCTGTGCCTGATAGTCGTACCTGGCGCTGCTGTTGGCAATCTGCGCCGAGGTCAGGTTGAGTTCCGCCTGGCTCAGTTCCACGATGGTACCCAACTGGTTGTCATACCGGATCTGTGCCAGGTCCCGTCCCAGTTGCGCTTGCTCGAGCAGTTCCTGGGTCAATGCGATACGGTCGAATGCCGTATTGGCGTTCAGATAAGCCACTCGAACGTCCCGGACCACGCGGTTCTCCATATCGCTGAGGCTCGAATTGGTCGCCTTGGCCGTCAGTTCGGCTTCGGTCTGGCGCGCCTTGAACAAGCCTCCGTTGAAGACCGGTATGGTTATGTTCAGCCCGATGGCGCCGTAGCGGCCAGGAATGGCCACAGTTCCGGCGGGCGCGAATCCGGCGGTTGCGAGCACCCCGATATTGGGGTAGTAGAGCGCGTGCTCGGCTCGCGCGAATCGCTCGTCGGCACTCTCGTGCAGGCGCAATTCCTTGATCTCGGGGCGCTCCTGTAATGCTTGTGCGATGAGATCGTTGAGGCGGTCCGGCAGTGGCGGCGGCATGGGCTCTTCCGACAATGCGAAGGCGGTCTCGCCGGGCAGTCCCAACGCGGCACTCAGTTGCGCCTCGGCGGATTTCAGATCGTTCTGCGCCTGGATCTGCAGGAGCTTGGCATCCGAGAGATTCACTTTGGCGAGGCTGACATCAAACGTGGACTTGAACTTACTTTCCGCCAACGCCGAGACCTGGTCCACCACCAGTTGCCGGGCCGCCACCGTCTGGTCGACCACCTTCAATACAGCTTGAGCGCGGAGCACGGCGAAGTAAGCGCGGCTGGTTTCGAGCAGGATTTGAGCGCGCGTGGTTTCGGTCACCTGGTCCTGAGCCTGCGCCCGCAGCCCGGCCATGCCTACCAGATTGCTGGTTCGCCCGAAGTCGGTGATCATCTGGCTGACGGTGAGGCCCGAGCCGACACGGTCGTACACTACTGGATTGTTCAAACCGCCAGCCGCCAGGCGGCTTCCGTTGTCGGCGCCGACACTGGTGAGACTGCCGAACATGCTCGGCTGCAGGTTGGCGCGATACTGGTTGGGGACCTGGTAAGCCGCCGCGGCCGAGAACCTGGCCGCGGAAAACTGCGGGTTGTTCTGAATCGCCTGGCGCTGAGCTTCGGCCAGGGTGAGATGCATTACCGGTTGGCCTTGAAGCGGAACCTGGGAAGCAAGACAGCCAATCGAAATTAGAGAAAGAATAGTACGCATGACTTTGGTGAGCCCTCCGTATGGGTGAGCCGACTGCTGAGTGTCGATAGCTTTGTACGCATTAACCAACCCCCTGTTCGCTTCGGCCGTACACCAGCACGTAGGCCGCCGGGACCAGGAAAACGGTCAGCGCCACCGAGACGCTCAGCCCGCCCAGAATGGCGCGGGCCAGGGGAGCATAGGCTTCACTTCCAGCGCCCAGTTTCAGCGCCATCGGCAGCAGCCCGATGATGGTGGCGAGCGA
>JAIQFL010000541.1 GCA_020073365.1 Terriglobia bacterium | reverse complement strand
CGATTCCTGAGCGGACTGGGCTACCAGGTGGTGCTTTCGCGGCGCGGCTACGGGTCGCGCCGGACCTCTGCCCCCATGTGTTACCCGGCGGAACTCATGCACGCAGCAGTAGACGATCTGCTGGCACAGGGAGTGGATTATGTGTTCCTCCCGTACATGCGCGAGTTTCCGGTTGGCCAAAACGACACGCATGGGTATCTGTGCCCGGTCACTCTGGACATGCCCGGCGTGATCAAGGCATTCTTTGAGACTGCCGCCGCCAGAATTCTGGTTCCAGAAATGGGCTTGGCGCCGCACCTGGCGACGGTTACCGAACAGGAGGTAACCAGCCTGGGCTCGAGACTGGGCCTCCCCGCGCAGCGGGCGAGCGAAAGCTGGGCCGCGGCGATGGCACACCAGGCGGCCTTCGAGCGGTCCTACCGGGAGGAGATGGAAGAAGCGCTCTCGGAACTCAATCGGCCGGCGGTCATTCTGTCAGGCCGCCCGTATGCCGCCTATGCGCCGCAGGTAAACCTGTCCGTTCCGCGCAAGATCTCGACACGCGGATTCACGGTCATTCCCGCCGACGCCCTGCTGCCGGAATCTCCGCTGAACGAACACAACGTGTGGCACTACACGCAGAACGTGATGGCGGCGGCCGAGTATGCCCGGCGTCACGATGGCCGGTACATCTGCAACATCTCCTGCTTCTCCTGTGGTCCGGATGCCATCGTCCAGCATCGGCTGCGGCACGAACTCGAAGGCCAGCCGTTCTGCTTCCTGGAGATCGACTCCCACACGGCGGATGCCGGTATCGAAACCCGCATCGGAGCCTTCCTGGATATCATCGAGGCGAGCCGGCGGCGGCACATTGGGCCGGTGGCCGCCGCGAAAACACGGACAACCCCGGCCCATCTGGAGCACGACGGCGGCCGCACCTGGATTGTGACTGGAAGTGGACGGCGGTTCTTGCCGGATGCTCCCGAAGTGGTCCACGTTTCTCTCGCGGACGGTCCCCAATTCCTATCCGATATCATGGCGGGCTTCTACGCTTCCATCGGATGGAGAGCCGTGTTTCTGCCCAACACCAACGCGGAAACGCTGCAATACGCCAAGAGAGTGTGTTCCGGACGGGAGTGTCTTCCCTTCCTGTCGATGGTGGGGAAGGCGGTCAGGTATCTGGAGACGCGGCCGCCCGGCGAGATCACGGTATTTCAGCTCCTCGACCAGGAGGGCCCCTGCCAGATTGGAGCCTGGTACGATGCCGCCCCGATCATCTTCGAGCGCCTCGGCGAGCGAGACGCAGTGGTGGCCTGGCCTACGGCCAAGAACAATTACCTCGGTAAGGGTAACCGGTTTGCAGCCTTAAAAGTGGCCGCGTTCGTGGTGAGCGACATTGTGACGGAGATGCGCTCGGCCCTGCGCTGCCTGGCCAAGGACACCGGCTCGGCTGAGGGGCTTCTGCGCGAAATGGAGAAGCGGCTGATCGAGGCGAGCCGCAGCGGGTTATGGGCAACGGAGCGCGTACTGCGGCAATTCGCACAGCGGCTGGCCAGCGTTCCGTTACGCGCGCCCGTCGAAAGCAGCGCCCGGGTGTTGCTCTTCGGCGGCGTCAACCGGATTTTCGTCGATGGACCGGTGAAGGACTTCTTCGAAGAACGGGGCATCCTCACCAAGACCACCGAGATGTCGGAATTCATCTGTTATCTGCAGGCGGAGGACATCGTGCGCCTGGGCTTCTCCAACGGCCACCTCGCCCCGGTGGAGCAGTGCTCGATGCCCGTGCTGTTGTCGGGACTGCTCTCCGCCGGCGACCGGACGGCCGCGGTGCGCGCCCTCACCGCCCGCGCTCGCATCGGATTCGTCGAAATGCTGGATCAGCGATGGCGCCGGATTGCAGGCGAATCGGGGCTGCTCTTCAGCCCCTACGTGCCCTTTGGCGACGTGGAGCGGGAGGGACACGAGCGCATCTCGCTGAATGGCTACACCGAGGCGCCGATGACTATCGGCCGGTATGCCACGCTGCTGGCCTCCGGGGCGTTCGATGGTTACGTCAACATCGGTGCTTTCAACTGCGCTCCCGCCAACACTGCGTCCGCCGTGATTCACGCGCTTTCCTTACGAAGCGATACGCCGTACGCCATCATCGAATCGGACGGCGACTCGATTACCACCGGTCAACTGCGACAGCTCGAGACGGTCGCGGTGCAATGCCGCCGCCGGCGAGAGGCTCTTCGCGCATCGCCGGCATGACTGGTTTTTTGCGCTCGCGTGAAAAGAGACTGGTCTGGGCGAGCGAGAACACTGCGTTAAATTAAAATTATACAGAACGATTTGCCTGCCTTTGTTGGCGCTGGTGGAAATAGATCTGTACAATTACAGTTTTACAGATGCATTGAAGGAAGGTCTGTTAAACTATAATTGATCGTGGCACAGACCCTCTACGGCAACGTCTACTATCAGACGGCATACGCCGGAGTTTTGCGCGAAGAGCCTGATGGGCGCTACACGTTCACTTATCATCCGGACTATCTGGAGGCCGGCAACCCGGCAATCGCCTTCACCCTACCGCTGCAACTGGCGCGGATTTATAGCCGCGGCGGGTTGCACTCGTTCTTCGACAACCTCGTGTCGGAAGGATGGCTTGCCAATGCACAGGCGCGCGCGCTCGGTATTCAAACCAACGATCGATTCGGCCGCCTGCTGGCCTTCGGACACGATTGTATCGGGGCCGTTTCGGTGTTGGATCCGCGGCCCCGCTCGCAACCCGACCTTCAGGCCGGCTCACCCGACGAGATTGCCGCGCTCGCCAGCCGTGCTTCGATTTCCGGAGTCCAGCCCAAGCTCATGGCGGTGAAGACGGATGGCGGCTACCGGCCCGCGCGGTCAAGCGAGCCGAGTACCCACGTCGCGAAACTCCCTTCCGGACACCTCCAGGGAATCGTGGACCTGGAATACCTGACGACCACGGCCGCGGCCCAATTGCTGAGTGACGATCGGCTGGTAGACCTGGAAATTGCGCGCGTGGATGGCGTGCGTGCGCCCTGCCTGCTGGTGCGCCGCTTTGACCGGAGCGCAGGCGTTGCGAAGATCCACTTCGAGGAGTTCAACCAGTTGCTCGACCGTCCCGCCGAGGCGAAGTACGAAGGATCGTATGCGGAAATGGCCGCCTTCATACGCACCCACCCGCGCTGCGAAACCGCGGATATCGACTTTCTGTTCCGGCGCGTCCTGGCGTGCATTCTGCTCGGCAACAACGACGCGCACATGAAGAACTTCGGGCTGCTCTACGAAGGAAGCGCGATGCGCCTTTCGCCGGCTTACGACCTGGTCGCCGGGGCGCTCTATCCGGGACTCGATTCGCAGCTCGCCCTGCGGATCGGTGAAGGTCCCAATCCGCGGTCGCTCGGCGCCCTCGGGCCCAAGCACATCCAGGCTCTGGCGAAATCGTTCGGGATTGGCCGCGGCTCCCTACTCCAGGCGGTTCACGACTTGGAAGTTCGGCTGGACGCCGCCCTCGAAGCGGTCAACCAGGCGCAGTTCGGAAAGGCATCCCAGAAAAAGCAGTTGATCGAATTCATGAGGAAGCGATGGAACGGGACGTTCAAATCGATTGGGCGGAAATAGTCGAGGCGGCACGCCGGCGGCGGAAGGAGCGGAAGCTCTCCATGCGGCGCCTGGCCGCCCTGGCGAATGTCTCACTGCCCACCGTTCTGCGCTTCGAAAAAAACCAGCGCGATATCCAACTCTCTTCGGTTCTGGCGATTCTGAACGCGCTCGGCATGGTGGCCAAGAAGATCGAGGGTACGCTGTTGTTACGAAGGCTGGAGGACGGATCCCCGGGGCACGGGTCCGATCCGGACGTTCAAGTTATGTTCGCACCCAGCGCTGGAGCCGGACGGGAGCTGGAGCGGAAGACCGTCACCGGGGGCCTGCCCAACCTGAAGGCGTTACTCGGTGAATTGGGCGTCGGCGAAGAGGCTCAGCGCCTCGCGGCCGCGGACCTGGTGCGCACTGGGGCCGCCAGCATAACCGGGCTCGAACTCAGCGGGCGCCACGCGAAAGCGCATTGGCCCGAGCAGTTTGGCGACGCTTGAGCCCTGTCAGCTCGGGTGTCCCCTCCCACGCTAGAATAGCCGGGTGACTCCCTCGCCGAAGGGCGCGACTCCCTCCCTAGAGCCTACCAGGCAACGCGCCATCGCCGGCCCGTGGCAAAGACTCGCATTTGCCGCACTCCTGCTCGCCTGTTTCCTCTATTTCAACTGGGATTCCGTTCACATGCGTTTCGTGGAAGACGACATGATGAATATGGCCGGCTACTGGAGGCCCGGTCCATGGTATCTGGTGTACTCCCACTTCCTGATCTGGCGCGGACAGTACAGGCCCATGGGAGGCCTGTTCTATGTACCGATGCTGCAGCTCTTCGGTCTGAATCCCATGCCGTTTCAGGTGCTGTACCTGCTGCTGCTCGTGACGAATGTGTACCTGGTATATCGCTTCGCCAGAGTCCTGGGATGCGCGGAGCTCACCGCCGGTCTGGCCGCATTGATTCCCTGCTATCACGCCGGCATGTCGAGCTTGTACTACACGCTGTCGAATGTCTATGACGTTCTCTGCTGCCTGTTCTACCTGGGCGCGTTCCTCTACTATGCGCGGATTCGGCAGCGCGGCCGGATGCCGGGAGCGGGTCAGTTGGCGGTCTTCTTCCTCCTCTACCTTTGCGCGCTGAATTCCAAAGAAATGGCTGTGACGCTCCCGCTGGTGTTAGTCGCCTATGAGTGGATCTACCAGGCGCCGCCGCGGTGGAAGACTCTGCTTAGGTGGCTGCGCGGTCCGGTACGAGTCGCTCTCTTCGCTGCCATCCTGGCCGGTATCTATGTATATGGGAGGGCGCTGGGACCGGAGGGCCTCGCGGCACAACCCTCCTACAGGCCGCTTCTCTCCATGCATCGGGTATGGGAGTTTCAGATCACGGCCCTCAACACTCTGGTGTCATTCTGGCATCCCTTCGGCCGCCCCTCCGTCGTAATCTTTTGGGTGGTTGTGTGGTACCTGGCGTTACGCCGCCCTCGCCCGGTCCTTCGGTTCTGCTGCGTTTTCCTGATGGTCACACCGCTGCCGGTCGAATTCCTGACCGGACGCGGCGAGGCGACCCTATATCTCCCGCTGGCCGGTTGGGCGGTGTTCTTTTCGGTGATCTTCGTGGGCGCGGCTCGCGCGATTTCGGAATTCCTCGCGGGCGAACCACTCTTCGGGCGCTTTGACCGCCGCACAAGGTTCGCAGGCCTCATCGCCGCGGGGATTTGCTTGTGGGTGTGGGGGAACTACAATGTCAAGCAATCGTCAGCCAGAATCTCGATGGCCAGAGCGGGCAGAGTGACCGAGGAAGTGATCCAGCAGTTCCGGACGCTCCACCCATACGTGAAGCCGGGGAGCCAGGTGGTGTTTTTGGACGATCCGTTTGAAGAGTTCGACATGGCCTTCATCGCCGAGCTGTGGTTTCGCGACCGCAGCCTCAGTATCAGGCTGCATCGCAAGACACCGCTCTCGCCGCAGGAACTCGCCAAAGCGGATTACCTCTTCACCTATACGGACGGCAAGCTGGTACAGATCCGATAGTGGCCTCAGGGACGCGCTGCTTCTAGCGGGAGTTTACAAGTTATGGGGGTGGCCTATGCTGTCTGCCCTCGGGCGTGCGATCTGCAGTGCGTCCCATCCTCTTGGAGAATAAGGGTTTAAGGCAAGTTGCCAGCTGGTCGGGCTCCGGTTTTCCTGTGCCTTAATGTGTATGATCTAATTATTATGTCGCCAAAGCTGCGTTTATTGTTGCG
>JAIQFL010000102.1 GCA_020073365.1 Terriglobia bacterium | reverse complement strand
ATCAGGTGCCAGGCACAACTTTGATGGGCCGCCTTCAGAAACTTGTAGTACAACTGCAGCCCGTCATGGATCAACCAACCCGAGTAGTCCGCCCCAAGAATCGACGCCGCCTCGGCAAAACCCCGTCCCGGCAGAATCTCACAGTAGGTGATCTGCTCGGTTACCACTCCCCAGAGCCAGCGCAATTGCGCATCCACCTTCCAGCCGGTTTCGTCCATATGGGCCAGCGTGCTGCGCCGGGCCGCATCCCGCAAAGCGTGCCAAGTGGCTTCCGCTTTGCGCGCCACTCGCTGGATGGCCCGGCAGATGCCGCTCCGGCTCATGGTCAATCCGAAAACGGGTGAGACCGCCGGTGGACCAAGAAACCATTGCCTGACCATGAGTGGAACTCAGAGGAGGCAGAGGGCGCAGAGCTTCATTACCTCCGCGATTCCTCCGCGCCCTCAGCGGCTCTGGGGTGAGAAGAGGCCTGTGCTCCAATGCTACAGGCAGGCAGGTGTATACTTACCTAACCCGGTGTGCCCATGACCCTCAAAATCTCCAACGTCTCGAAGACCTATCCCAACGGCGTCCACGCCCTCAAGAACCTGAGCCTGTCGATCGGCGCCAACATGTTCGGCTTGTTGGGACCGAACGGGGCGGGGAAGTCCACGCTGATGCGTACAGTGGCAACCCTACAGGATGCCGATTCCGGCGAGGTCTGGCTGGACGACTTGGACGTGCTCCAGCGAAAGGACCAGGTGCGACGCATCCTGGGGTATCTGCCGCAGGAATTTGGCGTCTATCCCAAGATGCCGGCCATCGATATGCTCGATCACCTGGCGGTGATGAAGGGGATCCTGAACCGCGGCGAACGCAAGGATGCGGTCGAAAGCCTGCTGCGGCAAACCAACTTATGGGAGTACCGGAAGAAGAAGCTGGGCACCTTTTCCGGCGGCATGAAACAGCGCTTTGGCATCGCTCAGGCGCTGCTGGGCAATCCCCAGTTGATCATCGTGGATGAACCTACAGCCGGTCTCGACCCTTCGGAGAGGAACCGCTTCCTCAACCTGCTCAGCTCCATCGGGCGGAACGTGATCGTGATTCTCTCCACCCACATCGTCGAGGACGTGCGGGAACTTTGTTCACGGATGGCGATCATCCACAACGGCGAAGTCCTGGTGGAGGCCCCGCCGTCGGAGGCCGTCGACGCGTTGCAGGGGCGCATGTGGCGCAAGTCCATGGCTGACAAGGGGGAGCTCGCGGGGCTCCAGAAGTCGATGCAAGTGGTCTCCACGCACTTGCTGGGTGGAGCTACCGAAGCGCGCGTGTACGCCGAATCGGATCCCGGGGACGGCTTCATTCCGGTGGAAGCCAGCCTGGAGGATGCGTACTTCCTGGCGCTCAACCGGCAGAGGCCCAACTGAGGGGCCGGCGAGGACACCCATGTTTCTCAACTTCCTGCTGTTCGAAATCAAGTACCGGCTGCATCGCGTTTCGACTTACGTCTACTTCGCCATCTGGTTCTTCATGGCGTTCTTCTCCATTGCGGCCAGCGATTTCGGGCCGGTCGGGACAGGCAAAGTGGTGCTGAACGGCCCCTACGCGGTCAGCCTGATTTTCGGGCAGCTCACGGCTTTCGGAACCGTGGTGATCTCGGCCCTGTTCGGAACGTCAATTCTGCGCGACTTTCAGGAGAATACATTTCAGCTCGTCTTCACCAAGCCGATTTCGAAGGCCGCCTACCTGGGCGGCCGCTGGGCCGGTTCCCTGGTGGTCAGCCTGATGGTCTTCTCCGGGCTGATCTTCGGAGTGATGGTGGGCGATCTCATGCCTTGGGCCGACCACACCCGGCTCATGCCCGTGAGACTCTGGTTTCTTCTGCAGCCGTTCCTGTCCCTCGTGCTGGTCCAGATCTTCTTCCTGGGCTCCGTCTTCTTTTCCGTGGCGGCACTGAGCAGGCGGCTCGTGGTGGTGTATATGCAGGGCGTGGTTCTGTTCGCTCTGTACCTCATCCCCGCCATTTATGTGCTGAAGTCGCAGACCTTGAATACGTTTTGGCCTTCGGTGATGGACCCGATCGGCATGGTGCTCTTCGAGACCACCACCAAGTACTGGACCGTGGCCGAGAAGAATACACAATTGCTGGGATGGTCCGGAGCGTTTTTGTTCAATCGCCTGCTCTGGCTGGGCGTGGGGTTGCTCTCGCTCATTGGCGTGTTCGCACTCTTCCCCATGTCGGCCGAGACCCTCGGGTCCGCATACCGGGGCAGGCGGGCCTCCCGCAAGCAACTCGTCGAGGAGGAAGACGAGAGCGCCATCCACACCCACGCGGCATTGCGTTTGCCCTCGGTTTCGCGGATCTTTGGCGGCCGGGCGGCGGCCGCGCAACTCGCCGCTCTCACGCGCGTCCGCTTTCTGAACATCGTTCGCGAGGTGGCTTTTTGGGCGATCGCTTTCGTGATGCTGGTGCTGGTGGTGCTGAACGGCCGTGAGGCGGGCCACTTCCGGGATACGGCGGTATGGCCGGTCACCTACCTGATGGTCAGCGTGGTGGCGGATTCCTCGTCCCTGTTCCTCTATGTGATCGCGACACTGTATGCCGGCGAGCTGATCTGGCGCGAGCGAAACGTCAACTTCGACCAGATCCACGATTCGTTGCCCCTCCCCGCCTGGCTGAACTGGGTGAGCCAGGTCCTCGCATTGGCGCTGATCGAGCTGGTGCTCCTCACGGTAGTCATGGTCTGCGGCATCGCCGTGCAAGCCATGTCCGGGTATTACAACTTCGAGTTGGGCCTCTACGCCAAGGAGTTGTACCTCATCGCGTTCCCGCAAGTCCTGGCGTTCATTTTGATCGCCATCTTCGCGCAGACCGCGATCTCCAACAAGTTCGCGGCGCATGCCTCGGTCATCGGGATGGTGTTGGTGGTGCCCATCCTCTATCGCTACGGCATTGAGAATCGCCTCTACCTGTTCGGCGAGATCGCCCCTTACACATACTCCGACATGAACGGTTTCGGACACTTCGTTCCGGGAGTGACGTGGTCCATCGTCTATTGGTTGGCTTTCGGCGGCGTCCTGGGGGTGATTTCCCTGGCCTTCGCGCGCCGCGGCACTGACCTCGACTGGCGCAGCCGCTGGAAGGCCGGACGGCGTAACTTGCGGACACTCGTGGCGCCTGGCGCGGCGTGCCTCCTGGCATTCGCGGCCAGCGGCGCATGGTATTTCTACAATACCCACGTGCTGAATCCGTTCCGCACATCCAAGTACGAACGGCGTGTGCAGGCCGAGTACGAGCGCCTATACAAGAGGTATGAGCGTTCGCCACAGCCCAAGATCGCGGCGGTCGAGGCCGCGGTGGACATCGTCCCGGAGAAGCGCTCCATCAGCGGCCATGGCTATTTCCTGCTGGTAAACCGTTCCTCGGCGCCCATCGCCGATATCCATGTGACCAATGCCAAGGAGTCGGTTACGGAGGTGCGCTTCGACCGCCCCTTCCGGCAGGTATTGAACGACAAGCGGCACTACTACGCCATCTACAAGCTGGAGCCGCCCCTCGGGCCCGGGGAGACCACGCGATTGGATTTCCGCATGGCGTACCTGTCGCACGGATTTCGCGACGGCAACGAGCGGGAGGAACTGGCATTTAATGGGACGTTCTTCGATCGCGATTATTTCCCGGGAATCGGCTATTCCCCCGATGCCGAATTGGAGGATCCGGTCCGGCGTAGGGAAGAGCATCTGCCGCCCCTCGAGGAGATGTCGCCGCCTGGGGATCCCTATTTTCACAATGTCAATCTCTTCAGCCCCGACGCGGACTGGATCAACTACAAGACCGTCGTGAGCACGTCGCCCGACCAGATCGCCGTGGCGCCCGGCTACCTGAAACGCGAGTGGATCGAGGGCGGACGGCGCTATTTCGAATACGACATGGGCGCGACCAAAATCGCCGATTTCTATTCCTATTCCTCCGGCCGCTATCGCGTGAAACGCGACCAGTGGCACGACGTGAAGCTGGAGATCTTCTATCACCCCAGCCACGAGTACAACCTCGATCGGATGCTCGATTCCGCGAAGAAGGGGCTGGACTACTTCAGCCGGAATTTCGGCCCATACCAGTTCCAGCAGTTCCGCATCCTGGAGTTCCCGCGCTATCGCGGGTTTGCCCAGTCATTCCCCAACACGGTGCCATATTCGGAAGGGCTGGGTTTCATTCAGCGGGTGGAAAAGCCGGACGACATCGACGAGATCTTTTACATCACCGCCCACGAGTTGGCGCACCAATGGTGGGGACATCAGCTCATCGGCAGCCGGACCCAGGGTTCCAACATGATGTCGGAAACGCTGGCGCAATATTCGGCGCTCATGATCATGGAGAAGGAATTCGGGCCGGCCAACATCCGCAAGTTTCTGAAGCACGAACTGGATGGGTATCTGTCGGGGCGCGGCTCCGAACAGCGTCACGAGCCGCCCCTGGCGCTGGTTCAACGCGAACCCTACGTCTGGTACAACAAGGGCAGCCTGGTGATGTACGCCCTGCGCGATTACATCGGCGAGGATCGCCTGAACGCGGCCTTGCGGGGCTTTCTGGAGAAGAACCGCTTTGCGGCCGGCCCGTATCCCGATACCCTCGGCTTCGTGGCGGCCCTGCGCGCGGCTACGCCGCCTGAAATGCAGTATCTGATCGCGGACATGTTCGAATCCATCACGCTCTTCGATAACAAGGCGGTTTCCGCGGTGTGGTCCCCGGCGCCGAACAACCAATACCGGGTGGACCTGACCGTGAGCGCGCGCAAGTTGAAAGCCGACGGTCAGGGCAACGAATCGGAAGTGCCCGTCAACGACCTGATCGATATCGGTGTATTCAGCGGCGCCAAGGGTCACGAAAAGGAGTTGTATCTGACCAAGCACCGCATCACCGCCAAGGAGCAGAAGTTCACCATCCTCGTCAAGGAGAAGCCCACCCGCGCCGGCATCGACCCGTACAACAAACTGATCGACCGTAAGCCGGACGACAATTGGGTGGACGTGGGGAAGATGTAAGTCGGCGGCCCCGGAAGCGTGGGCCGTCCGGAATTTCCCCCAGGGCTCAATACCCGAAATCCTGCGGCAGCACCGCCGGAATCTCGAACACGCTCATTCCCAATATCAGCTTCACGAGCACGTTAGGGTCCGGAATGGTCGCGCCATCGGCTGCCAGGAAACTCGCGATCTGCTGCTGCGCGTCCAGGCTGACGGCCAGGCCCGCGATCCCCGGCAACTGGATGGTGCTGCCGTTCAGACTGACGAATAGCACCAGAAACGAATGTGGATCCGCCGGCAGATCTGGGGCCTTGGCCCGCGCCAGGTCGTGGCGGTAGATCCACGTGTTGGATTGCAATCCCGCAGCCCGAATGAGCGCGCTACTGGCCGGGTTCGGCATGGTCTGGTCTGCGCGGGCGAACTGGATCAACACCGGACGCGCCGGCGCCTTGGGGAGCGGTGACGGCTTCAGGTGCGGCGCAAAAGCCATGGGATCGCCCGCGATTCCCAGCCATTCCAGCGTCTCGAATACGTTCTGGATGGCCATCGCTCCGGGCACTGTGGTCACCTTCACGGGTTGATCGGGCAAAACATAATCCTCGTCGTACGTGGCGCCCTTGTTAAGCAGCGGCGGTACCCGCAGTGCCAGCGTCTGGGTGGTGAGACCGCGGTAAGCGTTGCTCCATCGAGCGATATCCACGGTCGAGGCTCCCCCCACGTTGAGCGCCGCGGCCCGCACCGTCGGTTCCACCGCCATCAGCATCGTGCCATAGATCGCGCCCAGCGACTGCCCGGCATAGTAGATGCGCGATGCGTCCAGGTCCGGCTTGCCATCGCCATCCATATCCAGGCCCAGCCTGATGGTCCGCGCCAGTTGCATCAAATCGACCACGGTCTGCCGGAAGCAGTCGCGCGTGCCATACGCCACGGGCGTGACCAGCGCGCAGCCTTCGTTCCCCTCGATGATCCCGTCGCCATTGATGTCCAGGCTCCTCCCACCCGCATTTAGCGTGGTGCTTTTGCCGGACTTGTCCACAAAGCTCACGGTGCTCTCCGGCCCGAATCCGTGCCCCACCGCGTTGATGGCGATCACGGCGAACCCCGCGCGCGCCAGCGTCGGCGCAACGGCCGTGGGTCCGCCGAAGCGGCTGTCCCCGAAGCCGTGCCCGAAAATCACTACGGGATACCCTCCCGCCGGCTGCGGCGTCTTTGGCAGCAGGGCGTTGAAGAATACCTGGTTCCTCTTGCTCGGAACCGTGAGCTCGGGCAGCGTCGGCCCCGGACGAATCGTCTGGTCGTCCTCCAGAAAGCTCGGCGAAAAAAACGATCCGATCACCACGCGGTCCACCCCGCTGAGAAGAGTCGGATCGAGCGGCAGTGTGAGGTCCGTAAACCGCGGAGGGTAGACGCCGATTTGCTCGTGAAGAACGACGGTCGTCACCTCGCCTATATGGAACGCGCTCTGCGGCTGGACCAGCATCGGCACCGGAGGCACGTAATCGAGAATCGCCCGCGCATGTTCCAGCCACGCGGTCGCGCTCATGGTGGTGAAGACGGATGCGGCCACAATCTTCTGCGGCGCCGTCGCGATGCCGCTCACCGCTTTCGCCAGCGATACGCAGTATGGGGTTGCGCTGAGCATGCATGCCTGGTATGCCGCATCGGCGGCGACCGCGCTTCCCCCTGCATCCAATACGCCATCGGTCACTACCAGTGCGTATCGCCGATGCTGGTCCAACACGGAATCGGGTTTCGCGTAGACCGTATTGGTCGAAGGATCGTAGACCACCTGGTTGATCGCAATGCGATCGCCCGGCTTGTGAATTCCGGTTTCGTCCTGCGTGAGGTTGTCCAGCGCTACAAAGAAGATGCCGCCGCGCAGAGTAGCTGTATTCACCGGACCGGAGAAGCGCACCTGCGCGCGCGCCCGGATGCTGAAGCCGTCGGCCTGGTCCAGCAGTCCCGCTTCCTGGCAGGCCGTATACTGGGAGCCGCAGTCCGGCACCGGTATGTCCATCCGCAGACCGGTCTTCTGCGCCGGGTCGGGCAGCGTCAGATAGTCCGTGGGGAAGGGCCCCGTGGCCGGCGTAGCGGGATCGAACAGGACCGTGGTGCCCGCGGCGACCAACGATTGCGCTGCGAGTGCAAGAACCAGGAGGCGTGGCATCGGAGTCAGAATTCGATCATACCGTGAACGAGCCGGAGCCACACCTCCCGATGCCGCTCACTGGTCTCGCGCAAAACACGGTGACAGGCAGTGCGGTCCGTGCCAGAGGGCACCAACGGCGCCTTGGGACACCGAAGCCTGACGCCATATTTTGCGCGGCTGGCTGGGTACAGAACCTTGCCTGGCGGAATGGACTAGCCCGCGTTACTTGACATCCGCGGGATCGACCGGGGTTTTGCTCCCGGCGCCGGCATATCTAACATAAGCGATCACGTCGGCCATTTGCTCGTCCGTGTATTTTCTCGCGCTGGGCGGATGCTTCCAGGAGTTATTTGGGCTCATCGAAATATCTGCCCGGTCCATCTCGTGCAACTCCGGCGGCATCTTCGACAGGTCGTAGAGTTTCACCGTCTTATCGTCCGGTCCGGGAGGCATGGCGGGATACGACTCGCCGGACTTCACCTTCACGGTTTGCACGTACTGTGTGACGGTGGAGCGGATCGCCATGGCGATCCCGGCAGGACTGAGGCGTGCAACACCCTTCAGATCCGGCCCGATGGCTGTGCCTTTGCCCTTCAGAGCATGGCAGGTCCCACACCCTGCCGGGGACTCGTAGAACAGCGCTTGACCACGCTCGATCTGCGATGGGACGGCACTCTGCGCAAACAACAGGAAAACCCAAAACATCGCAACTTCCTCCTTTCAGAGGTGAAACATCTCTACTATTCAGACCCTTATGTTCTGAATTCAGGATACCCCACGCCGTTGCTGGAAGCAACGCCGGCACACCTCGACAACCCTCTCCGATTCAGCCCTCTTAAACGCTAACCACCGGACACGGGGATTGCCGGATGATGGAGTAAGCGGTCATCTCCAAACGCCCCAGGACGCCGGCCTCCGCCTTGCGGCCGATCACCAGCAGGTCCGTCTTCAGTTCCCCCGACAAATGGGCGACCACCTTCGACACGTCCCCAGCCTCCACCCGCAGGTCCGCTCGAGACCCGGCCGCCTGCTGTAAGTGCTCCAGTGCGCGCCGGGCCTCCGTACGCGCATGCTGCGTCTCGCTGCCCGTGACATGCACGAGAGTAAGCTCCGCTTGATATTCCTCGGACAGGTGACTGGCCCAATCGAGCACCCGGGGGCTCGATTTCTTCAAATCCACGGCACACAGGATCCGCTGGCACGCCACCGCTTCCAGAGGAGGTGCATTCTCCAGGTGGACTCCGGTCCAGACCGGGCAATCCGCATCGTGGAGAACCTTGGCGCTGGTCGACCCCAGAATCAGGCGCCGGTAAATCCCCATACCCTGCGTAGGGATCATGATCAGATCCACATGATTCGCCGAGGCGTATTGGATGATTTTTTGTGCTGCCTCGCCATGTTCAACCACTGTCTTTACGCGCAGATGCCTCAAGCTTTTGCCAAAGAATTGTTCGAAATTCTCCATCCGGGCTCCCGACAAATCTTCGAGCGTGCTGTTGTACGTAGCTTCGATCGCGTGCAACAGGATTAACTCGGCGTCGAAGCGGCCCGCCAGCGCCTGCACGTATGCGGCAGCGCCCCGGCAGCGGCTGGAGAAATCGACAGGGAAAAGAATTCGCCGAAGTTGGAACATGATCGTGAATTCTACTCTAGCCTAATGCGCGTCCGGTTCCGGCTGCGCATCATGGGGACGCGCGAACCAGGTATAAAGCGCGGGCAAAAGAAAAATGCTCATCACCAGCACCGCCATCAACCCGCCCACGATCACGATCGCAAATGGGCGTTGCGAATCCGAGCCAATGCCGTGAGACGTCGCCGCCGGAACCAGCCCGAGCGATGCCACCAGCATGGTCATCAGGATGGGGCGGAATCGCAAAACCGCACCCTCATGGACCGCATCCAGGATCGTATACCCGCGCGCGCGGAGCTGATTGATGTACTCCAGCATGATCACGCCCGTCTGCACGGAAACTCCAAAGAGCGCCAGGAATCCAACCCCGGAAGACACGCTGAAATTCGTCCCGGTCAGGTAGAGCGCTAAAATCCCCCCGATCGGCGCCATGGCGACCGTAATCAGGATCAGGCTGGCCCATTTCACGGATGAAAACATGCTGTACAAAATCAGGAAGATCACCAGGAGCGTGAGCGGAATGATCAGCGCCAGCCGCTTCTGGGAGCGCTTCTGCGATTCGTATTCGCCCGCCCACTCCAGGCGATACCCCGGCGGCAGCTTGACGGCTTTGGTAACCGAATTGATGGCTTCCTCTACCGTGCTGCCCAGATCGCGCCCGCGCACGCCGTACTTGATGGCCACGTAGCGCTGGTTCCCCTCCCGGTAGATCTCCGAAGCGCCGTCCTTGATCGCCACTTCGCAGAGCTGGCCGATCGACACACGCTCGCCCGAAGGGGCCAGCAGCCGGATGTTTTCGATCTCCTCGACGGTGGTGCGGTATTGGGGTTGATACCGCACCACCAGGTCATAACGTTCCTCGCCTTTCAGCACCGAAGACACAGCCTTTCCGCCGCTGGCGGTTTCGATCGCGTCCTGCACATCGGACACGTTGATTCCGAACCGCGCGGCCTTGTCGCGGTTCACCGTCAAATTCAGGTTGGGCTGGCCAATCACCCGGAAAATGCCGAGATCCTGCACACCGCGGATCTTGCTCATGACGCCCATGATCTCATCGGCCTTGTCTTCCAGCAGCTTCAGATCGGTCCCGTAGATCTTCACCGCCAGCTCGCCCTTGACGCCGCTGACTGCCTCCTCCATGTTGTCGGCGATCGGTTGCGAAAAGTTCCAGACCACTCCCGGAATCCTCTCCGCCTGCTGCCCCAGGGCCGCGATCAACTCCTCCTTGTCCTGATGGAACATGGGCCGCCATTGCTCCTTCGGACGCAAATCGATGAAGTACTCGGTGTTGAAGAACCCCGTGTAGTCCGTGCCGTCGTCCGGCCGCCCCACCTGGCTCACCACCTTCGTCACCTCGGGGAATTTTGCGAACATCACGCGGGCCTCATTCATGATGAGGGTGCCCTCACTCGGGCCCGTACTCGTCGCCAGCGTTCCCCGCGCCCAGATCGCGCCTTCGTCGAGGTGCGGCAGAAATTCAGACCCGATCGTTCGAGCCAGCAGAATCGCGCCGGCCAGAGTCAGGACCGCTCCGCTTGCGGTGACCCATCGAAATCGGATGGCCGCACCCAGCGCCTTACCGTAAATCCGCGTGAGGAACAACATCAGCGGGTTGCGCCATTCCTTCGTGCCCTTGGGAAACACGATGCTGGCCAGCACCGGGCCGAGAAACATCGAGTACAGCAGCGCCCCGGCCAAGGCAAAGGCAACCGTCCAGGCCATCGGCCGGAACAAGCGGCCCTCCACCCGCTGCAGCGTGAAAATAGGCACGTACGCCGTGATGATAATCGTGATCGAGTAGAAGACCGGCCGTTGCACTTCATGAGCGGCCCTCTTGATCTTCTGGGAGACGGTCTCGTCCGGATGAGCGCCCGGATGCGACAGGAGGCGAACGATGTTCTCGACCATCACAATCGCGCCCTCCACGATCATTCCGAAATCCAGCGCGCCCAGCGAAAGCAGGTTGGCCGGAATGTGCCGCAAATCCAGGCAGAGGGAGGCGAACAGGAGCGAGAAGGGAATGGTGAGAGTGACGATCAGTGCGCCGCGTATGTTGCCGAGGAAGATAAAGAGAATGATGGAAACCAGGATGATTCCCTCGGTCAGGTTGTGGAGCACGGTGTGAGTGGTCAGATGCACGAGGTCGCTGCGATCCAGGTGTGGAACGATCTTCACGCCGGGCGGCAGGAAATGATGGTTGAGAAAATCGACCTTCTCGTGCAGGGCGGCCAGCACGTTGTCTCCGTCGGCGCCTTTACGCAGCAATACAATGCCGGAGACCACATCCGGATCGTCCACCACCTTGGCGAGGTCCGAGTGGTCCGCCTTGCCGAGTTGGCCCAGGCGGATCTTGGGCCCCTGCCGGACAGCGCCAATGTCGCGCACACGCACCGGAATCCCGTTCTGCGTCTTCAACACGATGGCCGCGATGTCATCCGTGGATTGGACCAGCCCCACCGCTCTGACGTTGATGGCCTGTTCTCCACGCTCGATGAAGCTACCGCCGGCGTTGACGTTGTTATTCGATAGCGCGGTCTCCACCTGCCCGATCGAGAGCCCATAGGAGATCAGCCTGTTCGGGTCCACCTGTACCTGATACTCGCGTGTAGCTCCCCCGAAGATGGAAACGTCAACCACATCCGGAACCGACTTCAACTGCTTGATGATCACCCAATCCTGGAGCGCCTTCAACTCCATCACATCGTAGTTCGGGTTGGTGCTCTGGAGCGTGAAAAAGTAAATCTGCCCAACCGGACTGTAGTCCGCGCCCAGCGTGGGCTGTAGGCCATTGGGAAGACTGACTTGCGAAAGTTTCTCGAGCACCTTCTGCCGGTTGAGATCGTTGTTCGATCCATCGTCAAAGGTAAGGTTAATGCTGGAAAGGCCTGCCAGCGACCAGGAACGCAGTGACACCAGTTGCGGCAGACCGTTCATCTGCACTTCGATGGGAATCGTGACCTGCTGTTCCACCTCCTCGGCCGCCCGCCCGGGCCATTGCGTAATCACCTGCACGTAGTTGTTGGCTACGTCGGGATAGGCTTCCACCGGTAGCTGCTTAAAGGAAATCGCCCCCCAGATCAGCAACAGAATTCCGGCGCAAAGCACCAGGAACCGATTCTGAAGGGCGAACGTGACGGACTTTTGAATCACTGTTCGGTGCTCTTCTGAACTTCACGGTCGAACATTAACGCGGTGGTCACAACCTGGTCTCCCGGGCGCAGGCCGCCGATGATCTGTTGCGTCTTATCGGCGTTGACCGGACCCGCTTGTACTTCCGTTCTGCGGAACCGCGGGCCGTTCAGCTTGACGAAAACCCAGTCGCGGTCCTGCAGGCGCAACACCGCACTGGACGGAATCACCGTGCGCGTTTCGGTCCCCCGCGACACGAAATGGACCGTGGCAAACATGTTCGGCCGCAATATCCCCGCGGCGTTGGGCAACTCGATACGCACTTTCGCGGCGCGCGTCGACGGATCGAGCAGCTTCGAGATATTGGTGACTCGTCCCGTCAACCGGCGATCGGGGTAGGCATTCAGCTCGATTTCGGCCCGGTCGCCCAAATGAACGCGCCCCAGGTCATTCTCGTATGCGTCGCATAGAATCCAGACATTGGAGAGATCCGCGATGGTGAACAGGTTCGGCGAATTGTCGAGCGACTTGACTCCGGCCGCAGAAGTGACGTTCTGCTCGGTGATGGTTCCCGATACGGGCGCGTGGATTTCAATCAACGGCGAGACATGCTGCGGGTCTCCTCCCAGAAGCCGTATGTGCTCCTCGGCGGTCCGCGTATCGATGTTCGCCTTGTGATAGGTGTCTTCGGCCAACTCCAGGTCCTTTTGTGCCGTCGCTCCATGGGAATAGAGAAGCTGGGCGCGGTCCAGTTGGGTCTTCGCCAAGGCCGCGTCCGCCTTGAACTTCTGATAGTCGGCGAAAGCCTGCGACATATCCGGGCTGGTCATCGTGAGCAGAACCTGCCCTTTCTGCACATCGTCACCCAAACGCGCCCTGACTTCCACGACGCGGCCCGAGGAAAGCGAGTTTACCGCGTAGGAGCGGCTGACATCGGCCGCCACCACGCCATTTGCCAGGGTCTGGTCCGATTCGTGCCGCGCGACCGCTTCTGCAAGGGTGAATCGCTCCGGGTTCGTGACCGTAATCACGTTGCGATCCGGCACGGATTCCACGGTCGCCGCCGGTGTTACATTCGAGACGGCATTTACCGGCTCGCGCGAGCACCCCGATAGGGCCAGGCACAACAGGACGGCCAGACAGGCTCCCTGTCCCGCTGAAGCAACTGGGTCAAACTTGTAATTCATTGAATCACCTCACGCCCCACCGCCAGGTTCAACTGACTGGCGGCGGTCAGGTACGATCCCACCAGGTTCAGGTAGTTCAGTTGCACGCTCCGGTAGTCATTCTGGGCATTCAGAAACTCCAGTAGAGACGACCCGCCATGCTGGTACGCAAAGGAAACCGTCTCCCGAACTCTGCCCGCCAATCGCAGGTATTTCGCCTTGTACGGCCGCAGCAGCGCCCGGTTGCTGTTCAGCGTCGCCCACGCGGAATCCACATCGCTGAACACCTGCGCCCGCGACGCCTCTTCCAGCCTCTCGGTGCGCCGGATGTCCAGTTGTGTGCGCGCTTTCTCCCCCTGGTTGCGGTCGAAAACCTTGAGTGGAATGTTGACGCTGAAGCCGATGTAAGCCGGGATGGGAGGATTGCGCCCCACATCCACACCGAAAGTCGGATCGGTCGAGCCATTGGCCACCGCCAGCCGGTAGTCGGTTTTGGCCTTGTCCACCGCTTGCAGGGCGGCCTTCAGATCCGGCCGGTTAGCCAGGGCGATGTCGTGGAGTTCGTCCAGCGTGGTGATCTGCTCGGTGAAATCGAACGGTCCCGTCACGTCGAACTGTTCCACGGGCGTGCGGTCGTTGAGCAGCGTCAAAAGCTGGATCTTGGCGGTGCGTACGCTGGTTTCGGCCGTTTGCACGTCGGATTCGAACTGCACGCGTTGCAACTCCAGGCGGTCGAGGTCCACCTGGGCAATATCGCCGGCCTTGAACCGGTCGTTGTTCACCGCCAGCAGGCGGTCGTAGTAGGCCAGGCTCTCTCTCGCCACCCCCAGAATCGCCGCAGCCTGAAGCGCCTGCACGAACGCGTTGCGGAGGTTGAAAAGAAGAGTCCGCTCCTGATCGGCCAGTTGGGACTGGGCGATGCCGGTTGACTTCTGGGCGCTCTCCAGCCGCAGTTCCCGTTTGTGCTGCCGCTCGTGGAGATAGCTCGACGTAAGGAGCGGCAGCGCGAACCCCAGCGGGCGATAGGGATTGCCATTGAATGGCTGGAGTTGATCGAGGGAGCTGCTGAAATCCGGATTGGGCCGGAGGTACGCCGTTATTTCCTGGGCCTTCGATTCATCGATGCCGATCTGGGCCGCACGCAGGGTGGGATTAGTGTTTTCGAACCGGTCGCGAACTTCCTGCCACGTCAAGGCCTGCTGCCCGAACGCACCCTCCGCCAGGCAACTCACCACCAAAATCGCGATACACAGGCGCCCCAACCCACAGGTGGGGCATGCTTTACCTTGCCCACGACATGCCGTACGAGTCGCTGTGCTCAGACACCACAACCTACAATTTTACGGTCCTGGACGAATCCTTCGTCCATATCTTTCAGCCCAAGTCAACCTATCTTTCAGCTAGATGGCTGGCCTCGAAGCGCCGTTTTTTCCTAGAATCAAATCTAGGGACACAACGGAGTTTGATTTTCCGCTATCTGCAGGGAAGCACGCGTGTCGTTCTCGCCCGTGCCGGCGTTCTGATTGCGATCGTCGCGCTCCTCGACTGGCGGGTGGATCTCAACATCTCGTTTGGATTCCTTTACCTGTTTCCCCTCCTTCTGGTGGGTACGGTTCTCACCCGCTGGCAGATCCTGCTGACGGCGCTGTTTTGTACGCTGCTCGCCGATGTCTTCGACCCGTTCCCGTTCACACTCGTCACCGGTCTGCCGCAGGACATCCTGGTTTTCAGCTCCCTGGCCGGAACGGGACTGTTCGCCTACGAAGTGACCCGCAGCCGCCGCCGCGAAGCCGAGAATCTTCGCAGGGTGGAAATGGAAGTGGCGGCGCGCCGCGAGGCGGAAGAACAACTGGAATTTCTCATCGACAGCAGCCCGGCCGCGATCCTGACCATGACGGCCAACGGCACCATCCTCCTGGCAAATGCGGCGGCTCACCGGTTGTTCGCGGTGGATGGCGGGGAGCTTCCCGGCAGGAATATCAACCGCTACATTCCGGCCTTGGGGTGTGTCCCCTCCATTGACCAGACGCCGCAGACCTTCCGCACCGAGATGCAATGCCGCGGCGAGCGTGCGCACGGCGACGTCTTCCTGGCGAATGTCTTCTTCTCCACCTACAAGACCGCCAGCGGTCCGCGGCTTGCGGCCCTGGTGGTGGATGCTTCCGAAGAACTGCGCGATCGCGAGGAGTCCAACCTGGAACAACTCCTGGCTGGGTCGCGGATCCTGGTGGGCGCCGTCTCGCATGAGGTGCGCAACGTCTGCGGGGCCATCGCGGTCATCCACGAAAACCTGGTTCGCAGCGGCACCCTGAACGGCAACAAGGATTTCGAGGCGCTGGGCGCCCTGGTCGAAACCCTGGACAAGATCGCCTGCCTGGAACTGAAACAGAGCACCAGCAATCCGGAGCTTGGCGGCGTGGATCTGGCCGAGACGCTGGACGATCTACGCATCGTCCTGGAGCCTTATTGCCAGGAGGCCGACATCACCGTGCGCTGGGATCTGCCGGCCGAGATTCCAGCCGTCCTGGCCGATCGCCACCGCCTGTTGCAGGTGCTCCTCAATCTCACCAAGAACAGCGAGCGCGCGCTCGAAAACGCGGAAACCCGGAGGATCGATTTCAAGGTCTCCGTGGGCGAAACCCTGGTTTCGATTCGTGTCACCGACACGGGACCGGGAATCGGCTCGGCCGAAAAGCTGTTTCAACCGTTCCAGAAGGGCGCCGATTCCACGGGCTTGGGGTTGTACCTGTCGCGCGCTTTTGTGCGATCGTTTCGCGGCGATCTGCGACACGATCCCACGGTGCCCGGATGTTCCTTCGTCATCGATTTGGCCGTGGCTGGCCGCCCTGAAGCGGACCGGAGGCGCATAGGGAAACATGCAACCCATTCGGCTGTTGTTGCTCGATGATCACATCCTGTTCCGGGAGGGCCTGAGCCGCCTGCTGGCGTCGGAGCCCGACTTCGAAATGACGGGCCACTGCGGGACCGCGGCGGAGGCACTGTCGATGCTGCGCCGTTCCCCGGTGGACATCGTCCTGCTGGATTTCGATCTGGGTGAAGATCACGGCAGCCACTTCATATCGGCGGCCCGCGAGGCCGGCTATGCGGGAAGAATCCTCATGATCACGGCCGGAATGACGGCTACCGAATCGTCCATCGCCCTGCAATTGGGCGCCTCCGGCATCTTCCTCAAGCACAATTCTCCGGTCACGCTGGCCAAGGCCATCCGGCTGGTGGCGGGTGGAGAGATGTGGGTGGATCAACGGGTGATTCAACTGATGGCCGACGGGGTCCATCAGCGGGAGGACCAGGGAATTCGCAGGCGCCTGACGGAGCGCGAGCAACAAGTCCTCCGCGGCATATTCGAGGGTCTTACGAACAAGGAGATTGCCTCCCAAATCGGGGTATCGGAGGGCGCCGTCAAAGCCACTCTGCAGCAGTTATTTCAGAAGACCCGCGTGCGAACGCGGAGCCAGTTGGTGCGGATCGCGTTGGAAGCATCGCTCGCCACGCGCAAGCTGTAGCCCTCGTGGCGCAAAACACCACTCGTGTTTGCCGCGTCGACATTCGTGTCGACGCTGGGCGGGTTCGCGGGCAAGGTAGCTGAGGGCACGACTAGGTTTGAAGCCGAACGGTTGCAGCCCCTGGTGTAGCACTTCGGCTTGAAGAGGGTGTGCACGTTCGTGGACTTCTTCGATCAGGTGACGGACATCACCCGAAGCAAAACCGACGCGGGGCGACGGCAGATAACATTGAACACCGATGCGTTTGCGGCCCTCGCCCGGCTCCACGAGCGCGCTGAACTTTCCGGCACGGTTGAGCCAGAACACTACGTCTTTTCCCGCGTGCGAGAACGGCCACATCGACCCGACGCGGCCGCAGAAAACATGGCGGACAGCGTGGCGTTCACTCGTGAAAGAGGCGGCCCATCAGTCCGGAAGACAGGCTGCCAGAGTCGCGCTGTCATCAGGCCAAGGCATCAGGCGCGCAAAGGCTGCCTGGCGGCGGGCCGCAGCACCTTATGTAGGCTTGAGGTTTTACGATATGCGCTAACAGGCCATCACGGAACTGGCAGAGGCTGGTGCGCAGGATTCCGTGATCCAGGCAATCGCTGAACATCTCAGCAAGAGGATGCTTGACCATTACAGCCACGTGCGACGGGCGGCGAAGAGGCAGGCCACAAACGGGCTTGCTGGAGGCCTGATGAACCCAATGCCTGTGACGGAAAAGCAATCGGAGCGTCCACCGGCCAATTGAATAAATCGGCGCCGTAAGCAAACAGTCACCCGTACTGGCGCACGAAATCCCAGACCGCAATCCCAAAGCAACCGCCGCAATGCAGTTTTTCAGTGCCGGCAACAATGGGCTTCGTCACAATCCAGGTCACAAAAGACCAACCCCTGAGTTGATCCTCTTCGTATATGACTGATTCTAATGGTCGGGGCGGGGCGATTTGAACGCCCGACCCCCTGCGCCCAAGGCAGTGCAGGGGGTCACTTCAACCGCCATGTTTTCATCACTTACATAATGTCTTCAATCACTTACGAGAAATCGGATTACGACTAGTTACCTCTCAAGACACCTTGTTTTTGTCTGGACTCCCCAAAGTTTCACCCCAAGTCAAAAAGCCCATTTCCCCTTCCCTGAATATTGGCCTTACCCCGGTCACACAGATTTCATTTTTGGACGTACACCCGTGGAAGCTATTGAAGACAAACCGGGTTAGCTGGAACTTAGGACACGGTAGCCCGCTGTTTCGTGACGGGGTTTTCGCACCCCGGTTGATAGCATCAAGATGACGAAAGGCACTGATTACGACATGGATTCAATTGCTCCTAAATACGCTTCGGATTTGCTACTTGAAAAGCTCTATGACATCAACTGCCGCACATGGCGTCAGTGGCGTCTACGGGGCCAAGGGCCGGTCTACAGCAAGGTGAACGGAACCCGGCTGGTTCGCTATGACCTCCGGGATGTAGAAGGGTGGTTGGCCCAATACAAACGGAACGGCACCTGCCAGGGGGTTCAATAGGCATGCAGCACCATTCCACTGCCACCGTTGAATCGAAGAGCGTTCCCGGAGTCCGGTACATTTTACACCGGAAAAACGACGTGCGCTTGGCCATCTTGACCCGAATGACCGTCGAACCCAAGGAACGCCTGTCACGGCTCCTTGCTGAAGCGCGCGCCCTTGTAGCCGGGCCACAATCGGGATACGACACCCTGCGGTTTGATGCCCTGCTTTCGGTTGCCGGGGCCGAAGTTACGACACTGGAGGGTGCATGCGTGCTGTGCTTCCTGCAAGGCACCGAAGGACTGCTTATTGACGGCAAGGCCCCCACCCCGGCTGAGTTCATGGTGAACGCCCCGGACGCCCTTCGGCGGGAGGTCGTAACGGCGATTCAGGAAATGTTGTCCGCTGCTGAGGACGAACCCCAACACCCAGCACAACTCGTAAACTAACGATGCACCACAATCTTTGGAAGGTTTCGTGAACGAATCGACAGAACTACTATTTAAGGTCCGCATGGAAGGTCAGGCGGATGTGGATAGGCTGGCTACGTCTGTACGGGCAGTATCGGGCGCTACGTCACTGGCGTCTGACGGGCTGGCGTCCCTTGAAAAGTCCATTGGTGTGTTGACCGCAGCGGTGACTGAAAACACCGCTGCGCTGTCCGGCATGGAAGGGGGATTTGACCGGGCAGCGGGCGGGGCCACCCGGCTGGCTGGCGGGGCTAGGGCCGTTACAGCCGAACTGAAGATGATGGAAGGCGCTATGCCGATTCGTGCGGCTGCGCAGTTCCTGACCCAGTTTGAAGGGCTAAACAAGGTCATGCAGATGGCCTTCCCGCTATTCGGGGCTATCGCCCTGGTGGGCGTCCTGGACCAGATCATTGAAAAGGTGCAGAAGTGGGTAAGCGCCCATGACCCCCTGACCAAGGCACAGACGGAATCCCTGTCCTTGCTCAAAGAGTCCACCAAAGAGTATGACCGGCTACGGGAAAAGCTGCACGCGCTGACGTTGGACGAATACGAACGCGCCCACGGGCGTGACGCCCGGCTGCGGCTGGAAGCCAGCGAAAAGGACACCAAGGCGCAAGGGCCGGACGCGCATAACATCGCCAGACTGGAGAACTACGCGCGGGTTCTGCGGGAAGTGTCCCAGTTCAAGCTTGACCACCCAATGGCTATGGGTTCGGGTGACCCCACCATGGCCATGGCCGCGCAAACCCCTGTAGGCGGTACGCAGCTTACCGAACGTCAGGCGTCACTGCTGAAGGCTGCTGGTATGGAAGGCCAGCTAATGGGTGATGACAAGGCCCCCAATCCGTTTGAGAATGTGCGGGCCGGGCACACGCTGAACCAGGGCCAGATTGACGCAGCCCAGAATTTGCTGACGCAGGGTATCAGCCCCGAACTGGAAACGGCGCGCATGCGCCAGAAGGTGGATTCAAAAAGCGCCAGTGATGACAACGCGAAAGTAGACGCGGACGAAAAGAAGAAAGCACAGGAAGCGGCTGCTAAGCGCGCCCGTGAACTGGCTGAAGCGGAAAAGCAAGCGGCTTCTTACTTGCGTCAGGCCCAGAATTTTGAACTGACTGGGCTGGCCAGGATTAATGCCGTATACCACGAAAAGCTTGAATTACTGGGCAAGACCAAAAAGGCTATCCAGGACATCAACGCTGCATACGCCATCGAAGTAGGACGTGAGTTAGACCACATCCAGAAGGACAACCGCAAGAACATAGCTGGCTATGTCAGCAAGATGGAACAGGACGCGGACAAGTCTGACGCGTTCGGGGCGAAACAGTTTCTTGCGAACCTGAAAAAGCAACTGGATGAAGATAAGAAGGCCATTGAATCCGGCCTGAAGGTATTGCAGGCGTCAGACAACGCGGACGCGGACGCGGTACGCCGTTCGCTTGGCGTTACGCTCAAAGGCAATGACTTAGCTGCCCGTGGGGGGCGCATCAGTGGCGGGGCCGCAGCGGGCGCGGACTATGACGCGCGGGTAGCCGCAGCCGGGGAAATCTTCCGAATTGAAACCCAGCACCTGGACCTGATTGACGATAAGAACAGGCGTGAAGAAAAGCTGGCATCGGCGCGCAAGAAATGGGCCGATGACATTTACCGGGCGGAAGAGCAGTATGAAATCCAGCTTCAGACGCTGCGGGAAAAGGACCTTCAGAAGTACCAGGGGATGGCAGGCAGCCTGTTCGATGCGCTGCACTCCCATTCCATTGGAACGTGGCTGCGCGGGGAAGCCACCAAGAACGTTCGGCAGATGTTTGTCAACGTAGCCACGCCAGCGCTTCAGCAGGCCGGTCACGTTCTGGGCAGCGTGACAGGGGGTAACAGCTTTGGGGGACTCCTGAATGGAACAATCCTTGACCCGAAGAACTCCGACGCGTCAACCACTGCGAAGCAGACCACACGCACTGCCGAAGCAGTCGAAAAGTTGCGGGTTGATATCCGCGCCATGATCGGCGCGCCCGCGCCTACCGCTGGTGATGCAGGCGGGGCTGGTATCAACTACAGCCCGCTGAAGGGAACAGGCCAGGGGTTCCCGCTGGACGTGTTGAAATACGGTAGCGATATCACGGGCGGGTGGGGAAGCAGCACGACGGCTGCCGGGTCCAGTCTGTTCAACGCGGGTAACGGGTCCGGCTTCGGCCAGTTCTTTTCAGGGCTAACCGGCATGGGCAGCAACCCGCTGGGGGCCATCTTCACGGGCATGTCCACGAATGGCAGCACGGTTACCCAGTTGACCACTGCCCAGCAGGTGGGCGCGGCTGTCGGCACCGCAGCAATGCTGGCTGGGGCTGGCATGTCCATAGCGTCCGGCATTTCACAGGGTGGCGTGGGGGGCTATACCAAGGCTGCCAGCGCTGGTTTGGGCGCGGCTGCCATGTTGGACCCGGAACCGGTCAGCAAGATGGTGCTGGGCACCGTAGCCGCAGTGACGGGCATTATAGGGTCACTCTTCGGAACCGGCCCGCAGCAGCGTTCCAAGGACATCGCAGAGTACTTGGCAAAGAACCAGTACTTGGCACCCACGGCGCTGAACGTCATGCAGGGCATGAACGGGCGCTATGAAGACTTTGACGCGCGCGGCAACCTGCGAACGTCCAGCATGAGTGCCGTGCCCACCGTGGCTGAACCGTACATCACGTCCAGGGTGATTGACGGCCAGCGTCAGTACTACAACGTTCCCGGACAGGTCACCACGCCTTACAGCGGGGGGTCATCGGGAACCGGTCAAAGTCCCATAGCTGGGGGCATGAATGTTATCATTCAAGCCTTTGACAGCGAAAGCCTGCATGAGTATTTGCAGAAACCGGCCAACACCCACGCCGTTGGTGAAGCCTTGGCATCCCACCTGGAACGCCATGACGGGCGCGCATCAAACGCCATACGGTATATAACGGGTAGCTAGGGTCAGTCACACGAAGTTAAAACGTCCCGCAGGGCCGTAAACAGGGCCTTTCGTGATGGTACAACCCGTCAGAATCGGACAACCCGCGATATAATTAGGTCGTAAAGGGCTGGCGCTGCTACCGGCCCTTTACACTTGTCCGGCACTCTCACATTTAGCGGCATCCCAACAAGGTTCTTTTCGATGTTCGACAATTCACAGGCCATGACCCCAGTGTGCTTCACGCGGAAGCAGGCGTCCGCAGTATCTGGAATGAGCGCATCATGGTTACGGCTTCAAGACCGACGTGGACTTGGCGCACCTAAGCTCCGATGCGGAAACCGGGTTCGTTACCCCGTTGCCCAGTTCCTGGAATGGCTCAAAAGCCATTCCGAGATAACCCAAACTTCGACCGTTTAAACGCAAGCCAAAGGAAACATAATCATGGACGTTCGACTATATTACCAATCAATCCGCGAAAAGCAGGAAGGCTTGACCAAGCAATACCCGTCCGGGTTCTGCTTGGTCGCTTCCGTATTCAATCCCGAAAAGAACAGCACGCCCGGCTGCCTGACCGAAGTTACCGTTGCGGATGCTGCCCGGCTGCTTACGGACGGCACCCACCGGGTGGCAACAGCCGATGAAGTCAGCGCGTACACAAACCGGCAAGGTGTGGAACGCTCCAGAATCATCCGCGATGACTTTGACAAGGTGCGCGAACAATTCAAGCACATCATGGGGCGCACCTAAATGCCGGACTTTTACAACAACGGAAGGGTGCTTCCGCCCAACGCGCAGCCCATTGACATATGGGCTGTAGACATTAGCTCGCACACACCGGAACGGACCCCAGCGCTGGCCGACATGAAAGAGAAGTTTGCACCCGACCTTACCAAGCGCACGGTAGCCTTGGATGCGGCTGTGGCGCATAAGCTGGAACTGGTGAAGTGTGGCCGCGAAGTAGACGCGCGGCTCACGCTGGAAAAGGAAAACAGTGCGCGACAGCTAGTTGAATCCTGCACTGAGATCATGGGGTTAGGCTCAGCAGCCGATGCGCGGGCACACGGTGCGCTGTTGCGCGCATCCGACGATGCGGTAACTATACTGACCCACACGAACGACCTGATAGGGGTTCGCATCAACGCGGCAAAGATTGAATGTCTGGAGTGCGCCTTGGGACTTGTCCAGGGGAAGGAACTTCTGGCCAATATCGACCATTCCCTGGCACGTTCGCAGATGCTGGACAAAGCTATCACTGCGGGGCTTTTTGCTTCTGGCAGGTTGGCCCTATTTTCAGAGGAAGTAGACACCCTCGGCAGTATCGCCGTTGAAGCCGCGCGCCAAGTTACCCTGGCCGAAAATGAACTTCGCGAGGAACGCGCCCGGCAACAGGCAGCGTATCAAACCAGACGGGCTACCGGGATGGTAACCCGCGCCGAAGTCGCTTCAGCGATTCCTTCCTTTCAAGGAAGCAGCACCACCTAACGGCTCACATGCACCAAGACGAAATTGGACAACCAAAATGACAGACGAAACCAAAAGACAATGGGCTGAAATCAACGCAGTCCTGAACCCGCCAAAGGCAGCCGAAGCGCTGCCCTTGCCATCCACAGCCCCTGCGGGGTTGACTGAAGCCCAGAAGGAAACGCTCTTTTCCAACTGGACCAGCGATATAAATTCGCGGCCCGCATCCACCTGGACCGAAACTGAAAAGCAAGCGATTCGCGTAGCGTCCGCGCGCGTGCTGAAAAGCTTGGGCTACTAAGACGAAAAGGACAGACCATGAACATTCAAGAACTGCAAGACACAATTCAGAGTCTCAGCGAAGCCGACCTTAACGAGGTTAAAACCATTGTCGAACAGGCACACGCTACGCGCATCGAAGAACGCATTGCCCAGTTGCCCGAATTCCCCTGGCTGATTGCGCCTGAGGGGCATCGGGAATGGAAGACGGAAAACCTCCAACATGAATTGCGCAAAATCCCTGGCATGCCCTTCCAGGTCCGCAAAGAAGTTGCCGCTCTACTACTGCGCGCTAACGGCGCATACCGGGTAGCGACCGCAGAGGAAGTGGGGCAATAGGATGCAAGCAATTTCGCTTGGCCGGGTGACCGTGGGCGCGGCTGGCACCCCAGTCACATTTGCTTCTCTCATAACCGCCGCGCAGCGGGCAGCCATCCCACCCAGTGGGCTTGTAGCGCGCATCGAAGTGTGGCCGGACACGTCTTCCACAGGCAAGGTGTTCGTGAAGTGCCAGCCCCCTGGCTACGCGGCCCCTGTGATCCTTGCGGCGCTGCCCGTGCCCGTTGGGGGCTATCCCATCCCATGGTCCACGGACGGGGACAGCAGCCGCAACGCCATACCCTACGGGCAGTTCTCCCTGGACGTTGCCACGGGTGGTGACGGGGCTTACGTCACGCTGTGGGTGAATTGACATGACTATTCAACTTTGGATTGCCACATTGAATGACGAAGGGCTTGCCCACCTGGAATACGCAGCATCTGCGGAGCGCTACAAGCGCGCCCGGCAGTGTGCGGTGCCGACCGATGATGCTGTGGGCCGGGAAGTGGACCGGCTGCTGACCGTGCAAGCGGCCCGCCGCAAGGAAGCTGCTGACGCGCGTGAAGCCCACGTGGTCCGTTGTCTCAAACGGAGGATTCAGCAATTCGAGGAAGGCAGGTTGGGGATGTGCGCTTGCCGTGATTGCTTGGCCGGGTACGTGGCGCTTGACCCTTCCCTAATGTGCCCGAAAGGGGAATGGGAGTTCTGGGGGGACGCTAACCAGTGGCAGCCGTACACGCCATGAAGTGGGAAAAAGCCGCGCGTGGGAACTATGACCCACGCGCGGTGGACGAATGCGAAGTCTAACGATGTGGTAACTCGAATCGGTTGGGAAGACGAATGACAGAAGAACTTAGGGGGCCAGGGGACGAATCTGGCCCGTCACACCACGTACCCATTGTACCATGCGCTGCAAAGAACTTTGCGTTAATAAGTGAATGGGCCACGGCGTATGCGGAAGCCGGGTGGCGCGTGCTGCCTTTGCATGAACCGCTGGTGTCACGCTGTTCCTGCGGGAACTCTGACTGCGGGAAGCCGGGGAAACATGCACGGGTCCGCGAATGGCAGAAGGCAACATGTGACCCGGCCACGGTTGCCGCTTGGTGGAAGCAGTGGCCGAATGCCAATATCGGCCTGCGGCTGGACGGTCTAATCGTGCTGGACGTGGACGGTGCCGAAGGGTTTGAATCGCTGGCCGCAATGGAAGCGGAACACGGAATCCTGGACGCGTGCGCCCGTCAGCGGAGCGGTAGCGGCGGATGGCATCACGTTTTTCAAGCCGTGGAAGGCGTGGAAAAGCGTATCAAGTTCCGGCCCGGCCTTGACCTGTTGACGGGTGCCGGGTGCTACATCGTGGCTGCGCCCAGCCTGCACGCCAGCGGGGGCCGTTACGAGTGGGTTGACGAACACAGCCCGCTGTCCGCGCACCGGGACCAGATACCCCTGACTGTTCCCCCAGGTTGGCTGCTGCGCGCCGCGTCGAATGAGAAGGCGAACACATCGGCCCGCGCCAAGCGGCCCACTGCGGAACGCGTGCCCACCGAACGCATGCTGTCCATGGCACTCGAAAAGATCAAAGCCGGTGAAGCGCGCAACAACACCGGCCTTTGGTTCTTCGCCCAACTGCGCGACAACGGCTACACCAAGGACGAAGCGCTATTGACCATGCGCGACTGGGTTAACGCCGCGAATGACGCCACACCCGGCCAGCACAGGTACACCATGCAGGAAGCTGAAGCCAGCTTGCGTAGCGCCTACAGCAAGGACGCCCGCGACCCCTGGGACGAAGATGACAAGCCTAACCACGCGGATATCTTGCTGCGGCTGATTGACGATTTTGAGTACTTCAAGTCCGGCCCGGCCAATGACGGCTACGTGCGCATGGTCATTGGTGACCACCACGAAGTGTGGAAGGTGGACGGGAAAAGCCCACGGGTCCGCGAAGTCCTGACGCATCGGTTCCTTACGCAGAAGGACCGCGCGCCCAGCCGTGAAGCGCTGAACACGGTGATTGATACCGTCCTGGCGAAATGCGGGGCCGGGCCAAAGGTTGACGTGCACGTGCGGTTCGCGCGCAGCCGTGACGTGATCCACCTGGATATGTGCGATGACCAGTGGCGCGCTATCGAAGTGACGAAGGACGGGTGGCGCGTGGTCCCGAACCCGCCCGTGCTGTTCAGGCGCGGTGCTGGCGCGCGGCCCCTGCCTGTGCCCGTGAAAGGCGGAACGCTGGATGCACTGCGCCCGTTGCTGAATGCCGGGGACGATACGCAGTGGGTTTTGATGCTGGCGTGGTTGGCGGGGGCCTTCCTACCGGAAGGGGCATTCAGTCATCTGGTGCTGAACGGTGAACAGGGCAGCGCGAAGTCAAGCACATCGCTTGTGCTGCTGTCCATGCTGGACCCATCGGACGCGGGGTTGAGTGGCCCCCCAAAAGATGAAGTGGACGCCACCGTGTCTGCAATGCATGCAGGTCTTCTGGGCTACGACAACTTGAGCGGGTGCCGGGCTGAACTTGCCGATGTCTTTTGCCGCTTCAGCACTGGCCAGGGCTATAGGACGCGGACATTTTATGAAAACCTCGGAATCACCGTGGCCAGCGTCAAGCTGCCGATCCTGCTGAACGGAATTGATTCAACGGTCATGCGTGGGGACCTGCTGGAACGGTCCATTACGCTGAAGTTGCCGCTAGTCACATCGAAGACCCGGCTTACGGAACAAGGAATCTGGGCTGGCTTCGCTTCGATTCATCCGGCCTGTCTAGGTGCCCTTCTGGATGCGGTAAGCGCTGGGTTGCGGAACCTGCCGAACACCAAGCTAACGGACGCGCCGCGCATGTCGGACTTCTGCACGTGGTTGGTTGCCTGCGAACCGGCCCTACCGTGGAAGCCGGGCGAATTCCTAAGCGCGTACAGGGGCAAGTTGGAAAGCGCAAATCTTGACCTTGCTGAGAATGACTCTGTAGCGTCTGCGCTGGTGGAATGGTCAGAGCAGAACACCAGTCCGGGGGCCGGGGCACACATTACAGCCAAAGACCTGCTTGTGCAGTTGAACGATGTCACCCAGGGTTGGCCGAAGGACCTGCGCCACTGGCCCCTTAGCCCGGAAGCCTTGGCACATCGCCTTGTACGCCTTGCCCCGGTTCTGCGGGCGCAAGGAATTGAAGTGCGCCGGTTGCCGCGCAATACGAAAGCGCGGTCGCGGTGGGAAATCTGGCGTCCGGGTCCGCAGGGTTCGTTGATGCCACTGTTTGAACGGTATGCCCAAAAGGATGCAGCATGATGCCAAACAACGTGAAGAGTGAAGACCTGTCATGGTCCTATGACCTGCGCTCCGGTTGGAGCGAAGTTGAAGACGTGGTAAGCGCCCACTGGCCGAATAACACGAACCTGGAAGATGCGCTGAAGCGGGCGGGTTACCAGAGCAAGGTTGTCACGCTGGGTCAGCAGGACTCCCGCGTTTACCTGGAAGTCTACATCAAAGATGCGCATGTGCCCGGACTCCGGTACTTCATATCCCTGGAACTTTCCGGCAACGGCGAAAACTTCTACGTTGCCAACTTTCCGTCCTTGCTGGCATTCCTTCGGGACTTCGCGCCCATTCTTCAGGCCAGCGAACTGGCTTCGGCTGACTATGCCGGTAACACGATCCTGGACCTTGTGCGCTCGTACTACGCGGGGACTCAAACCCGGCACCTATGACGGTTTAGGTCCGAATGACGGTTTATGACGGTTTGCTTTTGGGTAACCGTCATAGTCTAAGCTGCTGATGCGCAGGGGGTTAGATCAAACTATGACGGTTATGACGGTTTTCTTCCTCTTCTATAGAGGAAAGGAAAAGGGGGACCGTCATATACCGCCCCTGCGGACATACTCTCCCTCCCCCGCGCGCCCTGAGAATTACGGAAAATAACCGTCATAACCGTCATACCGTCATTGGTCTTTGTAATCAGTAAGTTGCGGCATGACGGTTTGGAAGGCATGACGGTTGAACCGTCATGAGGCAAAAAGCGACACGGTACATTAACGCTCTATAAGCTGCGCTTATACTACTGAATTGAAGGCAGTTGTCCGGTTCCGCATAGTCCGCGCCGACCATCGTTCGCGGGTATGGAACGGGCCTAGAACCTGCCATTCCCCGCCGAGATTATCACTCGCGCGCTGGGGCCACAGCCCCCTGGCTGGTCTATCCGGGACAGGGATACTGGCGTACCCCTGCTGCCCGGTCACGCGCCGTAGGCCCCCCAGGGCCACGGCAAAACATAAGTGAGTACACGTCAATGATGAAGCGAAAAGTTGGGCGTCCCAAGGGCGCTGTAAGCAAGAAACGCCTTGAGGCCATGCAAGTCATGACCCGCCTTGAGGCTGAACTGGGCCATCCCATCAACCCATTGGAAGGACTCCTGCGCATTGGGTCCGACGCTAACCAGCCCGTTGCCATCCGGGTTGAATGCATGACTGAGTGCCTACCATACCTGTGGCCTAAGCTCCAAAGCCAATCTTTGGCGGTAACGCGCGATGATGACCCGGCTGACTCCGCTATAGACATAACGAACATCATCCTGAGTTCGCCGGAGCTTGTAAATGCGGCACAAATTCTGAGTCTTGCGCTGGTGTCCGAACCGGCCCCGCGCCGAATCGACGGACCCGCCGATGAACCCAGGGTGCTGCCCGCTGGGTACGATCCATCGGAACCACCGCTCAGAGATCACAAGGGCCACTACCTGCCAAAGTGACGTTTAAACGGACAACACGGGGGCCGGACACACGGTCCCCAAAGTATCACCCAAAGTCACGGTATTTGACGGTTCCGGGCGCTGTTGCAGTGGTCACGAAAGTGGCTAAAGACGCACCTTTGGCGCGTGTCGCCAAATCTGTGACCCCCTGCTGTTGGAGCAGGGTTGCAGCCATTTCAGCCGATTTTCGAGTAAAACAATGAATACTGAACGTTCTGATTGGTCGGTCCTAGCCCTTGACTCCTGCACGCAGTGTAATGGGTCAGGTATGAGTGCCCCACAGCAAACTTGTGATTGCGTGTGGCGGGGTGTGTTCAGAGAAGTGATGACGAAGGTTCGCCAATGCGCAGAGGGTGGGTATCTGCAACCTATCATCATGAACGGTTCAAGCGGAGCGCCGCGTTACCGCAGGTCTAGCCACGTGCGCAAGCGTGAGGAATTCGCAGCGGACGTTTACCTAACCGCTGTGCGCACGCTGACGGACCCAACCGAATTGAACCTGTTCAAATATCACTACCTGTACGGCGCGGACTGGAAGCTGTGCTGCAAGCGGCTTGGGTTGCCCTACCAGGAGAACAAACACAGGAAGCTGTTCTTTGACCGCTGCTACCGCGTAGAACAGAAGCTGGGAAAAGTGTTTCTGGAGTTGAAGCCGTTTACCCTGTGGCCCCCTGACGAATACTTTCACGTTGTGGCGGGGCGCAGCGTTGACATCCGGCCCATTCCAATTCCTGAAGCACGCCATCGGAACGGCGTACCGCTTAGGCCCCCGCTAGGCCCGCGTCCGGTCCCTGTGTTCGCACCTGACTCGTTTGAAGATGTAAAGCAAGAGATCCGCGCGGCTTTCGCACAGGGCCAGACTCTAGCAGCCATTTGCAATGATCTGAACCGGCGCGGGGTTCTGCCAAAGCAGGCGTCCCGTTGGCATCCGGCTGGCGTATTTCGCATAACTGGCCCACGAGCACCGGCACCAGCGCCCGCCGTGACACCGGTCCCGTTTGATATCGGTGATGGTGCTGCCGTGGCACGTCATGCCAGGAACGGATTCGGCGCGGGGCGTTCCCTGGACTTCCTGGCCGCAGAACTGACAAGGATGAATGTTCCCGCACCGAAAGGCAACGAGTGGCGCGGGCGCGACGTGAGGAACCTGCTGTTGACGCACCCACGTGAACCGGGCCGGTTCAAGCGCGCGGCGTGAATTCGTGCCTACCCATAGCGCTATCAATAGATTTCAGGCTGACTGTTTCTTCGTTGCGCGCACCCTGTAGCATGCTGTTTTGTGCAATGGAATCAATAATTTAAGAGATTATTATCTGGTTCGGCCAACTATTCCGGCAGAGAGAACATGGCCAAAGCCTACGCGCAAAAGAAGCTGGAAACCGTTGCCTTCCACGAAGCCGGGCACGCCGTTGTTGCCGCTATGCTTGGGATTCCGTTCCAGCGGGTGACCATCCGCCCTGATGCGGTGTACGCGGGCCACGTAGCCCTTGGCCCTGGTGACCCGCCAGAGCGCGTGTGTCCATGGAACCCGGACTGGGACGTGAAGCAGGCGCGCCAATATTGGAAGCGGCACATCTGCGGCCTGCTGGCCGGTGCCCTTGCGGAAACCCTGCACACGCGGTGCTGGCAGCAGCAACCGGTAGACGATGAACACACCGATGAATCCAAGGCCCTGGAAATCGCGGACTACTTTGACCCGCCCACCAAGGCCATGCAATGGGTGAACCAGTTGCGCTTCCAGACGCTGGAAACGCTACGCGCGCCGCAGGTCTGGGCAGCCGTAACCACGGTTGCACAGGAACTGGTGCGGGCCAAGGCCCTAGACGGCGCTGCTGTCCATGCGCTGGTGTGCAACCGTGTGCGCCCGTCCCATCTTGGAACGGCGTTCGATTTGGAACGCGGCCTGAGTTATGCTCACTAGCTTACTTGCTCACATGCTTATTTTGTTGCTATACTGGACTCGTATGGAAAAGAAGCCACGCGCCACCCGAATCAAGATTACAGAACGCGCGCTGTTCCAGCGCGTCAACCGAAAGCTGAAGCAAGACGGCCAGAAGCTTTGTACCGCGCATACCGAAAGCGCAAGACAGCAGCTTGGCCGATTCTACGTAGTGCAGACAGGGGAGAATGCAGGCACCAAGCGGGCCGTATCCTCTGGCGTGGTCCACATGAACGTGGACCTGGAAAAATTGGCCCAGAAGCTGGAAGTCATCCAACCCTGGGAAGAACTAGCGGAAAGGTGACCACGGCTGACCGGATACACCAGGAGCTTTTGCAATGAGACCAGAAAAACTACCGAACGGCAATTATCTGTTACCAAAACGGGCGGAAGGTCCGGGGGCAATCGGCGATGGCATAGTAGAAGTCGCGCCCGATGACCCAGCGCTGTTGAAAGAACTGAAGTGGTGGGCAGAGTTCGATGAACGGTCACGGAAGGTGGCAAGGTCATGATGCGAATACAGCTTTCCGTTCCCAAACGCGTGGGCCGCAGAACCATTTGGGTGAAGGCCACGCTAACGGATGACTGGGCCGCAGTTTGCGATGATGCTGAAATCACGGCCCGGCTGGACTCGCTAAGGCCCGCATGGCCGCATGGTTATCTTCCGCCACCCGTGACGGAATGGGCGCGCACTGCGGAACGGGTCCTATCGGCGCGTATCGAGAGCATTGAAGGGCCATCGGGGGAAATGCCCCCTGGTGTAGTGTGCAGTGGAATCTGAATCTGGAAAGGAGAATCAATGTCAATTTTCAAGCCGTCCTACCAGGAAAAGAAAAACGGCAAGCTAACAGGCAAAACGGTGAAAGCCAACGTCTGGTGGTACGAATTCACCTACGCAAACAAACGCATCCGGGAATCCGCGAAGACCACCCGGAAGACCATCGCCGTAGAAGCAGAGAAGCGGCGCAGGCTGGAACTGGAACGGGCGTATGCAGGGCTTCCCATCGAAGCGGCTGCCATGCGCATCAACACCGTTCTGGACTGCACCAAGGCATATCGCGTGGCCTACCAGCAGGGGCACCGCGAGAAATCGCAGACGTTGGTTAAGGAACGTCTGCCCCACGTGGAAAAGGCACTGGGCAACGTGATGCTGCCCGATCTAACGGAAGAGCGCATCCGCAAATACATGCAGGAGCGCAAGGCTGAAGGCGCTGGGGGCCGCACCATCAACATGGAAGTGTCTATGCTGGCGCGCGCCATCGGTAAGAAGTGGTCCATCCTGTGGCCCAAGGTGACGCGCAACTAAGAACCCACGGACACGGGCCGCGCACTGACCCCGGAAGAGGAAGCACGGCTGCTGAAGGAACTTGAGGAAGCCCGTTCCCCTGTACTGGCAGCATTCATCAAGATATTGCTGCTGACCTGCATGCGCTGCGGGGAATTGATCGGCATGCGCTGGGCGCAGGTGGACTTTGCCCAGCGTGTGGTGACCGTGGGCAAAGCCAAGACGGACGCGGGCACCGGACGCCAGATTCCGATGAATCAAGAATTGTTCGACGTGATGACGGACCATGCCCAGTGGTTCACCGAACGGTTTGGGGAAACCCTTCCTGAGCATTACCTCTTCCCCGCTGGGGAGTGCTGGCCCAATGACCCTACGCAGCCGTCAAAGCGGTTCAAGACCGCGTGGACCAACCTGCGGAAGAAAGCCAAGGTCCGTTGCCGGATTCATGACCTGCGGCATACGGCGATTACGAAGCTGGCAGAGAGTGGCGCGTCCGATTCCACCATCATGGCGCTGGCCGGGCACCTGTCCAGGGCAATGATGGAACGGTACAGCCACATCAGAATGAACGCGAAACGTCAGGCTGTGGAATCGCTAAGCCTGAAACCCAAAGTACAACCGACCACCCCAAGTTTACCCCAAAGTGAAGAAACTGCCCCCGTTTTGCCTACCGTAAAACCGTCCTAACCCACTGATTCTATTGGTCGGGGCGGGGCGATTTGAACGCCCGACCCCCTGCGCCCAAGGCAGGTGCGCTACCAGGCTGCGCTACGCCCCGACATTGACTGGACCATTCATTCTAGCCCAAGTTCGTCACGAAAATCCTCACAGAATTGTCCAATGCAAGATGATCCTGAAATGAAGTACGTTTCCAATGCAAGATGATCCTGAAATTCGTGGTCTGCCACCCTTTCAGGTGGATGCGAATTGGGATGAAGAACGTGGAGGGGCTAACGCCCCAGGAAATCGATGATTTTATCAAGGGCAGCTCGCAGATCGAGTTTGCCGGTGAAACCCGGCGGGAGATCTACGACT
>JAIQFL010000540.1 GCA_020073365.1 Terriglobia bacterium | reverse complement strand
ACTGGAGTGGCCCCCGCGAGGGAAGCCACCCCGGCCATCTCGGCCTCTGAGTCGGCGCTCGGGTCGCATCCCTGCGTTGCCCTATCCTCCGCTCAGCTCAACCCTCTTATCGGGAGAACCCCACGAACCTTGAATCACCCTCTGCCCAAAAGCAAACTGTGTTACCAATCACGGCGGTCAGTTCCGCCACCAATCATCCCGGCGGCTCAATGGCCCCACCGAGCGGGCAGTTTGCTTTTAGCGCATCCGTGTGGCCCAAGCGCTCCAGCGCTTCGTTCATCACGAGCAACGACTCATCGGGCTGGCGGCCACATCCGGAAGTCCCGCCAGGCGCACTTCCCGGGCGCCGCCGCGCTTTTCCGTGGCCCGCGAGCGGGCCAGATCCACCAGCACCTGGCGCATCAGCCGGGAGGCGATGCCACAAAAATGAGAACGGTTTTCGTAATCCGGATGGTGCGAGCCCGCCGGCCGCAGAAACGCTTCGTGCACCAAAGCCGTGGTTTCGAGAGATACCGACCGGCCTTCCCGCCGCAAGTGCGCAGCGGCACGCTCTTTCAACTCATGGTAAACCAGCGGAACCACCGTGCGCAGGGCGTCTCGATCTCCGGCCCGAACGCGCTGCAGCAACTCGGTCATCATCGTTGGTCTCATGATACAGCACGAGGTGCGCAGGCGACGGGTGCAGGAAGTGACACCGTCCTGCGGCGCTTACCGCCAGAATCCGGATCGCGTGGACGCAAGGACGTTGCCGAGCAGCCACCCCGTCAACTACACTGAAAGCAGAGCACACACCCAGCTCGCTTCCGTGACCCTGCCGCCGGCTGATCCAAATCTCGAAGAGCAAGTCACCGATAAGCCCCCCCTGCGCGATGACACACACTTCGCGTCGGGCAAGATTGCCGTATTCCAGTACGTTACGGTCGGCATCTTCCTGTTTCTGATTTCCGGTTTCTGGGCGTTGCAGGTGCAGAACCCCCAGTTCTACGACGAGCGAGCGCAGCAAAACCGCATCAAATCGGTGCCGGTGTTGGCGCCCCGCGGACGCATCCTGGACCGCGACGGACGCGTGATTGTCGACAATCACGCTTCGTTCAGCCTGATTCTGGCCCGCGAGTCCCTCAAGGAAGAGCACCTGCGGCCCATCGCACAGGGCCTGGATCTGGACTATAGCGACCTCGCCGCCCAGGTCCGGAAGGTCAAACTGGAGCCCAAGTACGTGCCGATCGTCGTCAAGCAGGAGCTGACGCCGGGGGACCTGGCTTTCGTCGATTCGCACCACGATTTCTTCCCGGAACTGGTGCTCATCCCGTCGCAGCGCCGGCTGTATCCGCAGAACGGTATGATGGCGCACGTGATCGGTTACACGGGTCAGGTCAGCGAGAAGGAACTGGGCCCTGGACAAACGCGCCCACAATCCCTATCTGGTCGCCTCTGGTCTGACCGATCAGTCCACACCCATGCCTTGGTTCGGGAACAAGCAACTGATCCTTCGATTTGCCTGAGTCTTCACTTCATCACCGAAACGCCACTCGTGCTAACTGAATTATTACGCGTGGAAATCGAGGCTAGCCTTGAAGTCTGACGGTACCGTATGAGCCTGGGCGGAATCGCGAAGGCGAATTGGGGAAGGGCACGAATATGGAGAGGAACATGCCCGTTTGGGTTTCCTGCCTGGGCGGTGTCATCGCCATCGCCGCGGCACCGGCCCGTGGCCTTGGCCACAGCCTGGCGCTGAAAGCTGACGGCACGGTGTGGGCTTGGGGCTACAACACCTACGGCCAACTGGGCAACGGCGGCAATACGGACAGCAACGTGCTACAGGTTCCTGGCGTTCAGGGCGCCATCGCGGTCGCGGGCCGCGCTCACAGTGTCGCGATTGTCGCGGCGCCAGCGGGCCGGGCGGGCCAAGCGCGTCTTCTCACCACAAGAACTTCTCGTTGTAGCCGCTAAATTGGTTGGGAGAACCTTTGCGGACGATTCACTCGCTGTGGGAAGTTGAAGCGCTTTCCTCGCCCTCCTTACCGGCTTTTCCGGCGCACTGCAGCTTTTCAATTGCATCTTTCCAGCCAGCCTTCTTGGTCCGCGAATGCTCAATCCGCTCGTGGTAGTCCTCAGCATCGTAGAAGCCGAGGTGAAGGGTCGCAATCTGTTGCTGGGGGCTGAAGGCTTCCCACTCCTCTTCCATCGTTTTCGGGACCTCGGCGCCGACGTAAGACTTCAAATCCCAACTGCACTGGTCCCATCCCAGTTGCGTAAGATGGACTTGTTCGTCGAGGTCCAGTGCATTCCATTGAAGCTCGACTAACTCGTCGAGATCGCGTCTCTGGAAGAACCCCGGCGCGTTGGTAATCACCGCCAGTGCGGTTCGCTCCTTCAGGCCCACCAGCCCCGCATGAACACTGATTTCCTTCGGCACGATTTTCTCGCCGTACTTTTCGAAAAACTCATGCAGGCCCTTGTTCTTCACCGGAATTTTCTTGAAAATGTCGAGGATGACTTCAGTCTCAATCTTCAGTCCGCCCTCAAAGGTGGCTTGATTGGGATTAAATTGCGATTCAGCCCAGATTTCAGGCAGCGCCTCGATGGCGATCTTACGAGTACCATCCTTGTTGGCTTCAAGCTCGAGTGGACCCGTCTTGATGGTGACTTCCCACTCCTCCGGCTTTTTCAGGTTCCTCTTGTACTCGAGGCCGAGATTGTACTTCCCGCCTTTAAGCTTTAACTCACCTTCTGCCGAGACCTTGCCCTTCTCTTCATGTCCGGTCAGCATCCGAATTTCGTCGTCGGTGAATTGGAACGTCAAGGAACCCTCGACTTCCACGGAAACCGGTAGGGGTTCGTCCAGCGCGGTACCACCCTTTGCCAGTTTTTCCAGGGCCGCCTCACCGCCTTCGCCTCCCTCTCCTCGGCCGCCGACTTCGTATTTTGCCTTGAGCGAAATGTATGGAGAGCCCTCCGACATACGCCCGGCGAACTTGTCCAATTGCTCGCAAACGGCAGACCAGGCGCGGAGCTGGTTTAGTGAATATGCGTCGAAAATGTCCCACAACTGATCGTCAGTGGCCTTGGCTGGTGTCGGCATAATATACGGTGCCCACGGCGGGCCCAGCTTTCGCAATTCTTTTTCATTGCGTGTCTTCTTCACCCGGGCCCGATAGCCCTCAATGTATGCGTTGTAGAGTTCGGAAATCCTCCGGCAAACAGCGATGTTTCGAGCGTGGATGCGTTTGTTTACAGCGACTTGATTGCCGTAGTCCTCGAGGCGGCCGCTGCCGCCGTGCACCCCAATCCACGCGAGCTGCCCCCCTGTCGGTAGCCAGTAAAGGACTGCTACGTGGTCCTGTTCGGCGTGGGCGTTCCAAGTGTCCAGGACTTTCTGCTCATCGCCGGAACTTACGAGTTTCTCAATCGGGACGACAGAATCAAATTCCTGCCCGATCGAATACGACTTAGTCATCATATCGACGAACAGTGCGCCGGCGCTATTCTCATAAGGCGTGTAAACGCCGACCAGGCCGGAAGGAGGTCGCGGCAGTTTAAAGGTGGCTTCCACTGCCCCCGATGCATTGTAGGCGCTGACACGCGGAGATTGGGCTGTGGATTCCATAACCCAAACGTAGTACTTTCGGTTGGATGGAGCGCCGTCGCGATCCTGGAAGAAATCCGGGAGGATCGAACTGACCAGATTGGGGATGTCTACGTCGCCGTTGTCCTTCCAACCCGCCAGTAATGCCAGGTTATCCACGGCGCGGGTCTGGTTGAGACGCGCATAGGTCTTCGACTCTGCCGTCGACGTCTCGGTACCGCGCCCCTTGGCTTCCTGTTTCTGGGTACGCGTATACACCCTTTGCAGGAGCCGGCGCTCTCGTTTTTCCGTGGGCGTGGCAATACGCGCGACCACCAGTTGGGTGAGCGCTTGCACCCGTTGGCGGGTATCGATTACCGCTTCTTCGAACTCTCCAATATCCGCATTGGGGTCGTCATTGAGCGGTTGATTGGTGCGCACCAGAAAGTATGCGGGCCCTCCACCCTTTACGGTAACCTTGTAGTGCCCCGAGAGCACCCTCTTGGCTACGCCGTAACCGCTCTCGTCGGTCGCGATTTCAACATCAGGTCCGCCTTCTTTCCGCTTGAGAACCACGGTAACATTGGGTACGACATGAAGGAAATCATCAACGGTCTCGACTTCAATATCGGATTTCAAATGGGGCCGAATGACTTGGATGCGATGGGTCTTGCCGGTCGCCAGTTTGTAATGCGGCGACTTGACAGGAACGTAAATGATCCCCGGATTGTCTTTGCTGGTAAAGATGTAGTTATTGCGGTCCTTCGTCTTTTGTCTACAGCCGACGAACTCGTGCAGGCACTCGTTGATTTGCTTAGGTTCCGAGGTTTCCCAATTAAACTGCGAGAGCTGTTCCCACGTGATGCCATGCTTCTTGGCAATGCTATCGAGGCTCTCGCCGGTCTTAACTTTGTGCTCTTCGAAGTTCGTGAACGAAAAGTCGGCAGTCATGTGTGGATTTCCTTGAACCTGAGGCCGGTCTTGCCTTACTCAGGGTTGTCCTGCCCCGCGCCGGGATCATCCGCATCGGGGGCGAGGATCAGCGTCTGGCCTTCATTGTCCTTAAAATGCAAATCTCTCGAATTCTCGGGGGTATCTCCGGCTGAACTTTTCCAATCCCAGGCCCGTTTCACTTCCTTGGCCGGTACGCCCAAATCGATCATCTCGAAAAAACGGATATCGCAGGTTCCGGGCGGAAGGGATCCCACGTAAATGCGTCCGTCACTGCCGAGTGTCCCCTGGCTTACCGATCCGTCCGTCAGCACCAGCCGGTACCTTTGATTCGTGACAGGCTTATCTTCTTCGTCAATGACCAGTCTCAATGTATGTAAGAGAGCAAGGTAAGACTGTGGCGCCGACCGGAGCGCTGGCAAACTCACGATCTGCGCTGTCAATTGCGGAGGCGAGCACCTGCTCCGGCGGCTCAGGTGTAACAGTCGGGGTCGTTGGCATAAGCTACAGACGCCGCAGGTGGTCCTGAGCTGCGGCGATTAGGTGCTGGATGTTTGCTCCAAAGTTCTGCTTCGTCCCGAGAATCACACCTGCCCATCTAAGCCGTGGGTCGGTATCAAAATCGCGACCGAACACCGCCATCAGATCGATGTACTTGCACACGTCGCGCTCCGCCACGATGCCATAAGTGTTCGCGCGTTCAACTCCGTATCTGATGAATTCGCGGAGTTGGGGTTCCCCCAAGGTCCCGCATTGCTCGGGAAAGAACTTGTTCAGATGAATGACGACGCGATCATCAAAACTCTTGACGGCGGCCTGGGCAAAGGCCGCCATCTGTTGCTGCCGAATAACAAGCATGAGGATTTCTCTCAAGAAAGTGAACGAACCCGGCCACCAAGGCTGTGACATTCACGTTCCAGTTCATCGCTCCTGTGCCGGTGCTAAACGGCAAGGGTCCGCGCTGGCGGCGCGGACCCTTGCGACACCGCAATCGGGATTTCCATTTAGATTTAGACCGCCCGAATTTAGACGGGTATAGTATACACCAACTGCCTGTAGGGATGCTCATTAGAATTGTCCAATGCAAGATGATCCTGAAATGAAGTACGTTTCCAATGCCCTCGGGGGTCACTTCAAAACCGGCCATAGAGGGTCACTTCAAAACCGGCCAACGGACCATCATCCTGGACAGACCTGTTTTACCTTACCGGCTGGCTGTTTGGCAAGGCCAGTTTGATCCAGTTCGGGCATTCTGCAAAACCTGATTCCAGTCCTCCCCTTCGTCCGCCGGCAGGCGGGTTTCGAA